>NZ_BAABEV010000064.1:0-36725 GCF_039540335.1 Actinomadura verrucosospora | reverse complement strand
GTCGCCGGGCTCGATCTTCTGGCCGCCGAGGTCGAGCGGGGTCGTGGCGGTGCGGCGGGCCTGCTGGTCGGCCTCGGCGCGGCGGGCTGCGGCGAGGGCCTGGCTGCGCGAGGGGCCGGGCGCGCCGTTCGGGTCGAGCCAGTGGGCGAGGCGGTGGCGCAGCCATCCGGCGACGTGCCGCAGGTCGCCGGGGGCGTAGGCGTAGGGCCAGGGCTCGCCGCTGGCCTGGTGGTTTACAGCGTAAAGGATGTCGCTGGGTGTCCATCCGGCGTCCCACCAGGGGCGGAAGATGTGCCGGAGGTGCCGCGCGGACAGCCGTGACAGCGTCCTGTCAGTGGCGCGCATCGCGGCCGCGACAGCGAGCCGGATGCTGCGGCTACCCGGCACGGGCGAGGTTTTCCACAGCCCCCCGGCCTCGTTGATGTTTTGTCGGGTTTCGCCCTGTTCCTCGCGTGCGCGCGTACCTGCGCGCGCGGGGCTAGAGATCCCCGCTCCTACGGAGGCGGGGAGGGGTCCGAGTTTTGTCCTCAGGGCGGCGGCGGGCTGCTCGGCGTCGGTGGGGTCGGGCTGGTCGGGGAGCGGGATCGGGACGGCGAGCACGTAGACGGCGGCGCGGTTGCCCTGGTCGGCGTGCGGGTCGGGGAGCGGGTAGAGCTTCCCGGCCCGGATGGTGGGGGTGGTGCCGGTCTCGACCACGGCGAGGCGGCCGCGGCGTCGGGCCCACGTCAGGACGGCGGCGACGGTGGAGCGGGAGACGTCGGCCTCGGCGGCGAGCCATGCCCACCCGGGGCGGCTGGTCATCTCCTCGCCGCGGGGGCGTCCGGGCATGTCCGGCCACTCGGCGGCGCGGGCGAGCGCGCCGAGCACGGCCAGGACGTTGCGGCGCCGGTCGGCGCGGGCGTAGGCGAGCTCCTCGTCCTGGTCGAGTGAGTCGAGCCACTCGGCCACGGTGACCGCGCGGCGGGAGCCCTCCAGCTCCGCCAGGGCTCGGGCGACGGCCGTGCGCCGTCCGATGCCGGGGGCGGGGATCTTCAAGTGGTGGACCGGGCGGCCGCGGCGGGGTCGCCGGCGGCGGGCGCGGTGAGTCGTCGTCTCGGCTGAATCTGAGCCGCTGTCCTGCTGCGACTCGCCCGAATCGGGGCATAGGAGACTCAGCCCATGGCTGTCGGCTATCCTGGGCTCCTGACGTTCGGCCCGGTTTCGAGGCAACAGAAAGCCGCCGGTCGGGACCGGGTGTTGGGGAGAGGCCCTAGAGCGCGTGTGGTTTCCGACGCCGTTGCGCTTGGGGCCTCTTGCTTTTCTCCGAGCCTGCTTGGCTCGCTCAGCTCATGCGGTGCCCTCCCTGGGCAAACGTTGAGGTACTAGGCCCGACGCTTGGAAGCCTCGTCCTGCTCGTCCTGCATCTGTGCCTGTTGGTGCTGCCGCTGGTGATGACGAGCGATCTCGTCCTCCTCGATCAGCATCTCGATATAGCGAGCAAGCGTGACGTTGCGAGCCGCGGCGCCGTGTGAGGCGAGCTCGCGCGTCTCCGGGGAGGTGCGCGCCTTGAGCTCCACGCCGGGGCCGTTCGCCCGGCGCTTCTTCTGCCGCCGTTGCTGTGCGCCGATCGGGGTAGCCATGCGGGAGATCATGGCGGATCTCTGGGCCCACACTGGGGACTTTGGGCGCGTGTCGGGTAACTATTTCGTCGCGGCCTGTATCGCGGCTTCCGGATTGAGCGGGCAAGATGGCGCTGACCGGCCAACTTTAAAGCACGTTCTTTCTAATGAAGTGGGGGCGCTTTTCGGTGGCGGAAGGTCTTGTGCGTGTCGCGGCGTGGGTGCGGCTGGGGACTGAGGGGCGTCTGGCGGACCTGGTGGCATCGGAGCGGGCGCGCCGGCGGCTTCTGGTCGCCGACGATCCGCGCTGGGACGACTCGCACCTTGGCGCCGCCGGCCGTGCTGCGGTCAAGGTGGCCCGGGTGGCGTGGCTGGCCGAGCTCCGCGAGCGCGGCGAGCTGCTGGACACCGCCGCGGCGGTGCTCGCGGTCGGCGTCCGCGCCGAGCTGGCGGCGCGCGGGTGGGATCGCGAGTGGCCAGACGCGCCGGAGACGGCGATCTCGGGGCGGTGGCCCGGGTCGCGGTCGACCGGGTGGCCCGAGCGCATCGGCGCAAACTTGCCGGTCGGCCTGGTCGAGCAGGTCCGCGCGGCCTGCTGGCACTCCTCCCCCATTGACGAGCTGCGCGAGTTCCGCGACGCCTTCCCGGGCCTGCTGACCGGGGTCCGGCTCCGGGAGTACGACGAGCTCACCGCGCAGATCACCACGCCGGGCGAGATCTGGCGGGCCGGGTTCGGGCGCGTCCTGTGGCCCGACCAGGACGGCGCCGAGCAGCACTGAGGGGGCCGCGCGGAGCGGCCCCCTCAAAGAACGTACTTTAAAGTCACCAGGTCCCGGCGATGTAGGCGGCGCGGTGGGCGTTCCTTGGGCTCACTCGTCGTCCGGGCCGGCGAACGGCTCTCCGCAGATTTTGCACTCGATCGCGCCCAGCGCCAGGACGGACGGCGCGACCCGGATACGCCGCGGCGGCTGGCACCCGCACAGCGCGGACACGCCGTTGTTGCTGCTGGTGCGCACGTCGTCTCCGCCGCCCTGCTCGTCGCCGTCCTGCCCCGCTCCCCCGCCGGCGGCGACGATGCGGGCCGTGTGCTCGGAGCGGCGGTGCGCTCGGATCACGGCGGTGAGCTGGTCGATCTCAAGCGCGTAGTCGGCGGCGGTGCTGTCGGGGACGTGGGTGTCGGACCAGCCGATCGGGTCGAGCTTGGCGACGGTGAGGCCCACCTCCTGGGCGAGCTTCTTGTACTCGGTGTTGTGGTAGCGGCCCTGGCGGGAGGTGTTGCGGATCCCGCGGGTGTGGCCGATGCCGTGCGCGGCCTCGTGCAGCAGCGTGCCGAGCACGTCGCGGGCGCCGCGGGCCAGGCCCTCCCCCGCCACGAACAGCTCGGCGAGGTCGCCGTGCTCCAGGTGCTCCCACCGGGCCCCGGCGAAGTGCCCGAGCGTCACGCTCCCCGCGGGGACGCCGATCGTGCCGGACGCGAGGGTGACCACGACCGGCGGCACGTCCGGATGCCGCCGGATGATCGCGGCCCACACGTGTTCCAGGGCGGCGACCAGCGGCGCGGTAACGCTGTCGGTCGGGACGGTGGCGGATGTCGTCGTCATGCCTCCATCCTCGCAGTTTTGACACGTACGTGTCAATCGCCAAGCTAAAGAACGTACTTTAAAGTTCCCTGTTCAGAGGCCATTTCCTGTTCGCGAAGCGGTTGCGGTGGGGGCCTGCGGGGGTTACGTTCGGGGCGTTCTCGGCGCCCGGTGCGGGCGTCGTCCGGCGAGTGCGGCCCGGCTGCCGGCGGGCCGGTGAACGGGGTACGTGATGACGCAGACGAAGGAGCGGCGGCTCTCGTCGTTCGGGCCGCTACAGCTGGCCGATCACCTGGGCGTGCCGCACTGGTGGTGGCTGGAGCGAGCGCAGCGCCTCGGCCTGGTCGACGGGCCCGACCGGGCGGGCGGGCGCTGGTCGGCGGACGCAGCCGACCGGATCCGCGAGCGGCTGGACGGGCTGCGGCCGAAGGTCGGCGCGCTGCCGGACATGGGCGCGGGCCGCGCGGTGGAGGTGCTCGGCGAGCGACTCGGTATCGAGGTCTCCGGCGACGCCGTCCGCGAGCTGGTCCGTACTGGGCAGCTCCAGGTCATCGGCGCGTACAAGGAGCGGCCCCTGTACTGGGGGCGGGCCCTGGAGGCGCTGGCCGGGCGGGCGGACGCCGCGGCGGTGCTTGCGCAGGCCGAGCGGGACGGGCGGTTGATGATCGCCGGTGAAGCGGCGGCCTATCTGCGCATCCGGCGGAGCGACTTCGGGCACCTCGTGCGCGCCGGCGTCGTGACGCCGGCCGACTGGGGGCGCTCACGCTACGGGCAGTACGTGGCGCTGTACCGGGCCCTCGACCTGGACGGCGTCGCCGAGCACCCGGGCGTGGACCTGGACGCGGTGCGCGCGACGCCTGCGGGGCGCCGGTCGCCGCTGGCCACGCTGCCCACCGCGAGCGGCGAGGCGCGCTGATGGTGCAACTCCGGATCATGCACGACGACCCGGACAAGGTCCGCGCGGTCGCCGAGCTCCTCCTCCCGCTGATGCGGGCCTCCGGCCTGCTGCACGTCGGCGACGAGACCGAGCTCCCCAACCGCCGCGGCGGGGGCCTGCGACTCGTGGTGGAGGTGACGCCGGCGGGCCCGCCGGTCCGCGTACGGGCCGACGCCGGCGACGCCTCGACCTCCTAGCCGCGCACGCGGCGGCCGAGCCTGCCGCCCGGGGGGCGAGCGCTGGCGGCGGCGCGGGGACGGGTGGACCCCGGTCCCTGACACTCGATGGTGTTCGCTGCGGCCCTGGACCGGGGACGGTCCAGGGCCGCCTTCGTGTTCGAACTTCGCACGGTCTCGGGCTGAGAAGTTCCGGCCACACCTCAGGGCCGGGCAGGAGCTCCCCCGGTCAGGCGCGCGGTCTGCGGGACGACAGCCAGCCGGTGATGACGGCCGCGGCCAGCGTTGCGAAAACCGAGAGGATCAGTTGTGCCTGCTCCTGGGGGACCCAGAAGGCGACAGCGATCACGCCTCCCACAACGAATGTTCCGATGAGGAACATTGCCCCAGATCGCTTACCGCGCCCAGACGGGGGATGATGGCTGCACGAGGACGGTTTTCCGGTCAAGGCTGGTCCCTTCTCGGGTGTTGGCGCCGGCCTCCCGCATGGGCGACCAAACCGTCAGGAGGTCGGCGCTGCACGACCCCGCCCGAAGGACTTCGGGACGGGCTTGACAACAGCCTTCCGCACCCCTCGGAGTGCTTGCTCAACTGGGATTTCCTGGGGAAATGATGTGCTTCGCCGTGCTCTAGGCGGCCTTCTGCTGTTTTCCTGTGTCTATGCGTGTCGTCAGTGGTCATCGCTAGTCTTGGCGTGTCCATATCGAGACGAGCGTGAGGAAACCTGACGAGCGATGCCCAGGCTGCTGCGGAGTCCGCCTCTCACTGTCCTGCCGCACGGGCCGGTTCGAAACTTCGTCGAGCTGCTCTTCGACTACCGCGAGATCGCGAACTACCCCAAGCTGAAAGAGATCAGCGAGCAAGTCAAAAGCCTTCCCGAAAGCGAGCAGAACGGGACCGCCAGCAGGGAGACCATCCGCCGGATGTTCCACGGCTCCGTGCCCAGCGAATGGCACACCGTGGAGGTTGTCTTCCTCGCGCTGTGCCGGATGGCCGACGTCGACCCCGACCGCAGGGTGAAGTACACCTACTGGGACGAGGAAGAGGAGTCCAATGTGGAGGTGGACACCGACCGGCGCAGCCAGATGCGAGAAGTCTGGAGCGCCGCTCTCTACGGCCGGTCGGTCAGCAGGGTTCGATTTCAGGGCATCGACTTCGACCACGAGGACCCTGAGCCACCAAGACGCAGCACCGGATTCCGCGCTGCCACCGACGACCCATGGGCGACCGGCAGGGGCGGCTTCAGCGACGACCCCCCGTTCTGACCGGGCAAGTGTGGCCGCAGCGATACGCGACGCCCCGCGCTGTCTGCCGAGGATCGCGGGTCGACCCGTCACATAGCGGCTGCCCGGTGGCTCCAGCCGGGGATAGGGTCGCCGGCATGGTCCCCTTCCCCACTCCCCCGGCCTGGCTGCTCGCGTGCGTGGTCTGCGTGGACCTGTACGAGCTCTACCGCTCGCACCTCGCCGCGGGGCGGCAGGCCGCCACCTTGACGGTTCAAGAGGAGCTCGCCCGGCACCTGGTCGCCGACCATCTCGACCAGGTGCCGGACTACGTGACCGGCTGTCCCTCCTGCGTCGAGTGGCGCGCGGTGGCTGCGAACGCCGGCGATGCCGCCCGGATCGTCGCGGCCGAGGATCTGCGGCACCGGGCGTGCCACCTGTTCGCCCCCACGATGCCGACCAGCTAGGCGCCGGCCTGCTGCTCGGCGCGGTACCCCTCCGTCCAGTCCTCCAGTTCGGACAACGGCCAGTAGTTGCGGTACAGGAAGCGGTGCGGGGCGGGGAACGGGGCCGACTTGGGCCCCCCGCGGGTGAGCCATCCGCTGATGGTCTTGGGCGCGATGCCGGTCACGGCGGCCGCTCCGGCGATGTCGGCCCACACGTCTCCCCCGGGCAGCTCGGGCAGGCCGAGCAGGCGCCCGGCCGCCGCTGCCGTTCCAGCGGCGCGGGCCTGGGCGAGCTGCTGGGCGTGCTCGGCGAGGTCGACGGCCTCGACGGGCTCTGTCCCTCGGCGTTCGGTCGGCTCGTCGCGGTCGGCCATGAGGGGGCTCCTCTCGTCGGCAGTTTTAGAACTGTCAGCATAGGGCGGGTTCGGTGTCGTGGATGAGGTCGAGCTGTTGCGGCGCGTCCATCGCCGCGTGGAACCGGTCGGGTGAGCAGCCATCCGGGCCGGTGCGTGCCCAGGTAGAACGTGAGCTCTTGCTCGTCGCAGATCATCCCCCGCCCCTCCTTTCAGGTTTAAAACTGCTTGGCGTGGCCGTGGTCGGCCTAGAACAGGGCGTCCTGCTCGGCGCCGATCCGCGGCGGCTCCTTGGGGCGACGCAGGCCCCGGAACGGGCGCACGACGCGTTCCCCGGTCTCCCGCTCGATCAGGACGTTGCGGGGTCCGCGGCCGCGTCCCCAGCGGGTCAGGACCACGACCGGCCGCCCGCGCTCCAGGTAGGTTCTGCCGATCACGTGCGCGCTCCTTCGGTAGGCGGGATGTGTGCGGGTGGTGTCAGAACAGGGCGCCCTGTCCGGCGCCGTCCTCCTGGTCGACCTCGTACGCCTCGATGACGGCGTCCGGGATGCGGCCCTTGCCGATCGGCCAGTGGTGTTCGGCGGCCCATTCCCGGATGGCCTCGCGCCGGGTGCGGGTGGCGCGGAACTCGGCGTCAGCGGCGGCCGCCGCCGCGGCCTGCTCGGCGGCCGCGCGCTCGCGGCGCTCGCGGCTGGCGGTGATGCGGGCCCGGGTCGCCTTCTCGGCGCGGTAGGCGCGGTAGGCGGGCGGCGTGAGCTCGTCCTCGGTGGAGCCCTCGGGATAGAGCCCGGTCTTGATCAGCCATGCAAGCACTGCGGCGCGTCCGGCCTCGGTGTGGCACTCGCAGTCGCAGACCCACCGGCACGTGCGGTCGGCGTACCAGACCTGCGCGTGCCGGGTGCGCTTCGGCCCGGTCGCGGTCGGCGTGGGGTGCCGGTAGGGCGCGGGGTGCATCGCCGCGTGCTCCCCGCCGCGCTGGAAGACGGCGCCGAGCGGGAGCGTGAGCGGCTCGCGGCGGTGGCACCGGTCGCCGTGGCGGCACTCGGCGCCGCTGTACTGGCACGCGCACGCCACGAAGAATCCGGGGACCTCGCCGAACGTGCGGCGCATGGCCGGGGTCCACGCGTTGTCGCGGATCCAAGCGGCGTCGGCGTCGGTCATCATCGGGCGGTCCTCCTCAGCGGTCGTGGTCGCCGAGCCACTGCTCGGCGCAGGTCTTGTGACAGGGGACGTCGCGGTCCGGCGAGCGCATCAGTGCGGGCTTTCCGCAGATCACGCACGGCTCCGGCGCGGCGCTGACGCGGGATTTGCTCCAGTCGAGACGCGGACGGGGCTTGTCCGGCATGGCAACTCCAGTTTTAAAACTGCACTAGCTGCGGATCATCAGCAGGCGCCATCCGGTGTCGCGCAGCTCACGCCACGCGACTGCGGCGGCCGCCGTGATGGCCAGGACGGCGAGCAGGTGACCGGCCGTCATCGTGAGGTCCGGGCGAAGCAGGGTGGCGAGCGCGGCGCCGGCGCCGAGCATGTGGAGGGGGGCGAGGTAGAGCAGCAGTGCGGCGAGGGCTGCAAGGAGGGTGATCGTTGCGAGGGTCACGGGGGTCGTCCTCTCGTGGGGCTTGACTTCCTCCTCATTGTAGCAGTTTTAAAACTGCAATGCGATGCGACGGCGGATCGCGGTGATGTCGCGCGACACGCGACATGCCCGTTAGGGGGTCGGCCGAGCGTCACGCCTCGTTGAGGCTGCCGGTGTCGTCGGCGGCGGGCGGGTATCCCGGCTCGGCGCGCTGGGTGCGGCCTTGGGGAGGGCGGGCGCCGGCGCGCTCCGAGTGGCCCCCTCCTACGTGCGGCGGGTCGTAGCAGACACTCGTGATCGCGTGCTGGTGGCACTCCCAGCATGTGTACGTCCGGTGTCCCCAGAGTCCTCGTCGGCGGGCGTCGGTGGCCGCGGAGCAGATGCATGGCGACCAGCCGACCAGGACGTTCCCGGGCGTCAGCCGGTGCCCGTAGGGGCACCATCGCGGCCCTGGGCCAAAGGTTCCCACCTGCACAGGCGCATCGTATCCGAACACATTTTCGACTGATCAGGCCCCATGGCGAGCCGCACCCGGGCGCCGGCCTCAACCTGTGAGGTCCTTCCCGCTGCCCGTCTGCGGCCGGACATCCGCACGGCTGGCTGTCGGCGTCTGAGCTCGGCCACGCTGGGAATCGCGGGGTCCCGCCCCGGTGCGCGCCCTACCGTGGAAACACGGGATCTGACCGGAGGAGTGTGCGCCGTGGTGATGGTGGATGTGGGACCCGAGCTCGTCGGCGAGATCGACCCGGCCGACGTCGAGCAGCTCGCTCGCTCGGCGGCGGAGGGGTGGGCCTGCGTCACATGCGGCGGGGCCGGTGCCGTGGACGGCGTCGCGGAGGTTGTGCTCCTGCGCGAGGGCCTGGTGACGGCGGCGCGGCTGGCGCACCCGTGGTGTGTTCCTGACGGGGTCCGGGAGGTGTCCGGGCTGGAGGAGTCGCTCGCGATGCCCCGGCCCGCGACCGCAATCGCGGGCCTGGCCGGTGACGTGCCGTTGCTGGTGGTCGACCTGGCCGATACCGTCGCCGGCGGCGACCGCGGCGGCGAGCGCGTCGACCAGGTCGCCGCGCATCTACTCGGCCTGGGCCTTGGCTTGGTCTCCGATCTGGCAGGGCTCCCCGAGGTGGGCGCGGCCGCCGGCTGGCATGTCGCGCTCGGCTCGGACCGGCTGAAGCTCACGCAGCCTGACGGGGCCGTACTGTATGACGGCGAGCTCGTCCTCCCGGACGGCTGGACGACTGCGGCCGCGGCGGTCGGCGGCTGCGTCCTGCTAGTCGCCTCGGGCCTCGGCGTCTCCGGCGCGCCGGAACGGCTCGGTGAGCGCCTCGCGGCAGCCGCCAGCGCGGGGCGGCTGGTCGGCGCCGTGGTGCCGGTCGGCTGAGATGAGCGCGCCACGGGAACGGGGGTATGCCCGCTACCGGCCGTGCATGGCCTCTACGATCTGTGCGTGCGAACCCTGGTGCTCTGGGACATAGACCACACGTTGATCAGCATCGGTGAACTCAGCGATGAGATCTACGGTGACGTCTTCTGCCGGGTCACCCGGCGCCCGCTGGAGACGCTCGCGGACATGACCGGCCGCACGGATCTGGCGATCACTGCCGACACTCTGCGGCTGCACGGCATCGAGCCCACCGACGAGCTCATGCAGACGTTCGCCGAGACGCTGGCTGAGGCGTTCTCGGCGCGGCAGGACGACATCAAGACGCGCGGGCGGGCCCTGCCGGGTGCGCGTGCCGCGCTGGAGGCGCTTGCCTGTCGCGGCGATGTCATCCAGTCCGTACTGACCGGGAACATGCGCCCGATCGCCGTGTGCAAGCTGGCGGTGTTCGGGCTGGACGGGCTCGTGGACTTCGAGGCGGGCGCCTACGGCCTGGACGACGCCGAGCGGCCGCCCCTGGTGAAGCTCGCGCAGGCCCGCGCGGAAGACCGGTACGGGGAGACGTTCGACGCCACCACCACGGTCCTGGTCGGCGACACTCCGAACGACGTCCTGGCCGGGCACGAGGGAGGCGCCCGGGTGGTGGCGGTGGCTACCGGGGCCAGTGACGCGAGCGATCTGCGGGCCGCCGGCGCGGAGCTCGTCCTTGAGTCCCTCGCCGACACCGACGCCGTTGTACGGGCGGTACTCGACGTCAGCGGGTCGTGACGCGGTCCACCAACGCCCGTACTTCCGGAACGTCGTAGGGCTGCATCCGCGCGACCAGCTCGGCGAAGCGCTCGTCAATGCGCGCCGACCCGATCCGGGTGGCGAGGTCGTGGGCTTCGCCGGCGACCCGGGCGGCCTGCTCCGGCTCGTCCTGGAGCAGGTGAGCCGTGGCAAGGCGCGTCTTGTAGTGCGCGATGTCGCGGGCGTGGTCGGGGGTGGTGGTCTCCGCGAGGTGAACCGCCTCGGTGAGCGCGGCGACGGCCTCAGCAGGGGAAAGCATCCTCTGAAGTGCCAGGTCCAGCAGGCACGCCCCGCGCTGGGCGGCGATCTCGGCCGGGCTGACGTAGGTCGTCCATTGCGGCTCGGCGCGGGTCTGGTCGCAGGCGTACTCGGCACGGGCGAGGTCGAGCTGCCGGCGGCACGGGTTGACCTCGCCGAGCCGCGCGTGCGCGCGGGCTGCCCGGTTGTGGAGCGCGGCGCGGGTGCGGGGGGAGGCTTCGGCGCGGGCGAGGCTGAGGGCGGCATCGGCCAGGGTGCGCGCCCGCTGCGGCTGGTCGCGGTAGAAGGCGTGCAAGCTCATGTAGCCCATGGCGTGTGAGGCCAAGCCGAGATCGTCAGTCTCGTGCGCGGCGTACACCGTCGCGGACAGGTAGCGGGAGGCGTCGGCGTGCCGGGTGGCGTCGATGGACAGCCATCCGGCCATCTGGGTCAGCCCGGCTACCGCCGTGAGGAGTCGGCGCTCGGTCTGGATCCTGAGGGCCGCCTCGTTGAACAGCCGGAACGCTGCCGTGACCTGGCCTTCGATGACCTGGCACAGCTCGTTCCCGCCGAACTCGTCATCGAGGCGGTACAACCTTCCGAGCAGCGCCTCGACCCCGGTGACCGTCAGCGGGCGGGACGACTCGGCCCCTGCGGAGGGGGGCGTCAGCAGCAACGGCAGAGGATGGGCATCCCCCGCGGGCGGGGCTGGCTGGGCGTCGGTGTCCGCGCCGAACAGCTCGTCCCAGGTGCGGCCGGTAGCCCGTACGTACAGCTCGCGGTACCGGGCCGACGGCGCCCACTTGCCCGCCTCCCACTGCTTGATCTGGTCGGCCAGGCTCGCCACGTGCGGCAGGCGCGCCCGCTCGTCAGGGTCGGCGGCGGTGCGCAACCGGCGCGCCATCTCCGCACGCGACCACCGCGGCGGCGCCTCCCGGGCCGCGCGCAGGCGCCGCCCGATCTCCTTGCTGCCGGGAGTCACCTGCGATGCACCTTCCGACGCCGGGGGGAGGGTTCCCTCCCCTGCCCTCCGCCAGTCTCCCCCTGGAGATGTGGCGGCTGCCACAGATTCACTGATGGTGACCACATCACGACAGCCCATCGTGGCCGGGACGGTCCTCGTGAGCCCGATTCCAGAGCCGACAGCAGGTGATGACAGATGACCGGCAGCACGGTACGCCCTCCCTCTCCGGCCGCTGAGCGCGCGGCGCTCGCGCAGGAGTTCCCGGACTGGTCGATCTGGGCGAGCGACGGCGGGCACTGGTACGCGACCCGCCGCACCCACCTGCCCAAGGAGCTCCTGCACGGCAACGTCGGCCAGACCGTGGACGGACGCGACCTTCGCGAGCTGCGCCGCGTGCTCGTCCTCCAGGGCGAGATCCTCCAGGCCCGCAGCGCCGAGGTTGAGGCCGCCGCATCGGACTGCGGTGAGGACCGGTGAGGGGACGGACGCCGGAGACGGCGCGGGAGGCGGCCCGGGAGAAGGCGCGGCGGCGGCAGGCCGAGCGCGAGGCGCTCATGCGGGGCCGGGCGGCGGCCGAGCAGCTCGCGCTGACCTCGCCGGGCTGGGTCGTGATGTACGGGCCCGCGTCCCGGCGCATCTGGGCGTTCGCGGCGTGGCCCTCGTGCCCGGCGCTCGCGCTCGCCGGCGCCGACCCGCAGGCCCTGGCGGCGGCCATGCGCGAGGCCGAACGTGAGGCCCAGGCCCGGGGGCGGGGCCTTGTTGACCGCCGTGGCGGTGCGGACCCGGGCGGGCCGCACCGCCACGGTTACCACCCCGGGCCCTCCCGGGCGGCTGAGCCTTGCGTCGCCCGGGGCCGCGCCGGCGGCTGGGTCCCCGGTGGTTCTGCGGCCGGTCCGCAGCGCCTCGGCGAGGGGAGGGGGCGCGCGTGCTGAATGTCGACTGGCCCCCGCCCGCCCTGGTCGGTGTCCGCGCGGCCGAGATCCTCGCCGCGCTGCGCGCCGATCCCGACGTGGCCCACCTCGCGGAGGCGACCTACCGCCACCCGGACTACTGGTCCACGCTCGGCGGCGTGGGGATCGTGGTCCGCTGGGACTTCACCGACGACGGCGCCCCGCTGTTCCTTGAGGGCCTGCGGGTCCTGGCCCTCAAGTCCGCTCTGTACGAGCTGACCGCAGGGGCCGAGTACGGGGCTGAGATCGCCGTCAGCGCGCCGATAGACGAGATGGTGCACACGCTCCTCGCGCAGTACACCGTGTGGCTCCGGATCCAGACCCGCACCCGGATCACCCTCGCCCACGCCACATCCCGCGAGCGGTACCGGTGGGAGCCGGGCGACTACACCGATCACTGCTACCGGGCGGCCGGGTGGGGCATCCCACCGACCCGGTACTGGATCCCCGCGCCCGAGGCCCGCCGGCGCCTCGACCTCCTCGCCGCGCGGTTCCGCTCCATCGGCGTCCATGACGGCGGCCGCCGTCATGAGTTCGGTTTCGGCACCGACCGCGCCGGCTCCGGCGCGGGCCCCCATCTGCGGGACGGGTAGATCCTCTGGGACCACGGACCCCCTGCCGTGGCATCCGTCCCGCGACGGCCCCCGCCGAGACGCACCGGCGGGGGCCGTCTTTTCGCTTGCATGGGATCGGCGGCATTCCGGCCGCGGAGCTATTCCCCTTGTGGGAGGCGAGCGCGGATCTTCGCCGCGGCCGCCTCTAGGCTGTCGGCGACGGTGCGGGCGCGCTCGGGGTCGTCCGCTGCGGCGGCGGCGAGTCGGTCAACGCCCTTGGTGATCTGGGCGAGGGTGGTTGCCCACTGGTCGGGCTGCTCGCGTTTGTTGGCCGCGGGCAGGATGCGCGGGCCGTCGAGATAGGCAGCGATGGCCTTGTCTGCGTTCGCGTCGTCCCATGGACCGGCCGGAAGTAGCCGGATCACGGCCTTGATCACCTCAGCAGTCACCTGGACGTCCGCCTGAACGAGCGCGCGGTACAGGTAGACGGCGGCGGCGTCGCCGTGTTCGTCCGCGAGGGGGAGGAGGGCACGCACCTGCCCCTCGTTGATCTTGGGAACAATTGTTCCCAACTCCAGGATGAGCCGCTCGGCGAGCGGCCACGCCTCGATGAACTGGTTGACGCGCCGAGCCGTGCGCTGCCAGGTCTGGAGGCAATACTCCTCGAACGTCGCGTGAGTCTCGCGGTACAACCGGGCGTCCCGAATGGTCTGGAACATGCGGCCGCGGATCCAGAACGCGACGTCTGCCGCGCGGAGAGCCGTCTCGCAGCGGCCGAGCTCGTTGCGCTCGGCTGCGGCGAGGGTCGGCGTGCTGGCGGTCGGCTCGTGGGGCGCCGGTAGGGCGCGGGCCACAGACTCGGCCGTCAGGGACGCGAGCCCGGCCGCACTCGGCTGGACGTTCGCCTTCGTGCCGTGAGGGTTGCGCGGCGGCGGCGGCGTACGAGTGCGGCGCCGTTGCTCGGCCTGGGCTTCAAGGTCGTCTAGTCCCGACATGGCTACGAATACTGCCGTACCGCGTCGGCGACTGCTCGGACCTTGTCCGCGTAGTCGGCGGCGCGTTTAGGGACCGGCTCCGACGTGATCGCGATTCTGAGCTGTCGGTCCGGGATCCAGGTACACCAGGGGATGGGGGTTGCGACCGGAACCTGCGCTTCGGTCGCTAGCTCGCTGAACCTCCGGCGGTGCTTGGCCTTCGGAGCCCTGACCATGTTGGGGACAAGGAGGAGCGGATAGTCCGGGACCTCTTGGAGCATGCCCTCCAGGGCGCTGAGTTCCTTGGTCGCCAGGACGGAGGGGACGACCACGCACCGGGACACCGACATTGCCCCGTAGGTCGCATCGCCGCCGCCGGGGTGGGTGTCGGCGACGACCGGGCGGCCCCATTCGGCTGCCCACCGACTGAGGTGCTCGCCGAGCTCCTCCGGCTCGGGCTGGTTGACCGCGAAATCCGGGTGTGAGGGCAGAAGATCAGGTTTCCGGGGGCCGCCGCTCAGCGGCGTCGGGGTGCGGCCAGACTCCAGCGCATCCAGCAGAGGCGCCTTCTGCCTGACCTCGTGCCGGTAGCCCCATGCTTTGGAGGCGCCGCCGGCGTCCCAGTCGAAGTCAACGAGCACGGCATCCAGTAGGTATGCCAGCTCGTACGCAAGCGTTGTCTTGCCAACGCCACCCTTCCAGGCGGCGATCGTCGTGATCTCGACGTCCATAGCGACTCAGAGTGCCAGACCGCCGGGGGAGGGGTCACGTCCCATGACTAAGGCCACCACAAAGCGATGTGGCCGCCCCCTCGACGGGGACGGCCGCATTTGGATCTGAGATTGGTCAGCTTCTGGGACGGTACGCCCCGGTCATCGGGCGGGAGTGCTGAACGATTTGCGGTCCTGGGTGCACTGCCAGAGATCCTTGCTGGAGGATCCCTGGCCCTCCCGCCCCTGCCACTTGACGGAGTTGGCGCTCCCGCAGTTGGGGCAGCACGCGCCCGCGCTCACTTGCCCTTGCCCTTGCGGTCCTCGCCGCCGTGGGGGAGGCCCTTGCCGTACATGCCCTTGGTGCTGGTGGTGGCCGTCCCGCCGCTGCTGGTGCGCTGATCGGACATACTGGTCCTGCCTTTCGAGGTAGGCCCGGGGCGTGGTGTCTTGGCGGATGTCGACGCTCCGGGCTTTTACTTCTGCTCTGTCTTGTATAGAGCAGCTAGATAAGGCCGTCAATGGGTTCTGTTGGATTCGCGGCGGGGGAGTGTGCCTCTACTGGCCGAGCTGGGCGAGGCAGGCCGGGGAGGCGTGGGCCGCGGGGCGCTCGTAGAGGCGCCCGGTGTCGCGGCCCGGTACGTCGACGGTGCGGACGTGCCGGAACCCGGTGGACTCGTAGTAGGCGCCGAGTCCGTGGTTGTTCGGCCAGATGTCCAGGCGCAGGGCGGGGTAGCGGTAGCGGGCGGCCTGGTCGCATGCCCAATCGAGGAGCATCTCGCCGATGCCTCGCCCGCTGTGGCTGCGGGCCACCATGAGCTTGTAGAGGTAGAGGGCGGGGCCGTCTTCGACGTGCCACAGATCTTCGTCGGGGCCGCCGAGCGTCACCGTGGCGACTACGGCGCCGGCGTCTTCTAGTACCCACGCGCGGCGCTGGCGTGCGGCGCGTTCGAGCTTCTCAGCGCCGACTGTCGTCCATTTCGCGGTCCACTGCTCGATGCCGCGTTCGGCGAGCCACTGCTCGGCCTCGCGGCGCATGGCGACCATGGCGGGCACGTCGCCGGCCTCGGCGCGGCGCAGCACATAGGGGGAGGTCATCGCTCGTCGGTCTCCGGGTAGCTGACGTGGTAGATGAAGCGGCTTCCCTGCCCGGGGCGAATCATGTGCTGGATCAGTACGGGGCGGCCCTCGCTGGTGTAACCGGATCGGATGATCTCCAGTACGGCGGTGCTGGGCGGTAGTTGGAGCTGCTGCGCCTCGGCCTGGGTGGCGAGGCGGGGGATGAGCTCGTCGTCGTAGTGGTGCAGCGCGGCGCCGAGCTCGGTGAGGATCGCCGCGGTGTTGACGCTTTCGGGCCGGGTGATCGCGGTGTCGCGGATCAGCGCGTACGGGTAGTAGCTATCGGCGATCGACTCCGGCTCGGTGCCTCCGTTCTCGGGACGGCCGATGAAGCGGACACGGCCGCGCACGGCCACCGGCTCGCCGGCGGGAAGGTCCAGGAGCTCGCCGAGAGTGTGCCCGCCGATGCAGTGATCGGCGGTGACCATGCGCACCTCGATGGTCTGCCGACCGACGAAACCCGCGGCCTCGACGTCGGCGGTCCAGCCGTCGAGCGGAACCTTCTCCAGTCGCCGCGGGTCCTGCCAAGCGTTCATGTGCCAGGTCATCGCGAGCGTCTCACGCACGAAGAACCCCTTGCGCGGGACGCTGATCACCAGGCCCTCGCTGATCAGCATCGCGTAGGCCGCCCGGACCGTCATCGGGGCTGCATCCTCGTCGGCGGCGAGCTCGTTGGTACTGGGCAGGGGGTCACCGGGCCCGTAGGTCCCGGCCGCGATCCCCTGACGCAGCCGATCGGCTATGCGGCTCTTGATGTCGCCGAGCGCGGCGTCTCGGCCTCTGCTCACTGGACTCACTTCGCTGTCTCCTCTGGCTTGTCTAGGCCAGATTCTCGCAGAGATCGTTGACTTTCGTTCTCTAGCTGCTCTATACAAGACGTCGCAGGTAGATGAGTCAGCAATCCATGGGAGGTGAAATGCCAGCTTCCAGGCTTTCAGGCGCAACGGCTACGGCGCCGCTGGTCGAGAAGTTGTCGACCCGCATCGCCAGTGACGTGGAGCGGCGTCTCCGGCTCTTCACGGCGGTCCGTGACATGACGATCGGCGAGGCGGTCAACGCCGCGCTCGACAGCGCGCTTCCGTCGCTGCGAGACCTCGCCGAAGAGGTGGCCCGGGACGCCACTCCGCCAAAGACCAGCGTCCCGAGCCCTCGACACATCAGCAAGGAGCACTGATGAGCATCAAAAGCCTATGGCGTCGCAAGGGCGGCGACAGCGCCGACCTCGACCAGGTCGCGCCGCGCATGGTCAACGGCGGGCAGCTCGCGCCCGGCGCCCCCTGGGGCTCGGAACCGGGGGTCCGCGAGATCCGGCAGTACGCCTACACCGGGCCCTCCCGCGCCGAGCGCAAGGACGGCGGCCGCGATGTGCTCTCGGGGTCGCTGCTCTCGGTTGCGGGCCTGGTCATCGCGGGCGCCCTGGTCGGCGCCGGCTACGTCGCCTACGAGTCGCAGCGGCTGTTCGCTCTCGCGCACAACGGGGGAGACCACACCCGCGCCGCGATCACGGCGGCGCTCCCGGACGCCGGATGGGTCGCCATGGCGCTGGTCGCGCTGGTCGCGGCACTGCGGGGCCGCTCGTCGGTGCGGGCCCGGGTCGGTGTCCTGATCTTCTTCGCGCTCTCGCTGGGCGCGCAGGTGATGTACGCCCAGCACTCGCCGGAGGGCGTGCTCGTCGCCGTCATCGCGCCGATCGCGCTCGCCTGGATGCTGGAGTCCTTCGTCGTGGAGGTTCGCCGCTGGGCGAGCAACCGGCGGGGCCTGGACCTGGACGAAAGTCCGGTGCTCTCCAGCTTCCTGCGCCTGCCTTGGCTGGTCGCGCGGCTCGGCCTGTGGCTGGCGCGAATGTGCATCGCCTGGCGGTCGACGTGGGGCGGCCTGTTCGACTGGATCCGGGATGAGGCGCCGCTCGCGCCCGGTCGAACGGCGGCGAGCCTGCGGGCCGATCGGGCCATCGAGCAGGCGGGCAGCGCCGAAGAGGCTGCGGCCCGTGCGCGTGAGGCGGCCCTCGCGGCGGCCGAGGAGATCAAGGCGGCTGCACGGCAGGAGGCCGACCAGACGCGACGCGAGGCGGCCGAGGAGATCGCGGCCGCCCGGAAGCGGGCCGAGCAGGAGATCAGCGCGGCGCGGGCGGAGGCAGAGCGGCAGATCGAGGATGCCCGGTCGTGGTCGCAGCAGACCGCCGGCGAAGTGCAGCAGCAGGCCGCCGCTCTGGTCGAGCAGGAGCGGGCGGAGGCTCGCGCGCTGGTCGAGCAGGAGCGGGCGCGGGCGGCCGAGCAACTCCGCCAGGTCGAGCGCGAGCGCACGGCTCTGGCTCAGCGGGTCGACGCGGTCGAACGGCGGTGGGCTGCCGAGCGGGCTGACCGTGAGCAGGAGCTCCGGCAGGCGCGCACCGCTTACGACCGGGTGATGCGGAACTCCTCGGGGAAGGTGCGCCTGGCCGAGCTGTACGCCCGGCTCGGTGAGCAGGGCGACCCGCGGTACCTCGACAGGTCGTACGTGGCCGAGCTCGCCCGCGAGCTGTACGCGGCGGCCGGGCTCGCCTCGGAGGGAACGGCCCGGACATACATGGGCGAAATCGTTGAAGCCGCCCTCGCTGAGCGCGCGGAACAGGGGGTGTACGCGTGAATCCGGACGTGAACGGAACCAATCGAAACGGAATCGACTCCCATTTGTCAGGACTGGCAAGCACAATGGTCGATGATCAGTCGGCGGCCGCCGCGGGCGGTCCGGGAGGTGAGCGGGTGCACAACGGCGAGCACACGGACTCCAAGAAGGCTGCGCCCTGGAGGCGCTCGCCGAACCTGACCGCCTTCGCGGCGGCCGGGGTGCCGCTGCTGCCGCTGGCCGGGCCGGTGGACGACCTCGGGCGGCTGGCTGGCAGTGGCCCGCTGGTGCCCGCGGCGCTCGCTGGTGGGGCCGTCGCCGCGGTCGCCGGGACGATGAGGCGGCGCAGCTCCGGCAAGGGGCACAGGCGCCACCGGAGCGGGGTGAGTCTCGGGCCGCGGGCTCGGGCTTACCTGCGTCGCCGGCCGGGGCCCGGCTACGCCTCCCGCTGGACCCTGTACAAGGACTATGGGCGGCTGTCCGCCCGCCGGGTGGCCAAGTTCGGGCGCAAGTCCCTGACCTGGCAAGACCGGTGGTTCGGGCCGTGGGAGGAGTACGCGAGCTTCCACGGGCGGGCGCAGGGCTGGATCCACCGGTGGGGGGTCTACAGCACGTTCGAGGACCTCACGCTGATGATCGCGCCTCCGCAGGAAGGCAAGTCGCAGAAGGCGGCGGCGTCGCTGGTGGAGGCGCCCGGCCCGGTCGTGGCCACCTCGATTCGCGGTGACCTGATCCGCGACACTGCGGGCCTGCGCGAGCAGGTCGGGAACGTCACGATCTTCAACCCCGAAGGTGTCGGCTCCTACGCCTCCACGATGCGGTGGAACCCGGTGGCGGGCTGCCAGGACATCACCGTCGCCGTCCGGCGGGCCGGTCACATGGTGGAGGCCAGCGAGAACAAGGGGCTGAGCGAAGCCTCGTTCTGGGCCGACTGGGGGTGCATGACCCTGGCCGCGCTGATGCACGCGGCCGCGCTCATGGGCGGGTCCATGCGGCAGGTCTACACCTGGATCCTGGACAAGGAGGAGAGCGACCACCCGCTCTACATCCTGGACGAGCACGCCGGGTCCGACCTGCGGTCGCTGGAGACGCTCCGGTACTTCCAAACCTCCATGGACCAGCGCACGCGCAGCGGCGTGGAGACCACGCTGACCCGCACCCTGCGCTTCATGCTCCACCCGGGCGTGGTCGAGATGCTGCACCCGGTCGCGGGCCCCGGGTTCGACTTTGAGTCGTTCCTGCTGAGCCGGGACACGGTCTATCTAGTGTCCTCGGCGGGCGCGGGGAACGTGACCGCGCCGATCTTCTCGGCGTTCCTGGCCGAGATGAAGGCGACGTCATGGGAACTGGGCAACAAGTACACCAACCGGGACGGTCAGCAGGTCTCGCGGCTGGACCCGCCGCTGACGATCGAGGGCGACGAGCTCGGCAACACCGCACCGATCGCGGTGGATGAGTGGGCGTCGTGGTGCGCGGGGTCGGGGATCCGGATCAACATGTACTTCCAGACCTGGGCGCGCATCGTGGAGCGGTGGGGCCGCGACGGCGCGGACGCGCTGTGGGGCTCGGCCAAATGCAAGATCATCGGCGCGGGCGTCACGGAGGAAAGGCTGCTGGCCAAGGTCGCGCAGCTCAACGGGAAGATCGATGTCCGCGACCCCGACGAGGTCAGCTATGACCAGCGGGGCAATCCGATTCGCCGGCCTCGCTGGGGCGAGGTCGACGCGACCCCGGCCGCAGACATCCGCAAGATCCCGCCCGGTAAGGCACTGGTGCTGCGCAGCACCGCGGCGGCCCCGACGCTGATCACGCTGGTCCAGCTCCGCAAGCGCCGGTACTTCAAGCAGTGGGTGAAGGCGGGGCGGCCCGCGGCCGGGCTGAGCCCGGTCGAGCCGCGGGAGATCCCCCGGCCGCGCCCGGACCTGGCCGTCCGCCCGGAAGAGGTCGACCAGGTACCGGCGGCGCCCGACGAGCTCGGCGCGCGGCGGGCCCGCCGGACACCGGAAGCGGCGCCGCCGCTGCCGCTGCCGACCCGCCCGGGTCCCCCGCCGCTCCCGCAGCACGGGACACCGGCGAGCTCGGGCCCGGCGCCCGGTCCGGCGTCGCCGCCCCCGCTGCCTGAGCCGCCCTCGGCGGTGCCGGACCATCCGATGTGGGGCGCGGGCAAGCGCGGCGACGCCCCGTCCGCCGGTGTGCCGCTGCTGCCGCTGCCGACCCAACCGGCCTCGGCCGAATCGCTGCCGACCGAAGCGACCGCGGACGGGTCGGCGGAAGGGGAGCCCTCGGCGGTTCCGCCCGGGTGGTCGCCGTGGCAGCGCCGCGCGGGCGGTGACCGGTGAGCGGTGACCAGCCGACCGGGGCGGGGCCTGACGTCCCCGCCCCGGCGGGCCCGGCCAAAGACGAGTACCTCGGCGGCCTGGCCAACGCCGGCGCCTCCTCCAGCACGGGCGGCGGGGACTTCGCCTCCGTGCTGTCCGCGCTGTCGGTGGTCTCCACCGAAGTCGGCGAGACCCGCGCTCACCTCGCCGAGCTGCGCGACCACTTCGGCGAGTCCCTCGCCGAGCTCGGCGAGGTGTCCGGCCGGATCAACAAGCTGTCGGCGCTGGCCACGCAGGTGGCGATCCTGTCCGACCGCGTCCAGGCGCTCACCGACAACGGCGGCGGAACCGGCGAGGAACTTGACGCGCGGCCGGTCGACCTGGCCCACATCGACCCCCAAGACCTGCCCGACGTCCTCGGCGCCCTGGTCGCGTGGGTCCGTGAGGTGGTCTTCGTCGGCTGGCCCTGGACACAGCAGACATTGCGCGGCTGCTGGCTCCAGCATCCCGACCTGATCAACGCGATGCTGTGGCTGCGGGCGGCCTACCGGGCGGCCTACGACGACGAGAACGCCCGGCCGCACGCGGCGGCCGACTGGCACCGCTGGCTCGATGACGTCATGACCACCGCCGAGCGACGTAC
This sequence comes from Actinomadura verrucosospora, assembly GCF_039540335.1. NCBI lineage: Bacteria > Bacillati > Actinomycetota > Actinomycetes > Streptosporangiales > Thermomonosporaceae > Actinomadura > Actinomadura verrucosospora. Next base: position 15,596 of record NZ_BAABEV010000064.1, on the reverse strand, counting down.
GCGAGGCTGCCCGCAACCGGGGCAGGACACGCCGCACGCGGTGCCGCTGCCGCCGCGCGATGACCTGCCCGCCCTCGAAGACCTCGCCCGCCGCGATGTCCTGGCCGAGATCCACCGCCTGAACCTGCGACGGCAACCCGGTGCCGGCTACCCCGCCGACGCTGTGGCAGACGCGCAACAACGCATCGTCGCCCTGATGGCTGAGCACGGGCTCACCAACGACGACTACAACCAGTACCTTCGCGCCCTCCGCGAGACGGAGGAAGCCCTCGCGCACGCACAGGAGCGCGACGGTAAGGAACACCAGCGCTGACGCCTCCACCAACGACAGGGCCGGTCCCCCATGGGGACCGGCCCTCGACGTCTCTGGGACCCTGCCGGGCGCTCCGGCTCAGCGGAGACGGCCCCACGGGCGGGTGTCAGTACGGGCGAGCAGCCACATGATGGTGTGCTCCACCCCCGTGGCGTAATCCCGGCTGACCTGGGCGCGGACGTGGCCAGCGGCGATGTCTGCGGCCCGCTCCTCCTCCCGGGAGAGCTGCCCGACCGGCGGCGGGTTCTCCTCGGCAGGTTCGCCCGATACCGGCGCAGTCGGTTGCACGCCGGTCGCGAACTCGATCGCCGCCAGGATGCCCCGGCCGAATAGTCGGCTGGTCGGGCTGGTGCTGGGCGCATCCAGGCTGCTCTTTACCTCTTGGTAGAGCTCCACCACCGCGGGCCCTGGGCGAATGATGCCCATCTCCCAGCGGGCCGCTTGCTCGCGGCTGGTCAGTCCGCGCTGCCTGCCTGGCTCGTTCAGTCGCTTCCGCAGCTCGGCGCGTTCCTGGTCGCTGAGGGGAGTGCTGTCGGGCGCCTCAACGTCCTTGAACTGATCCGCGATTTCCCACCACATGGGAGGCGGTTGCAGCTTCCCATCATCGCGGCCGCCGGCGGTGCTCATGGCGTCACGGTAACGCTGGCGGGCGGGGACGGTCATCTCGTCGGGGCTCAGCGGCCTAGCCCTGGCCCATCCCGGCCGGGCTCGGGCGGACGCCGGCGGGGCGCCGGGGTTGGCTTGGGCCGGTCGGAATCGGTACGGCTCCGGCGGAGGCTCTCCTGAATGCTGTGCGGGTAGGAAGCGGCGGCGAGGCGAGCGGCCTCGCGCGCCTGTTCAACGTCGCTGCGCTGCGGCTGCTGGCCTCGGCTGGTCTCGCGGGCCTCCAGCGCGGCGCGTTCGGCCTCGGCCCGCTCGGTCGCTCGCACGTCGATAACCTGGGCGCGTTCGGCTTCGTCGGCGCGGCTGCGTTGCTCGGCTTCGCGGGCCTGCTCGCGCTGCTGCTCGCGCTCGGCCTGGCGGACCTCCGCGATCCCGGCGGCGGCGCGGGCCTTGTCGACAGCCTCGGCGAGATCGCTCGATCCGGGCTCCTCGGTGCGGTCGCCGCTGCCGAACACGTCCAGCGTGAGCTGCCCGGCGTGCACTTCCCGCTCGGCGGCGCGGGGGGCGTCCTCGCGTTCGACGGCAGGGCGTTCGGCGGCCTGGCGGGGCTGCTCCTGCCCCTCGTTCCGGTCGCGCTGGGGCGCCTGGTCCTGCTGGGCGGTGCGGGTCTGTCCGACTCGCTCGCCCGGCTGCTGGGCCTCCTGCTCCTGGACGAATCGGGCGGCCTCGGCGCGTTGACGGCGGGCGGCCTCGTGGATGGCCTGCTGTTCGGGCGTGAGCTGCTCGGGCTGCGGCGGGGGGTCGGCTACCTCGCCGCGCATCCATGCCCGCCGGTGCCGGTCGATGGCGTGCTTCTCCTCCTCGGCGCGGATCATCTCCGGCCACGTCCACCACGGCCGGTCGTTCCAGTCCTGGGCGCGCTCGGCGGCCGGGGCCCGGCCGCTCCAAGCGTCGGCGGCGCGGACCTGCGGGGCATCCAGGTCCAAAACGAGCTGCCCGGCGGGCACCTCCCGCTCGCCGGCGCGAGCGGCCTCGGCGCGCCGCTCCTGCTCGGCTGCGCGAGCGGCCGCGCGCTCCTGCTCGGTGCGGGTCTCGGCGTCGGCCTGGTCGACGTGCAGCGGCGGCAACCGGTCGGCGTCGATGTGCTCGCGGCGCCGAAGTTCGGCATCGGCGCGCATCGCCATCAAGGCCTCCGCCTCGGTCGCCTTGCTCCACGCCTGCCGCGCCTCGTGGATCTCAGTGAGCGCGGCCTCGCGTTGGCGCAGCGTCGCGGCGAGCGTCTCCTGTCCGGCGGCCCGGTCGGCGAGCGCCGCGGCGGCGTCGGCGTCGCGGCTCTGGATCGCGGCGGCGCGGGCGCGCAGCCGGACGGCTTCGGCCTCGCGTTCGCGGGCCTCGCGGGCGACCTTGCCGAGCTCGGGGCCGACGTAGGCGGGCGCCCACTTGGCCGCGCGCTCGTAGCGGGCCCGCATCACCCACAGCTCGCCGTCGCTGGCGCTGCGGATCTCCCGCGAGGCGTCCGGGCGGCCGAGCGCGTCGTGCGCGCCCCACCATGCCGCGCGTTGCTCGGGCGAGGTCCTCGACGGGGCCGGGCCGAGCGCGTCGGTGTCCGAGACGTGCCCGTACTGCTCCCGGTAGGCCATCACCCGGCCCGCGCGCTCGGCCCACCTGGTGCGGGCGGCGACGTCGTCCACCGCCGGCGGCTCGCCGAGCTGCTCGACCAGGAACGCCGGCGGCTGCTGGATGGCGTCATAGCCGAGCTCGGTCTCGCGGAGCTGCTGCTGTGCGGCGAGCTCGGACAGGAACCGGTCGGTCCGCTCGTCGCCGGTCGTCGGGGTCCGCTCGGCCCATGTGGCGCTGATGAGCTCCTCGGCGATCTCCAAGCGGTCCAGGTTGATCCCGCGCTGCTGGGCGGCCTGCCCGATCCGCCACGCCAGCACTTGGGCGAGGGAGTCAGCAGAACCGAGCTCCCGCTCCGTGATGGCCTCGTGGAAGATCGTTTGAGCGTCGCGGCCGCTCATCTCGATCTGGCGCAGCAACCGGCCGAGCGTGCCGAGCGCGTCGTCCTGGCGCAGCGTCTCCGCGTCGCCCGGCGACAGCACACCGGCCTCCCGGGCCCGGCGGATGTACGCCTTCGGGAGCTCCTCGCGGATCTGGTCGGTCCACATCGCCCCTAGGTGCGCCATGTGGCGGGGCCGCTCGCCTTCCTCCACGAGGGCCTCTTGCGCGGTCTGGTCGGCCTCCTGCTGCTCCAGGCACGCCGTAAGGATCGAGATCCTGTCCCCAACAAGCTGCGGGTCCTGGCGCGGGCCTGCGGGCGGCTGCTGCCCGAGTAGCTCGGCGGACCGCTCGCGTGCCTGGTCGGGGCCCGGCCGCATGTCGGCGACGCGCTCGGGCTCGGTGCCGACGTAGGCGACGTTGGACCGGCGGCCGCGCGTCATCATCACGTACAGCATTTCCCGGTTCGTCCCCTGGCCCGGCAGCGCGTGCGCGGTGTCGACCGTGCGGCCCTGCGCTGAGTGCGCCGTCCCGGCGTAGCCGAGTTCCACGTGTTCGCGCACATAGTCACGGCTGAGGGTGACGCGCGCGCCAGGGGTTCCGTCGTCGCCTATCAGGTGGGCAATGATCGACCCGTCTTCGCCCACGGCTCCGACGCGGAGAACATCACGGTTGGTGATCTCTGAGGGCGGGACCTGGTCCGGGTGGGCGGCGCTGAGCTCGGCGGCCGCCCGGCCGCTCGGGTCCTCCTCGATGCTGGTGTTGCGCCGTGCGGTGATGAGGTCGCCGATCGCGGCGCGGTTCCCGTCTCGGAGAGACGTCTCGCGGCCGCCGACGCGGCCGAGCGCGCGGAGTTCCTCACGGATCCGGCCGGAAAGCTCGCTGGCCTGCTCGTTGGTCGCGGCGAGCAGCAGGGTTCGGTGACCGTCGAGGTAGTCGGCGAGGTAGCCCTCGACGGCTGCGGCCTGCATCTGCTCACCGGTGCCGTCAAGAAGTCGGCCGTGCTGGTCGTAGGCGGTCAGCGCCTCCGGCCGCCCCTCGCGCAGCAGCAGCGACGCCTCCCGCTCCCACTGCGCATTGAAACGCACCACGGTCTCCAGGCGGTGGGCGCCGCCGATGTCGACAGCCCGGCGCATCGACCCGCCCGCCTCCGGCGCGCTGAGCTGAGCGTCGTCTCCGGCCCACACGACTTTGGCGCCGGCGGCGTCGGCGAGGGCCTGGATTTGGGCGAGGTGGTCAGTGGTGACCATGGACGCCTCGTCCACCACCACCAGCTGTCCCGGCCTCAGCGACGCCTCGCCCTCGTCCACTGCGCGCAGCCATCGGGCGATGTTCATCGCCTCGTCCAGGCCCTCGCGCTTGAGTACTCCGGCCGCGTTCTGCGAGGTGGTGAGGCCGAGCGCGGGTGTCCGCATCGTCTGGCGCCACGCAGCGGCGAGCCGGGAGACGGTGAAGGACTTACCGGTACCGGCGGCGCCGATCAGCACGTCCGTTCGGCGTCCGGACGTCAGGATCCCGGTGATCACGCGGTGCTGGTCGTCGTAGGGGCGAGGTCCGGCCGCTTCCGGGACGGCTTCGCCGGCGAGCGTGCGGCGCTTGGCCTCCTCGGCGCTGATCCCGACCGCTGCGGCGGCCTGCTCGGCGGTCAAGCGCGGCCCACCGGGGGCGAGCGCGGCCGCCATGAGCGCCGCTTCGCGGTCAAGCTGCCCGGCGGTGGTGTACCGCTCGGCGGCCTGCGCGAGGAACACGCTGCGGCCGTCCTGGCGGCGCAGATCGGCGGGGACGTCGACCACATCGGGGGCGTTGAGCAACCGCACGGCAGCCGGTCCGGCGGGGTCGAGCGCGGCCTCGGTGAGGTCTTCGAGCAGGGCCTCGACCCGCTCGGGGTGCAGCCCGCCCAAGTAGTCGGGGAGGTGCCGGTTGATCGCCCTGGTCAGCTCGTACCGCGTCCATGTCGCCGAGTCCCGCTGCACGTCGGCGATAGCGGCCTGCAAAACGGCGCCCAGGTCGGCGTCGGCGAGCTCCTGCGCCGGCGTCCCGGGCTCGACCTTGCCGAGCGTGTCGGCCGGAACGCCGCTGAGCTCCTGCACCTCCTTGGCGGTGGTGCGCTCCTCCCATTGCCGGAGCTGCTCGGCGGGGGAGGGGGCGTCCTTGCTCTTGGGCTTGGGGTTCTTGGTCTCCTTGGTGACCTCCTGCGCGAGCTTGAACATGGCCCGCGGGGAGGGCTGGCGGCCGTGCGCGGCCACATACGCCTCCACCCGCTTCTCCAGCACGGCAGTGATCTGCGCACGCCGCGAACTGAACTCGGCGATGAGCCCCGGGGAGACTCCGACGACCTCGCGGCCCTGCCCGTCCGGCCGGGCCTTGAACTCCAGGCCGAGACGGCGCGTGAGGAACTCTTCCATGACGCGTTCGCCGTGCGCGGCGGCCGCGGGGCGAGCCCGGTAAATCGCCATGCCGTCTAGGGCCCGCCATTTCCCGTCCGCGCACTGCTGCCGGTTCAAGATGGCCTGATGGACGTGCAATTGCGGGTCGCCGTCGCGGTTGGTGTGCTGCCGGAAACGTCCGACGACCCACCCTCCGCCTTCGATCCACCGGCCGGTGGTGCGGCCCGCGACCTTGGCGCCGTGATACCCGGTTCGGGCCTCGCCGGCGTGCTCCTGGAGATACCGCAGACTCGCGTCAGCTCCAACCATTACGCCGTCCCACACCACGTCGGCGGCCTGCCGGTACTGCGCGGCCAGCGCGGCGTTTCCCTCGGCCTCGGCGCGACGCCCGGCTGCCAGTAGACCGGCATGGACAAGCGTCACGCTCTTAACCGGGCTAAAAGTCGCGTCGTGGTGGATGACCGCCTGCCGGGCCTGGCCTTTCGCTGCAATCCGAAGCTCTTCCCGACGCTCCGGAGACGCCTCCGGCTCACCCTTCAGAGACTTCTCAAGGATGGTCTCCCACGACTGAAAACGGGACTTCCTCCGGCCGAGCCGGGCCTTGTCCTCGGTCGCCACGTCCGGGTCACTGAACGACGGGTCACGCGGATCGAGGAAATGCTCATACAGCGCCTCGAAAACCGCGCCGTCGATCTCCCCGCCGGGCTCCAGGCCGAGCGCCTCGGCACCTCGGCCCCACCACACCCCGGGCGGCTCACCGTGCTCGGCAACCGCTGACAGGTAGTAGTTTTCCGCGCCGCGGCCGACCTGCCGCGTGAGGTACTTGGGGTCGTAGCCGGGAGCGATGCTCAGCACCGGGCGACCCCCTTCGGTGACGGCGGCCCGCGTCCGGGCCGGTGACCAGCGACGCGACGCTAGGAGATCATCGCGCAGCGACCAGCCTACCATGATCATTAATAATGCGTAGGTGTGGGGACTGTGAAGAGCGGTAGCGGGGGAGCGGAGAGGGTGCGATGGTGGAGGGGCGGCAGGGTGCTGGGAGTGGTGGAAGCAGGGAGGGGCGTGGGGTGGTGAGTGATGGGCTGGGCTGGGTGCTGGCGGGTGGTGGGTCGGCTGCTGTCGCCATGGTGGGCGGCTGCCGCGCTCCGCGTGGACTGTTACCGAGCGTGCGGGACGGAGCGGGACGGGACGGCTCCGGAACCGCTGTCGCGCGGCGCGCGAGCGGACGCCGGCCCGCCCCGTACAAGCCCTGGGCGACGCCGCGAACGGCGCCGTACCCGCCTGCCCGCGCGGGAGCGCGGCGGCATTCTTTAACTGTTACCGGCGCGGCGTTCCCGCGCTTTCTCCCCCCGAAAGGAACGCCCTCGTGACTGCCCGTCCTGCGCGCCCTGCGGGCGCGGGAGCATCCGCGCAAGAAATGGCGCGCGGCCTCGCCCGGCAAGGGCGCCGGCGCCGCCTGGTCCTGCTCGCGGTCGGCCTCGCCGCCGTCTTCGTCGCCGCCTGGTGGCTGACCGGCTCGGCACAGGCCGCGCTCGGCCTGGCCGTAATCGCCCTCGGCGCGGCGCTCGCCCGGCCTGCGCTGCGCAATGACGCTGCGGCGAAATGGCGGCGAGGCGCAAAAGGGGAGCGGTCAACCGCGCGGTACCTGCGACCGCTGGAACGGCACGGATACACCGTCCTTCACGATCGCAACCTCGACCGGCCCGGCGATACCGCCAACATTGACCACCTGGTGATCGGGCCCTGCGGGCCGGTCGTGGTCGACTCCAAGAACTGGCACCGAAACACCATGGTCCGGGCCCGGCGCGGCCGGGTCATCGTCGGCCGTACCAAAGGCGCGAAAGTCATCGCCGCAACCGCGATGGAACGGCGCCGCGTCGCGCAAGGACTCTCCGCGGATATCGGCGCGCCGGTAACAGCTCACGCGGTTCTCGCCGTTCACGGGGCGCGGCTGCCGTACTGGCGGCGGCCGGAGATCGAGGGGATCCCGCTGCTGAGGGCCAAACAGGTTCGCCGGTGGATTACCGGCCTGCCGGCCGTCCACGATCCGGCGACCGTGGCGCGGCTGGCGGAGGCTGCGGCCCGCCGGTTCCCGCCCTACATCGCCCCCGCTGACCCTTCCCTGCGGGACTAGAACAGCCCCGGCGTCTGGGCGTACCCGGCGGCGATCGTGGCCGTGATCGCCGCCTCCACGTCCGTCCCGGCGTCCCGCGCCGTCTTGATCGCCTCCCGGATCGCGACCGCGCGGCCGTGGGCGCCGCGGTGGTCGGCCAGCGGGCCCGTGCCCCGATGACGGCGGGCCCGGTAATCCTCGCCGTTGCGGGCGCGCGGGATGAGCTCCCAGTGCTCGGGGTTCTGGCAGCTCGGCTCGTCGCAGCGGTGCCCGATCACCAGGTCCTCGCCGGCGCGGGCAGCGATCGGCCCATGGGTGAGCTGCCACCCGTACACGTGGGCCGTCACCACGATCGACCGTCCGGCGGCCCGAGACGCTTTGAGCTTGCCGTGCCCGGTGTCGGACACGGCGCCGAGCCAGTACCAACACCGGTCCGCTTCGCGCCGGTAGACCCGCGCTTGATAACGGCGGCGGGTCTCGGCGTGGTCGAGCAACTGCCGCCAAATCTCGCCCGGCACCGTCCCGCCGCGCCCGCGGTCGCGGCCACCGGCGGGGACGCCGCTGAGGGTGAGCTGTCCCGCCTCGCTCGACCCTGCCCGCTCGCCGCTCGATCCTCCGGCGGCCGGTTCGGCATATGAAGCGGCGCCCCCGGCGGGTCGCTCGGCGCCCTCGCGGGACCGGTCGGCGTCGTCGGCGGCGACCTCGCCGACGGGTGCCTGAGTCCGCTCGGCGGCGAGCTCGCCGAGCGCGTCCTCGAACGTCAATTGCGTAGGAACGGCGCCGGGCCGGGGGCTCTGCCGCGTCATCGCAATCAGCTCTCCTTGTTGCGGCGGCCGCGCGTGCCCTTGGCGGGCGTCGGCTCCTCAGCCTCGCCGGGCTCGCCGGTGGCGGTGAGCTGGTCGGCGAGGCGGTCGGCGCGGGCCTCGGCCTTCTCGGCGCGGGCGGCGGCCTGGTCGGCGAGGCGCTCGGCGCGTTCGGCGCGGGCCTGCTGGTCGGCGAGGCGCTCGGCGGCGAGGCCGCGCTCGCGGTCGGCTCCGGCGCGCACATCGGCGACCTGCTGCGCGGCCTCCTCGCGCACTCGGGCGATCTCCTCACGCGCCGCGGCTAGGTCGGCTCGCGCGGTGCTGCGGTCGCGGTCGGCGTCGGTCCGCGCCCGGTCCAGCTCGGCCCGGAGCTCCTCGGCGGCGGTGTGCGCCTGGGCGGCCCGCTGCTCGGCGGCGGTGACGCGCCGCTCGGCCTCGCTTCGGGTCTGCTCGGCCTCGGCGCGGGCCTGCTCCACCTCCGAGCGGGCCCGCTCGACCTGCGCGGCCGCCGCGCGCTCGGCGCCGGCGCGGGCCTGATCGGCGGCGGCGATCTGCTGCGCGGCCTCCTCGCGAGCTCGTACGATCTCGGCCTCGGCGTCGGCCTGGGCCTGCTCGGCGGCCTGCCGCGCGGCGGCGACCTCGGCGGCCGCTTCCTCTCGCACCCGGGCCGCTTCGGTCTCGGTCTCAGCCCGGATCGCGGTCACGCGCTCCTCGGCCTCGGCCCGCGCGGCGGCGATCTGCTCGGCGGCCTGGTCCTGGGCGACCTGCGCGGCGGCGCGGGCCTGTTCGGTCTCGCTGTGCGCGGCGGCGACCTGTTCGGCGGTGTCGGCGGTGATCCGCTCGACTTCGGAGCGGGCGGCGGCGACCCGCTCGTCTGCGGCCTGCTGCGCGGCGGCAAGGCGTTCGTCGGCCTCGACGGCGGCGGCGCGGGCCTCGGCGGCTTCGGTCTCGGCGACCTGGCGGCGCTGGGCCTCGCGGGCGAGCTCGGCGCGGGCGGCGCTGATCTGCTCGGCAGCCTCGGCCTGCACCGCTTCGATCTGCGCCTCGGCGGCCTCGGGGTCGCCGGCCGCGCGCAGCGCGGACAGCATCCCCTCCATCCGGGCCGCGAAGCGCTCCATGTCGGCCACGACGTCCCGCCTGATCTGCGCGGCGCGGGCGGCCGCCATCGTCACCGGGCGGTCCAGGTCACCCGGCTCGACGGCCTCGGCGCCGCCGCCGGCGGCCCGTGCCCGGTCCAGGCGCTGCCGCTCACGGAACGCGCTGAGCGCGGTGTGCGCGGGTCGCCCCTGGTCGTCGCGCTGGTCGCAGTACTTCGGCTTGGCGCCGCGGTGGTCGGGTCCCACGCGGCGCGGCTCGTTGGTGCATCCGGGATAGGCGCACGTCGCCCCGGCGGGCTGCTCGCCGGGCTGCTGGTCGACGCCTGCGGGCTGGACGGTCGGGCCGTTGTCTTCGCTCATACCCTCATCATATCAGCATTGCATAGCATTGCGCTATGCAATGAGATGAAATAATGAAATGCAATGTTGAAATGATGATCTCGTCTGTCGTCCGATTCCGGCCCCGTCCAGGGCGCCGCCTGGAGCGCCGTTTGCGTTCGGAAGACGGTCAGGCGGCGGGGACGTACGGTGAGCGCGTCCCCCTACCGCGAGCGGAAGGACCCCCCGCGAGTGAACCTGTTCGAGCGCTTCTCCAAGGTCGAGCGTGAAGCGGCGCGGGCCGTCAGAGCCGAGCACAAGAAGAAGGAACGGGAGGCAAGGGACGAACGCCAGGAGCGGCTGGACAAGGCGGCGGGGGTGGCGTCGGTCGAGGTGGTCTGCCATGCCGACACCTGGGACTTTGTGCGGACGAAGGCGCCCAGGTTTGAAGGTCGGCCCTTCAGCTTCTTCTCCGGTACGGGTGACAGGCTTGATCCCGAGCCTGATGCTGACGGGCTGGTCCACATCACCCTGTCGGGCCCGAACCTGGTCAAGCTTCTGGACTGGATGTGGTCCGCCTCCCAGAGCACGGACCCGGTCGAGCGCGCTCTTGCAAAGCGCATCTACAACGGCGCCGCCGCGGTGGTCGACACCGTCGACCCGTCGGTCCAGCCAGGACTGGCGCTTCCGCCGATCGTCATCGACGACCGAGTCCCGCCGCCTGCGTAGCGCGCCGGCCTGGACGTCGGCGTCAAGCCTGCTCGCCCGCCAACGGCACCCAGCGGATAATGAGCGTTATCCGCTGGGCTGCCTGTCGTACTCAGCGGATAACGTGCTTCGGGAGCCCTCGACGGCGGGGGCGAAACTCAGCGGATAACAGCGGGGGCGCGGTGGACACCAGGAGCGGGCCGGGCTGGAGCACCGCGGCGGACGCGCCGGACGGGGTCTGGACGGTGGAGCGGTTGGACGAGGAGCTCTCGATCGGGCTCGCCGGGTGGTGGGTGGACGTCATCGAGCCGGTGTCCGGGCCGCGCGTCCATTACGGGGTCTGCCCGCGCTGCCGGGCGATGGTCTGGTACGACGGCGACGCGCCCGCCAGTGGCCCGGACGATGGGCTCAAGGCTCACGAGGCGTGGCACGCCGCGACCGATCACCCGGTCCCGGCCGAGCTGGTCCGCGAGCGGGAGCGGCTCCTCGCCTCCCGCACGGGCGGCGCCCGCTGATGGCGGCCGGTAACAGCCGGACCGGGGACGGCGGCGAGGTGATCGCGCTGCGGCCGGACGCCGAGCCGTACACCACGGCGGCGGGCGCGCTCGCGGCGGTCTCGGGCGAGCTGTCGGCGGCCGCCGTCGCCGGCGCCGTGGCGGACGCGGGCCGCGCCCTGGTCGACGTCGAGCGGCACCTCGACCGGGCGGCGCTGTCGGCGCACACGGTGCGGGCGTACCGGCGGGCCTGCCGGGCGTTCGTGGCGTGGCTGGCCGAGCGCGGCGCCGAGCTGCACCCGGACGCCTTCGCCGATGTGATCGGCGCGGACGCCGCGGTGAGCGCCTGGCGCCGGTCACGGCTGGACGCGCGGGCCTCGGTCGCCACGGTCAATCAGGAGCGGGCGGCGGTGGCGCTGATGTACGAGCTCGCGGGCCTGCGCCTGGGTATCAAGGCGCTGCGGGTCGCCCCGCCCGGCGAGCCGGACGCCCTGGAGGAGCGGGAGGCCGGCGCGGTCGAGCGCGCGGCCGCGCGGCGCGGGGCTCGGGACCGGGCGATCGTGGCGGTGCTGCTGTACTCCGGCGCCCGGGTGGAGGAGTGCGCACGGCTGCGGGTGGAGGACGTCGCGGTGACCGCGCGGACCGGAACCGTGCGGCTGCATGGCAAGCGCGACCAGGTGCGCATCGTTCCGATCCCGGCGCCGGCCCGCGCCGCGCTGCTGGACTACCTCGCCGAGCGCGGCCGCCATGACGGGCCGCTGTGGGGCGGGCAGCGCGGGCCCCTGACGATCTCCGGGATCACTCAGGTGGTGCTCGCGGTCGGCGAGGACGCCGGGGTCGCCGACCTGCGGCCGCACCGGCTCCGGCACACCTACGGCACCCGGTTGCGCCGCGACGGCGCCGACCCTGCCCAGGTGCAATACCTCCTCGGCCACGCTGACCTCAAGACCGCCGGTCGCTACTTCCGCGCCGGGCAACACGAGGTCGCCGAGCTGGTCGAGCGGGTCTACGGGGACGGTGTGTGACCCGCCCCGGGCGGCTGGTCGGGCAACCACTTGGCCTGTACCTCCCGTGCCGCGTTCAAGGCGGCGCGGCCGACCGTCCGGCCGGATGGGTCGTCCGTGGTGTCCAGGGCAACATAGATCGCGGCCTCCACGGTGTCCCATGCCTCGGTGAGCTGGCGTTTGGTCATCACGCCGGACCGGCTCAGCCTCCGGTAGATCAACCGGGTCTGCCGTATCAGTTCCTCGTAGGTGGCCCCGTCGTCTCCTGCGCCGCTGGCGGGTGGCTCCGTCATGGGCTCAACGCTGCCACCGTTCCGGGCGATCCGGGGATCAGTCCCAGAACCGCGGCAGGCCCCCCGGGGGGTCCCTGGGGGCCTGCTCTCACCCGCTGATCAGTCGTCTATGCAGCTCGGGCGGGGGTTGTGGTCGTCGTCGCCGCAGACCCAGCACCACAGGCCGGTCTCCTGGTCGTCGTCGTCCTGGTCGTCGTGGTGGATCGTCGCTCCTGTGCGCTTCACGGGGTTCCCTCCTGGTCGTTTGATTCTCCGTGGGTGGCGGGGGTCGGTGCTACCGCGCCCCGGTGTCGCGGTGGACGACGGGCTTGTGCATGTCGCGGTGGGTCAGCGTGACGTCCAGGCCGTGGGCCTCGGCCAGAGAGGTGGCCAGCAGCTCGCCCACGGTGGCGGCGCGGTGGCGGCCGCCGGCGCATCCCACGGCGATGGTGACGGGCCCGGCGGACGGCCCGGCGAGGTAGGCCAGCACGGCGCCCTCGACGCCGTCGAGCAGGGGCAGGATGCCGGGCGTGGTGCGCACCGCCTCGTGGACGGCGGCGTCCCGGGCGGTCAGGTGCCGCAGCGCCGGGTTGACGTGCGGGTCCCGGAAGTGCACGCGCAGGTCAACGGTCAGATGCGCGCTCGGCGGGGCGCCGTGCAGGTAGCCGAACGTGACGACGTGGACGGGGTTCTCGTGCTCCATGATCGGGGTCATCCTTTCGCGAGATCCGGGGGGCAGTTTTAAAACTGCATTACCGGGGTTCGGGTGGGGGTCCAGGGCTTGGGGCCGCCCGGGTGGTCTCCGGGCCGGGGGCGGGAGAAGTCGCCGCGGCGGCCGCCCCAGCGGCGGCGCTCCAGCTCGGCGTGATTGGGTCGGCGTGCCAGGTCGCGCACCCGGGCGGCCATCGGCGCCCACTCCCGCGCCATGTCGGCCTCGGCCTGGGCGTAGCCGACATCGCGACCGGCGGCGAATCCGAGCCGGTACGCCTCGGCGAACACCTCGGCGAGGATCTCGGCGGGGATGCCTGCGGCCGCCGCGCGGCTGGTGATGTCGACCATTGTGCTTACCTCCTCCAGATCAGGGCGAGGGACAGGACCGCAGTCAGCAGGCACAAAGCCAGGAACGCCACCATCAGGCCGCCGCCGTCGAGATAGCCGCACGCGCCGCGGCGGCCACCTGCTCGGGGTCGCCGGCGGGGACCTTCACGACCTCCACGCGGCCGCCGTCGCCGTAGGCGTTCCAGTTCGCCACGGTGCGCGCGGCGTGCTGGCGGGCGGCTCGGCAGGGGACGCCGGCGCGGTAATGCGGGTCGTAGGTGTCATCACAGTCCCGGCAGGTCCAGCCGTTGGCGTAGACGTTGCCGCCGCCCTGGGCGCTGACGGCCAGATAGACGGTGGTCTGCCGGTCCGTGTTCGCTGCCATGTTCCATCTCCCTGCGTGCGGCCCCTTGTTGACCTCTCCAGTGTAGCAGTTTTAAAACTGCACTGCTAGTGAGCTGCGGTTTCTTCTCCTCCGAGGGTGCGCCGGCCGCGGCTGCGGGCGGCTTCGCCGCGGCCTGTTCGCGAGCTCGGCGCGCTGCTTGACGCGCCTACCTCAATGATCAGAAATCGCCGAGCTTGAACCCCGGCCCGGGGCGAGGCCGGGGCCTGCGTGCGGGGGGCTCGCCGTCCACCTGGCAGCGTTGTGAGCCTCAACGCTTGGCGCCATTCCAGCCCGGCCACGCGCTGGAACCCGGCCCGCGTGGTGTCGTCCTCCTGGCGGCCGCGTGGCCTGCTGGTGGCGAGCTCGGCTCGGGCGGCCTGTTCCCGGCCCCGTGCTCCAGCAGCAGCCGGGCGGCAACCGGCCCCCGTGCCTCCCCTCCCTCCGCCCCCTTTTTCCTCCCGAGCCGACAACAGAGTTCAGCCAGCGGGCCGCATGGTTCTGTCAAGGGTTCGTCGCTTGCGATCGCGAAGCGACCCGGAGGGCGGTTCCTTGACGGGTTCTGCGGCCCGCGGACCATCCGGCCTCGGGTCGGGAGGGAAAAGGGGGGCGGCCGCAGGCCGCCGTCAGCCCGGAGGGCTGTGGTGCGCTGCGCGGGCTGTTACCCGGTGCTCGCTTTAGCTTGCAACCTGTCGCCCCTCCTCCAGAATCGAGACCATGCCTGCTCTGTCTCACATCTGGATCTGTGCCTCCATGTCGGAGGTCATCCGCGCCGACCGCCTCGTCTCGCTGTTCGTTTCCGATGGTTCGCCGGACAATCGGACCGCAGAGACCAGCAGATCGGGGGTGTTGTGGGCCCACGTCGCTGGCCGGTCCGAACCGGTGCGCGTCGACGGGTTCACCGGCATCAGCGCGGCCGAACTGCTGGACGCTGTCACCAGGGCGCTCTTCGAGGCTGAGCACCTTTCATTCTTCACCGGTTCGGCGGCTTACATCCGTCTGCATCACACCGATGACCGGCTCCCGGTCACCAGCGTGAAGCTCTATGACTCCGACGGGTCGGGGGTCGCTCAGGGATGAGAGATCTGATGAATCGCCTGCTGGGCAGCCTGGACAAGGCGCGGCCGCGCTACGGGTACGGGCGCGGCCGCCGGCCGCTGTGGGATGAACGCAACCGTGATGCCGAACGTATCCGCCGTGCCCTGCGCAGGGCCGGGCTCAAAGAGTTCGGCGAGGACGGCGGCGGGTTCGTGGTCGAGAACGGCGAGGACGGGGGCCCCTTCCCCGTCGCCGCCGCCCTCGACGCCGGTCTCGACGGAGTGAACGTCAGGGCTTTGATGGACGACTACACCCGGGCGCTGACCGCTCAGGGCTGGCGGGTCGGTCCCGACACCGGCCCCGATCCCCAGGAACAGATCTTGGAAGTCTGGATAACTCCGCGCTGATTCGGGCTTGCCCGCTCGTCAGTGCTGGGGGTCGGCGTCCGGCTCGTCGTCCTGGTCCTCGTCGTCATGGTCGGGCTCGGCCGGGCTGCCGGATGATCTCGGCGGCGAGCGGGCCAAACGGGGCGGGCCCGGTGGCGCGGTCGCGAGCGGCGTTCACCTGGCGGGAGCGGGTGCGGCCGAGCACCTGGGCGGCGGGCGGCGGTGTGGGGGTGGGTGCGGTCTGCTGGTCGGGGCGGTGCGGGGCAGCGGTTCCGGCTGCCCATCCGGCCATGGCGGCGGCGTTGTCGGCGGCCTGCTGGAGTTCGCGCAGGTCGGCGACGGTGAGCTCGGACGCCTCGGGGACGGCGGCAGGGTGCTGGGGTTCGGTGCTGGGCTGGTGCGGCGGCAGGCAGGCGGGGCCGGGCAGCATCACGCCGAGCCCCTGCCGGACGGCGGGCGCGGTGCCGGTGGTCTTGGGCCTGGTCGGGGCGGCGGGCTTGCGGGCTTGGGCGGCGCGGCGGCGCGCCTGCTGGACGCCGGCGAGGCGGCCGCGGGCGGCGAGGCGGGCGAGCAGTTCGGCGCGGACGGCGCTGATCTGGGCGGCGGGCAAAGTCGGAGGCCAAGCGGTCTTAGGAAGACAATTCC
>NZ_BAABEV010000063.1:0-37089 GCF_039540335.1 Actinomadura verrucosospora | reverse complement strand
GCCCGCCGCGACCGGCGCCGCTCGCGGCGGGACGGGGGACGGGCGCGCTCGCGCGCGGACGGCTCGGTGAAGACGGCGCTCCTGACGAAGTCCTCGTCGAACACGGGCTCGTCGAAATCTGCGGCCATGGGACTCTCCGGCGCGGGGGGATCGTCGTGCGCCCAGGCTAGTAGACGCCGCCGACGCCCCCGCCGGGCGACCACCGGCGCGGCGGCGTGGGGACCGGTGCGGCGCCGGGTGCCGTGCGGCGCCGGATCCCTCTCACCGGGACCGGCCTTCCCCGGCAAAGTTAGAACACGTTACATTCGAAGGCGAATCGCGTTCTAGAAGGAGACCGCATGGGTACCCCGGTGATCGTCGAGGCGGTGCGCACGCCGCTCGGCAAGCGTGGCGGATGGCTCGCGGGCCTGAAGCCGATGGCCGTCCTCGCGCACGCCCTGAACGCCGCCGTCGAGCGCTCCGGCATCGACGCCGCCGAGGTGGAGCAGGTCTTCGCGGGCTGCGTCACGCAGGCCGGCGAGCAGGGCGGGCACGTCGGCCGCTACTCCTGGCTGTACGCCGGCCTTCCGTGGCAGGCGGGCGTCACCACCATCGACGCCCAGTGCGGCTCCTCCCAGCAGGGCGTCCACCTGGCCGCGTCCCAGATCGCCGCCGGGGTCGTGGACGTCGCGATCGGCTGCGGCGTCGAGGTGATGAGCCGCGCCCCGCTCGGCAGCAACGTCATGCCCGCCAACCCGCGGCCCGACGACTGGTCGCTCGACATGCCGAACCAGTTCGAGGCCGCCGAGCGGATCGCCGCCCGCCGCGGCATCACCCGCGCCGACCTCGACGCGTTCGGCGCCCGCTCCCAGCAGCTGGCCGCCAAGGCGTGGGCGGACGGCCGCTTCGACCGCGAGATCGCCCCGATCACCGCGCCCGTCCTGGACGCCGAGGGCGGCGTCACCGGCGAGACGCGCGAGGTCACCCGCGACCAGGGCCTGCGCGAGACGACCGCCGACGGGCTCGCCAGGCTCAAGCCGGTCCTCGGTCCCGAGGGCCTGCACACGGCGGGCACCTCGTCCCAGATCTCCGACGGCGCCGCCGCCGTCCTGCTGATGTCGGAGGACAAGGCCCGGGCCCTCGGCCTGCGCCCGCGCGCCTGCATCCGCACGCAGGCCCTCGTCGGCGGCGAGCCGTACTACCACCTCGACGGCCCCGTGCAGTCGACCGAGCGGGTCCTGCGGCGCTCCGGCATGACCATGGGCGACATCGACATCACCGAGATCAACGAGGCGTTCGCGTCGATCGTGCTGTCCTGGGCGTCCGTCCACGAGCCGGACATGGACCGGGTCAACGTCAACGGCGGCGCCATCGCCCTCGGCCACCCCGTGGGCGCCACCGGCGCGCGGCTGATCACCACCGCGCTGCACGAGCTGGAACGCCGCGACGCCGGGACCGCCCTGGTCACGATGTGCGCGGGCGGCGCGCTGTCCACCGCCACGATCCTCGAACGGATCTGACCGGCAGGCATCCTGGAGAGCAGGACAGGGCAGGACTCAGGGCCCCGGCCGCCGCGGCCGGGGCCTTCGAACCATGACAGGCGCGAAAGGCGGTCTCGGTGCAGCCGGAACCTGAGGACCTCGGCGGCGGGCTGTGGAGCGTCCCCGTCCCCATCCCGAACAACCCCCTGTCGTACACGCTGGTGTACGCGGTGGAGAGCCCCCGGGGCCCCGTCCTGATCGACGCGGGCTGGCAGCACGAGGACGCATGGACGGCCCTGCGCGACGGGCTCGGCACGTTCGGGATCGACGTCGCCGACGTGTACGGCGTGGTCGTCACGCACTTCCACCCCGACCACGCGGGCCTCGCCGGGCGCGTCCGAGAGACGTCCGGCGCGTGGATCGCCATGCACCACTCCGACGCCGGGATCGTCCGGCTGTTCAACGAGGTCGGCCAGGGCGGGCGCCGCTCGTTCGAGCTCACCGCGCTGCGCCGCGCGGGCGCGGCCGAGTCGGACCTGACCGGGCCGACCCAGCAGACCCGCGTCTCGCCGCCCGCGATCCCCGACCGCGAGCTGTCCGACGGCGACCTGGTGGACGTCCCCGGCCGCCGGCTCCAGGCCGTCTGGACCCCCGGGCACACGCCCGGCCACATCTGCCTGCACCTGGAGGACGGCGACCGCATCTTCACCGGCGACCACGTCCTGCCGCGCATCACCCCGCACATCGGCCTCTACCCCTACGACACCCCGGACGTGGACCCGCTGAGCGACTTCCTCGGCTCGCTCGACAAGGTCTCCGCCATGGCCGTGGCCGAGGTCCTGCCCGCCCACCAGCACCGCTTCCGCGGGCTCGGGGACCGCGCCCGCGAGATCATCGCCCACCACGAGGAGCGGCTCGCGGAGGTGGCGGCGCTGCTGTCGCCCCGCCCCGTCACGCTGTGGGACCTCACCGCCGGCCTCACCTGGCGGCACCCGTGGTCCGAGATGGCCCAGCAGGCCCGCCGCATGGCCGCCGCCGAGGCCGCCGCCCATCTGCGCACCCTGGAGACCCGCGGCGTGGCCCGCCGCGACGGCGCCGACGACCCCCTCCGGTACGTGCTGCGCTGACGTCCCCGATCCGCCGCCCGGTGTCGTCCGGGGACGTTAGTCTGCCCGCCGATGATCTCGGGAGGGGATGGGCGGATGCGGACGATGCCGGGGCAGGACGAGGACGAGCTGCGCGGCGCGGTGGCGCTCGCGGCGGACGAGCCGGAGGAGGCACGCGCGCGTGTCCTGCGGACCGGCGGGCGGCAGCCCGCGGCCTCCCTGCCGGACTACTTCTCGGCCGCGGCGCTGGCGTTCGCGCGAGCGGGCCACGCCGAGCAGGCCGCGTTCTGCCTGGGCAGGTCCGGCGAGGCCGAAGAGGCGAACGCGCGGCTGCTCGACCTGGCGCCCGACACGGCCCGGGCGCAGCGGGTGCTGGTGGAGCTGGTCCCCCTGGGCGCGGTCACCGCGTCGGCGCTGCACGGCCACCTGAAGCGGCTCGCGCGGCACGACGACGCGGCGGCGGCCCACGCCTGGGCGCGGGAGGCGGTGTGCGCGTTCTTCGACGCGGGCGTCGTCCCGTACCCGAACGTCGTCGCGGACCTGCTTCCGGTGGCGCGGGCGGCGGGCGTGGGCGAGGCGGACGAGACCGACTTCGTCGCCGAGCGGCTGCTGCGCGGAGGGCTGCTGCCCCGGGCGCCGCTGCCGCTGTGGGAGGCCCTGGACGCGGCGCTGCGGCGCCTCGCGGAGACGCCCGAGCTGCTCGACCTGCTGATCGGGGCGGGGCCCGACGGCGAGCTGTACGCCGATCCCGGTCCGCGCGCCGAACACCACCGCCGCTGGCTGCTGCTGCTCGGGCTGGTCGGGGCCGGGCGGCGACTGCCGCGTGACTGGTTCGCCGCCGCCGGACCGCAGCCCGCGAGCGAGCTGATGCGCCTGGCCGCGGACGCGGGCGACCGGCTGTTCCCCGCGCCGGGCCGGTGGTTCGACCCGGCCGCCGACCCGGTCGTCGGACGTCCCGCACCAGACCCCCTCGCCTTCACCCGCACGAAGGTCCAGGCTCCGCACTGGACCGGCGAGGACGACGCCCTCCCCCGGTTCCTCGCGCAGTTCGACGAAGGCGCCCCGAACGCGCGGGAGCGGCTGGACGCCTGCGTGCGGGACCTCGGCCGGTACGACAACGTCGACTACCCGTCCCTGATGCGGGCGCTGTGGGCGCGGGGGACGGTCCGCCGCGCCCTCTCCGAGGACGTCGCGCGGTGGCGGGAGGAGGGCGCGGCGGGCGACCTCCTCGGCCTGGAGGTCGCGCTGCCCCGGCTGGCGCCGCTGGCGGAGGCCGCGGCCGGGACCCCGGCCGCCGAAGCCCTGGCCGGCCTGGAGATCACCGATCCGGTCGGCGCGCTGTGGCGCGCGCTGCGGGCCGGGCTCCCCGAGGAACTGCGGTTCCCGGCCGTCGAGGGCTCGCCCGTCACCGTCGTCCTGCACGACGATCTGCTCACGCTCGGCGTCGCGGGAAAGCGCGTCGAGGTCCTCGGGCCCGCCGGGCCGGTCCATCGCGCCGACCTCCCCCACAGCACCGGCACCTACCCGTGGTACGACGGCGCCGACTGCTACGTCTCGCGGCTGAACGGGAACCGCGCGGAGACCTACCGCGCACCCGACCCCGGACGGCTGGAGGTGCCCGCCGACGGGCAGTGGCGGTGGCCGCGGAGCCCCGCGGCGGTCGCCCTGACGTTCCCGGGCGCGACCGCGCCGACGCAGGTCATCCTGGACCGGGGGCTCCTGCGCCTGGTCGACGGCGCGGGCCGGACGACCCTCAGGATCCGGTACTCCCCGGCCCAGCGCGGCGACGCGGTCATGCCCCCGCCCGGCTTCTGGCCCCACCTGCCGGCCGCGGACCCCGAGGGCTCGGCGGCGCTGCGCGGCCTCACCCGCGACGGCGCGGTCCGCCTGGTGGACGCCGCCCTCGTCCACCGGCGGGAGCTGGACGCCGAGCTCGGCCGCGTCCTCCCCGGAATCACCGACGCGCGGCTGCTGGAAGGCGTGGCGGAGCTGGTGCTGCGGGCCGCCGCGTGCCTGCTCGACGTGCTCCGCGTGCGGGACGCGCTCCGCCTGGCCCCGCCGGAGGGCCTGCCGGAGCGGATCCGCCCCGTCGGCGGCCTGCGGGCCGGGCGGCTGGGCTACCGCCGCCCGGCCGTCCGGTACCTCGCCGAGGTCCTCGTGGAGGCCGCCGAGACCGGGCCCGCCTACGACACGCCCCATCCGCTCGGCCGCATCGACCTGCCCACCGGCGCGCGGGGCGTGTACTTCGCGTTCGGGACGCTCGGCGGAGAGGCCCTGCTGGCCGCGCTGCCGTGGCGGGCCGCGTACCAGCGGGCCAAGGCCGCGGACCTGCTGGGCGCGTGGGGCGGCACGCCCTGGGGCGACGGCAGCGGCCGGTGGCGGCGGCTGTGGTTCGGCGCGCAGGCCACGCAGGACCCCGAGGGGCAGATCTGGCGGACGCCGAACGGCGCGATGGTGGTGCTCTCCTGGCAGGCCCGTCCGCACAAGGAGTCCTACGCCGTCGAGTACTCGCCGGACGGCGTCTTCCGCGACTTCACCTTCCCCGGCTGGCACCACCGGAATCCGCCCAAGCCGCAGGGCTGGGGCGGGGCGGACCGCATCGCGCGGTACCTGCGCCTGCTGGACGAGCGGGGCCCGGCCCCCTACGACGTGGCGGCCGTGCGGCGCCTGGCCGAGGGCACGGGGCTGCCGGTCTCCGCGGCCGCGTCCGCCGCCTACGGCTACCCGTTCACGGTCGGGCGCGAGAAGGAACTGGCCCGGCTCCCCGCGGACGTCGCCGCGCTCTACGCCGATCCCGAGACGGGCGAGCACGCCCGGGACACCTGGTCGTGGCAGCGCGACGAGGCGCTACGGCAGCCCCTGATGCCCGCGAACCCGGAGGACCTCTGGGTCACGGGCCTGGACGTGGACGCGGCCGTCGCGTGGTGGGACGCCGGGGGGCGCGAACTGGGGCTGTGATCCTCCGTTCCGGGTGCGACGCAGATCACTCTCACCGGCGGGACTCTTGATGAGACTGGAGTCTCATGTTAGAACCTGTTCTAGGTAAGTGCAGCAAGCAAGCGCTCACTGTGGCCTGCTCGCCTCGTGTGGTCTCCACCCCGGCACGAAGGATCCTCCATGGCACTCGCGACGTCCCCCCTCTCCGCCGCCCGGCCCTTCCGGGCACCCGAGATCGACATCATCGATCCGGGCGTCTACGAGCGCGGGGGGATCCCGCACCGCCAGTTCCAGTGGCTGCGCGACAACGACCCCGTCCACTGGCACCCGGATCCGAACGACGGGGTGCCGGGCTTCTGGGCCATCACGCGGCACGAGGACGTGGTGTCGGTGTCGCGGCGCGCCGACCCGTACTCCTCGCACGAGCGCACCTCGATGTTCGAGGAGTTCTCCAGCGACGACATCGCCATGTACGGGCAGATGATGCTCTTCCAGGACCCGCCGGACCACACCCGGCTGCGCTCCATGGTCAACAAGGGCTTCACCCCGCGGATGATCGGGCGGCTGGAGGGGCACATCCGCAAGATCTGCAACGAGCTGATCGACGAGGCGGCGCCGCTCGGCGAGTGCGACTTCGTCGAGCGGTTCGCCGCGCCGCTGCCGCTCTACACGATCTGCGAGCTGCTCGGCGCCCCGATGGAGGACCGGGAGAAGATCTTCCACTGGTCGAACAAGCTCGTCGCGTTCAACGACCCAGAGTTCATCGGGGGCCGCGAGGAGTCGACCCTGTGCGCCGCCGAGTTCGCCGAGTGGGGCGGGCAGCTCGCCGCCGCGCGCGAGTCCACGCCGCGCGACGACATCGTGACCAAGCTGCTGACGCCCGACGCCGACGGCAACCGGATCAGCCTGGAGGAGTTCCAGCTGTTCGTGATCATGCTGTCGATCGCGGGCAACGAGACCACCCGGACCGCCACCGCGGGCGGCATGATCGCCTTCTTCGAGCGGCCGGACCAGTGGGCCCGGCTGCGGGAGGACCGGAGCCTGCTGCCGACGGCGGTCGAGGAGATCGTCCGCTGGGTCAGCCCGATCAACCAGTTCCGCCGGACGGCCCTGGTCGACACCGAGATCGGCGGCAAGCAGATCAAGGCCGGCGACAAGGTCGTGATGTTCTACGGCTCCGCGAACCGCGACGAGCGCGCCTTCGACAACCCGTTCGCCTTCGACGTGGCGCGCGACCCGAACCCCCACATCGGCTTCGGCGGCGGCGGCCCGCACTACTGCCTCGGCACGCACCTCGCGCGCATGAACCTGCGGATCATCTTCGAGACGATCCTGGAGCGCATGCCCGACATCCGGCTCGCGGGCGAGCCGCGGCGCCTGCGGTCCAACTTCGTCAACGGCTACAAGGAGATCCCGGTGCGTTTCACGCCATCGGCCCCGCTGGGAGGTTGACGGCGCCCATCACTCCGGACGAGGAGGTTCGAGGCGATGACCACCACCCCCGACATCGAACTGGTCGACCCCGGCGCGTACGAGCACAGCGGCGTCCCGCACGGGCAGCTGGCATGGCTGCGCGAGCACGAGCCGGTGTACCGCCACCACGGCGACCCGGCCCTCGGCCACCCGCCGTTCTGGGCGGTCACCCGGCACGAGGACGTCGTGCACGTCTCGCGGCACCCGGAGCTCTTCTCGTCGTGGCAGCGGCTGGCGCTGTTCCACGAGACGCCGGACGACCAGCTCGTCCTGCAGCGGATGATGATGCTCAACCAGGACCCGCCGGAGCACTCGCGCAAGCGGAGCATCGTCAACCGGGGGTTCACCCCGCGCGCGATCGGCGCCCTGGAGCAGCACATCCGGGACATCTGCCGGCGCCTCGTGGCCGAGACCGCCGAGCGCGGGCCGGAGGCCGACTTCGTCCGCGACCTGGCGGCGCCGCTGCCGCTGTACGTGATCTGCGAGCTGCTCGGCGCCCCGCCCGAGGACCGGGAGAAGATCTTCCACTGGTCGAACACGCTGATCGGCGGCGACGACCCCGACTTCCAGCGCACGCCGGAGGAGGGCCAGCAGGCGGCGACCGAGCTGTACGCCTACGCCAACGAGCTGGCGGCGGCCCGGAGGGAGAACCCGCGCGAGGACATCGTCACCCGGCTGCTCCAGCCGGACGCCGACGGCGAGGTGCTGACCGGGGACGAGTTCGAGCTGTTCGTGCTGCTGCTGTCGGTCGCCGGGAACGAGACGACCCGGAACGCGGCCTCCGGCGGCATGCTCGCGCTCCTGGAGCACCCGGAGCAGTGGGAGCGGATGAGGGCCGACCCGTCGCTGGTCCGGACGGCGGCGGACGAGATCGTCCGCTGGGTCACCCCGGTCAACATGTTCCGGCGCACGGCCGTCCGGGACACCGAGATCGGCGGCCGGGCGATCGCCGAGGGCGACAAGGTCGTGGTGTTCTACTCCTCGGCCAACCGCGACGAGACGGTGTTCGACGACCCGTACCGCTTCGACGTGGGCCGGGACCCGAACCCCCATCTGGGCTTCGGCGGCGGCGGACCGCACTTCTGCCTGGGCTCCCATCTCGCCCGGCTTGAGCTGAGTGTGCTCTTCGGAACACTCTTGGACACCATGCCCAATATTGAACTCAACGGTAACGTTCGCAGGCTAAGGTCTAGTTTCATCAACGGCGTAAAGGAGATGCCGGTACGGGTGCGTCCGGCGTCCCTCGACTGACGGGAGTGGTGCGTGGGCAGGGGATGGCGTGGGTGAGGCAGGCGAGACGAGCGGTCCGCTGCGGGTGGCCCTGCTCTCGTACCGCAGCAAGCCGCACTGCGGCGGCCAGGGCGTCTACCTCCGGCACCTGACCCGGGAACTGGTCGACCTCGGGC
The DNA here is from genome assembly GCF_039540335.1 of Actinomadura verrucosospora. NCBI lineage: Bacteria > Bacillati > Actinomycetota > Actinomycetes > Streptosporangiales > Thermomonosporaceae > Actinomadura > Actinomadura verrucosospora. Next base: position 28,707 of record NZ_BAABEV010000063.1, on the reverse strand, counting down.
ACGCCGTGGAGGTCGTCTCCGGCCAGCCGTACCCGGAGCTCGACCGCGAGGAGATCACCCTCACCAAGCTGCCGAGCCTGGACCTGTACCGGGACGAGGACCCGTTCCGCACCCCGGCCCTCGGCGAGTTCCGCGACTGGCTGGACGTCCTGGAGTTCGCGCACATGAAGACCGGCGGCTTCCCCGAGCCGCTGACCTTCAGCCTGCGCGCGCTGCGGCTGCTGCGCGAGCGCCGCCGCGACTTCGACGTCGTGCACGACAACCAGGTCCTCGGCGTCGGCAACCTCGGCATCTCCCGGCTGGGGCTGCCGCTGGTGACCAGCATCCACCACCCGATCAGCGTCGACCGGCGGATCGAGATCGAGGCCGCCCGCGGCCTCAAGCAGAAGCTCGGCAAGCGCCGCTGGTACGGGTTCGTCGGGATGCAGTCGCAGGTCTCGCGGCGCATCGGGCCCGTGCTGACGGTGTCGGAGTCCTCCAAGGTCGACATCGTCAAGGACTTCAAGGTCGACCCGCGCGACATCGAGATCCTGCCGCTCGGCGTCGACACCCGGATCTTCCACCCGCGCGGCGAGCGCGTCCCCGGCCGGATCGTGGCGATGGCCAGCGCCGACGCGCCGATCAAGGGCGTGGACGTGCTGCTGCGCGCGGTCGCCAAGGTCGCGACCGAGCGCGACGTCCACGTGGTCGTGGTCAGCCGGCCGCAGAAGGACGGCCCGACCGAGCGGCTCGTGCGCGAGCTCGCGCTCGGCGAGCGGGTCCGGTTCGTCAGCGGCATCAGCGACGGCGACCTGGGCGAGCTGCTGGCGTCCGCGGAGACCGCCGTCGTGCCGTCGCGCTACGAGGGGTTCTCGCTGCCCGCCGTCGAGCACATGGCGTCCGGGACGCCGCTCGTGGCGAGCCGCGCCGGCGCCCTGCCCGAGGTCGTGGGCGACGCCGGGATCCTCGTCGCGCCGGGTGACGTGGAGGAACTGGCCGCGACCCTGCACCGCCTGCACGACTCCCCCGAGGAGCGTGCGCGGATGGGAGCCGCCGGCCTCGCGCGCGTCCAGGCGCGGTTCGCCTGGCCCGCCGTGGCGCAGGCCACCGTGGAGCACTACCGGGCCGCCATCACCCAGCAGAACTACCGGCGCCTAGCCGCGCGCAAGGGCAAGTGAGGGAGCGTCCCGCGGACGCCCTCTGATCGGAAGGAGCACGACCCTGCTGACCGTGGATTTCCAGCGGTTCCGCGTCTCCCCTGGAGACCGCGTCCTCGACATGGGATGCGGCGCCGGACGGCACGCCTTCGAGCTGTACCGACGGGGTGCGCACGTCGTGGCCTTCGACCAGGACGCCGGCGAGCTGTCCGGCGTCGACAAGATGTTCGGGGCGATGCGCCTCGAAGGCCAGGTGCCCGAGGACGCGACCGCCGAGACCGTGCAGGGCGACGCGCTGGACCTGCCGTTCCCCGACGACCACTTCGACGCGATCGTCGCGTCGGAGGTGCTGGAGCACATCCCCGACGACATGCGGGCGATGCGCGAGCTGCTGCGCGTCCTCAGGCCGGGCGGCAGGCTCGCCGTGACGGTGCCGAGCTGGCTGCCCGAGCGGGTCTGCTGGGCCCTGTCGGAGGACTACCACACCGCCCCCGGCGGGCACGTGCGGATCTACACCCGCGCGGAGCTGGAGGCCAAGCTGAAGTCGGTCGGCTTCCGGGTCGGCGGCCACCACCACGCGCACGGGCTGCACGCCCCCTACTGGTGGATCAAGTGCGCGGTGGGGGTGGACAACGACGGCAACCCGCTGGCCAAGGCCTACCACCAGCTCCTCGTCTGGGACATCATGAAGCGGCCGCTCGCCACCCGGCTGGCCGAGCGCGTCATGAACCCGCTGATCGGCAAGAGCGTCGTCGTCTACTTCGCCAAGCCCGCCGCGCCGGACGCGCCGGCGGCCCCGGCCCGGGAGACGGCGGATGCGGTCTGAGACCGCCCCGCCCTCGGTTCCCGGAGTCCTGACCGCGGACGACGTCGTCGCCACGGCGCGGAGCATCGCGGCGCAGCAGGAGGCGTCCGGCGCGATCCCGTGGTTCTCGCCGACGCACGGGGTCCCCGGCCACGTGGACGCCTGGAACCACGTCGAGGCGGCGATGGCGCTGTCGGCCGCCGGGCTCGGCGCCGAGGCCAGGCGGGCCTACGAGTGGCTGCGCGGCGTCCAGCGCCCGGACGGGTCGTGGCCCGCGAAATGGGTGCTGGGCGAGGTCACCGAGCCGGGCGGGGAGTCCAACCACGCCGCCTACGTCGCGGTCGGCGTCTGGCACGAGCTGCTGACGACCGGGGACGAGGACTTCGCCCGGCGCATGTGGCCGGCGGTCCGGCGGGCGATCGACTTCACGCTCGGGCTGCAGACCGGGCGCGGCGAGATCATCTGGATCCGGCACGAGGGCGGCGAGCCGTCCGACCACGCGCTGCTGACCGGCTGCTCGTCGATCTACCAGTCGCTGCGCTGCGCGGTCGCGCTGGCCGAGCGGCTCGGCGAGCACCAGCCGGACTGGGAGCTCGCCGCCGACCAGCTCGGGCACGTGGTCGCCGCGCATCCGGAGGCGTTCGCCGACAAGAGCCGCTGGTCGATGGACTGGTACTACCCGGTGCTCGGCGGCCCCGTGCGCGGCGCGGACGCGGCGCGCCGCTTCGACGAGGCCTGGGACACCTTCGTGGTGCCGGGCCTCGGCTGCCGCTGCGTGTCCGACCAGCCGTGGGTGACGGCGGCGGAGAGCTGCGAGCTGGTGCTGGCGCTGGACGCCTCGGGCGACCGCGACCGCGCGCTGGAGCTGTTCACCACCGTCCAGCACCTCCGGCACGAGGACGGCTCGTACTGGACGGGCTGGCAGTTCGAGAACGAGCGGCACTTCCCGGGGGACCGTTCCACCTACACGGCGGCGGCGGTGATCCTGGCGGCGGACGCGCTGGCGGACGCCTCCCCCGGTTCCCGGCTCTTCAAGGAGATCGCGGGACGGCCCCTCGGCCCGTCCGAGGCGTCCGACCCGCTGGCGTGCGGCTGCGCGCTCGTCGCGGCCGCCCACCGCGCCTGACCGGGCTCCCCCGGCCGCCCGGCCACCCGGGCCGGGCGGCCGGGAACGCCGGTCAGGCGGGCGTGAGCGGGTCGGCGTCGCTGACGCGCTCCAGGACGCGCAGCGAGCCCTCCGCCCGGCGCTCCTCGAAGGCGCCGCTCGCCAGCGCCCGCAGGTAGAGCTCGTAGGGCGGCCGTCCGCCTTCGCGGGGGTCGGGGAAGACGTCGTGGATCACCAGGGCCCCGCCGACGGCGACGTGCGGCGTCCAGCCCTCGTAGTCGCCCTGCGCGTGCTCCTCGGCGTGGCCTCCGTCGATGAACAGCAGCGCCAGCGGCGTCCGCCAGAACGCCGAGACGGTGCGGGACTGCCCGACGATGGCGACGACCTCGTCCTCCAGCCCGGCGGCGGCCATCGTCTTGCGGAACTTGGGCAGGGTGTCCATCCGGCCGGTGCTCGGGTCGACCAGGGACGGGTCGTGGTGCTCCCAGCCCGCCTGGTTCTCCTCCGAGCCGTGGTGGTGGTCGACGGTGACCAGGACGGTTCCCGCCGCCCTGGCCGCGGTCCCCAGGTACACGGCGGACTTGCCGCAGTAGGTGCCGACCTCCAGCATGGGCCCGGTCCCGGCCAGGCGGCCGCCGTACTCCAGCCCCGTCTCGTACAGCGCGAGGCCCTCGCCGTCCGGCATGAAGCCCCGGGCGCTGCGCGCGGCGCGCAGCAGTTCGGCGGGCATCGGCGCCGCCGAGGGCGGTGCGCCTTCGCTGGTCGTCCCCGGTGCGGTGGACGCCTTGGTGTGGGTCATGATCTCCTCCGTCCGGGCACCATATCCGACATCGCCGGGATGAGACGCGAGTCTCACGCGGAGTCTTGCCGGAGCAGACTGGAACGTGTTCTACTTTCGAGGTGAGCCACCCGTTTCCGAACGTTATTCGGTAGGTTGACGGGTGAGTCCCCCGAACGGAGCAGAGCGATGAGAGTACGAGTCGACCCTCTGGTGTGCGAGGCGAACGCCGTGTGCGTCGGGCTCGCACCCGAGGTCTTCGACCTCAACGACGACGACGAGCTGCGGATCCTGCGGCCGGACGTCCCGCCCGAGGAGCAGGACCGCGTCCGCCACGCGGTGCGGTCGTGCCCGAAGGCCGCCCTGGCGCTGGAGGAGTAGCCGGCGGCTGCCCCCGGTCCCCGTTCACCCACCCCAGACGGCAACAGCTCAGGCACAGTGGAGGCAGCCATGGCACGCGCCGCGGTACTGCATGCGGTCGGCGACAGGGAACTCGACCTGCGCGACGACGTCTCGACGATCGATCCGGGTCCCGACCAGGTCAAGGTCAAGATCAAGGCGACCGGGGTCTGCCACTCGGACCTGTCCACCATGACCGGCGTGCTGCCGTCCGCGATGCCGACGGTCATCGGCCACGAGGGCGCGGGCGTCGTGGCGGAGGTCGGCGACCGGGTGACCGGCGTCCGGCCGGGCGACCACGTCGTCGTCAACTGGACGCCCGACTGCGGCGAGTGCGCCGAGTGCCTGCGCGGCGAGCCGTACCTGTGCATGACCTACCTCGCGCAGTCGTTCTCCGAGCCCGGTTTCACGCTCGGCGACGGCAGCCCCGCGTTCGGCATGGCGGGCACCGGCACCTGGGCCGAGGAGATCGTGCTCCCCCGGCGCGGGGTGATCAAGATCGCGGAGGACATCCCGTTCGAGTACGCGGCCCTGCTCGGCTGCGGCATCCCCACCGGCGTCGGCGCCGTCATCAACACGGCCAAGGTCACGCCGGGCTCCACGGTGGCGGTGGTCGGCGCGGGCGGCGTGGGGCTCTCCGTCATCCAGGGCGCCAAGATCGCGGGCGCGTCGACCATCCTGGCGATCGACCCGAACGAGGCCAAGCACCCCATCGCCAAGCAGTTCGGCGCGACCCACACCGCCACCCTGGACGACCTGGAGCAGACCAAGGGGCTCCTCACCGGCGGCGCGGGCTTCGACTACACCTTCGAGGTCGTCGGGAAGTCCGCGGCGATCACCACGGCGTGGAACACGACCCGGCGCGGCGGCGACGTCATCGTGGTGGGCGCGGGCGCCGCCGACGACGAGTGGAGCCAGACGGCGTTCGCGCTGCTGTTCGACGGCAAGAGCCTGAAGCCGTCCCTCTACGGCGGCTGCGACCTCAAGCGCGACATCCCCCTGTTCATCGACCTCTGGCGCGCCGGGAAGCTCGACATCGACAGCCTCATCTCCCGCCGGATCGGCTTCGAGGACCTGAACGACGCCGTCCGCGCCCTCACCAACGGCGAAGTCATCCGCCAAGTCGTCGTGTTCGATTAGCTTTCTTCTCCTCCTTCGGGCCCGGAGGGCCCTCCATCGTCGAAAAAGCAGGCGATCGCTGGCATCGCTCCGTCTCGCCTTGGCGGCTCGCTGCGCGATCAGATTCTCGCTTCGCTCGAATCTGCCTTCGGACGCGATCGCGGCTCCCGGGTTGTCGCATGGTCGGGGCGGGGGTGGGTTCCGGACGCGTATCATCCTTGTCTGTTCGGGTCGGGCGGCGAGTCGTCATGGAGCGCGGTTGGTGCACGGTCTGCGGAGGCTCCCGGCCACGGCGGCGATCACGGCGGTGCTCACGGGCTCCGTCACGCTCGCCCTCCTCCCGGCTTCCGCCGCGCACGCCGCTCCGCGGGCCGTCCGCATCCACGACATCCAGGGCGCGGCGCACATATCGCCGCTGAACGGGGCCGCGGTCGCCCGGGTCCCGGGGGTCGTGACGGCGGTGACCTCCAACGGCTTCTGGATGCAGGACCCGCGTCCCGACAGGAGCGCCGCGACGTCCGAGGGCGTCTTCGTCTTCACCCGGGACCGGCCGCGTGCGGCGGCCGGCGACGCGGTCCGGGTCGACGGCCGGGTCAGCGAGTTCCGGCCGGACGGGGGCGCGTCCGGCGGGCTGACCCGCACGGAGATCGACGCCACCGCGACCACGGTCGACGCGCACGGGACGCCCCCGCCGCCCGCCCTCGTGCTCGGCGCCGGCGGGCTCAGGCCGCCGGGCGTGATCGACCACGGGCTGGGGAACGTGGAGCGCGGCGGCGCGTTCGACCCCCGCCGCGACGCCCTGGACTTCTACGAGGCCCTCGAAGGCATGCGGATCGAGCTCCGCGACGCCGTCGCGGCCGGTCCGTCCCGCTTCGGCGAGCTGCCCGTGCTGCCCTCCGGGGGCGCCGGCGCCGGGCCGCGGACGGCGCGCGGCGGCGTCCTGCTGCGCGACGGCGACGCCAACCCCGAGCGCGTCATCCTCGACGACGCGCTCGCCCCGCTGCCCGGCATGGACGTCGGCGACCGGCTGCCCGGCGCGAACACCGGGGTCCTCGACTACTCCTACGCCGACTACAAGCTGCTGCTCACCGCGACGCCGAGGCGCGCCCCCGGCGGGCTCGCCCGCGAGGCGACCCGGCCGCAGCGCCCCGGCGAGCTCGCCGTCGCCACCGCCGGGCTGGACGGGCTCGACCCCGACGCCCCGGCCGCGCGCTTCGAGGCCGCCGCGCGCGACATCGTGGACGGCCTGCGCTCCCCCGACCTCGTCGCGGTGAGCGGCCTCGGCGACAACAGCGGCCCCGACGACGACGGCACCGTCGCCGACGACCAGAGCGTCGCGCAGCTGGTCACGGCGATCAGCGCGGCGGGCGGCCCCGCCTACGACTGGCGCTCGGTCGAGCCGCGCGACAACGCCGACGGCGGGCGCAAGGGGACCAACGAGCGGGTGGGGTTCCTGTTCCGCACCGACCGCGGCCTCTCGTTCGTCGACCGCCCGGCGCTGGCCGACCCCGTCCCCGACGCCCCGCCCGCACGGCCCGACCCGGCCGTCACGCCGGTCCGGGCCGTTCCGCGCGGCGGCGCGGCGGGCGCCCAGCTGAGCCCCGGCCGGATCGCGCCGGGCGACGCCGCGTGGGCCGGCGCCCGCAAGCCGATCGCCGGGGAGGTGACCTGGCGGGGGCGCCGCATCATCGTCGTCGCGAACCAGTGGTTCCCCCGCACCGGCGACGACCAGCCGCTGTTCGGGCGCCGCCAGCCGCCCTCCCAGCCCACCCAGTGGCGCCGGGACGCGCAGGCCCGCGTGGTCGCGGGCTTCGTGAACTCCGTCCGGAAGGCCGACGCCCGGGCCCGCGTGATCGTGGCGGGCGACCTCGGCGACCGCGGGACCTCCGCCCCGGTCCGCACCCTCGCCCAGGGCGCGGGACTCGCCGACCTGCCCGCCGAACTGCCCGCGGGCGACCGCTACACGGCGGTGACCGGCGGCAACGCCGAGGACCTCGACCACATCCTGCTGAGCCCGTCGCTGCGCGCGAACCGGCACGAGTTCGACGTGGTGCACCGCAGCGCGGAGTTCGCCGACCGCGCCGGCGACCGCGATCCCACGGTCGTCCGCATCGCGGTGACCGGCCGGTAGAGGCCCCCGGGCGGGCGGCCGATAGGGTCTCCGAATTTGGGAGATGCCGAAAGTAGCGTCACGGTTAGGTCCGGAATACCTCCGGGGTTTTTCTCCTGACCGGCGGGGCAGCGTCCGATCGGCACAACCCCCCACCGGGAGGAGACGCCTTCCATGGCGACCCGATATCGGCCGCACATCAGCCTGCTCGGCCTCATCTACCTGATCATCGGCGTGTTCATCGCCTGGGACCGCGGCTACATCGACGAGGGCCTGGTCGAGAAGATCGTCAGCGCGTTGCTGGCCGTCTTCCTCTGGATCCTCGTCCTGCTCGGCGTGGACTTCCACATCAACTTCTGAACCCTCGCGTCCCCCGAACCGGGCACGGGCCGTCCCTCTTCCCCCGCGGAGGGACGGCCCGTGTCCTTGCCGACAGGTGCACGTCCCCACCCGGGCCATAGACGACAAGTGCCGCAAAAGTTACTTTCCGCTCATGACGAAAAAGGACTGCAGTTGCGGACATGGCGGCGGATGCTCGTGCGCGAAGGGCTGCTCCTGCGGCTGCAACGGCTGACCGCCGCGCCGCCGCGCTCAGCCGAGCGCGGGGGCGCGCCAGAGAATCAGGGCGTCGGCGTCGGCGCCGGTCGCGATGACGGTGGAGCCCGCGGCGGACAGGGCCGTGAGGCGCTGGTCGCCGGGTCCGGTGAGGCCGGGAACGGCGACCCGCCGCCAGCTCACGCCGTCGGGTGACGTCAGAACCGCCGCGTCGTCCTTCGCGGAGGCCGCCGCGACGAAACCGCGCGGCGTCGCCGCGAGCGCGGTGGCGCTCAGGCCGGGGCCGAGGTCGTGCCGCGTCCAGTTCGCCCCGGCGTCGGTGGACACCAGCGCGGCCGCGTCGCCCGCGATCGCGACGAGGGTGTCGCCCCGGGCCGCGACCTGGGTCAGCGGAGCGGTGAGGCCGGCCGGAAGCCGGGCGGCGGTCCAGGTGAGGCCGTCCGGGGACGTCCAGGCCGCGGGCACCCTGCCGCGTCCGCCGACCGCCGCGTAGGCCCTGCTCGTCGCGGCCACGTCGGCCGGTGCGCCGTCGAGGCCCGCGCGGCTCCAGGTGCGCAGGTCGGCCGAGCGCCAGGCGACCCCGGTCCCCACCGCGACATACCCGGCCGGCCCGGCGGCGGCTGCCACGGGCGGCGGGCCCGCCGGGAGAACGGGCTTCTGCCAGGTGAGACCGTCCTGCGACGTCAGCGCGAGGGGGCCGGGGGACGTGCCCGACGCGCGGCCGACGGCCAGCCAGCCGCGCCCGCCGCGGACGGCGTCGGACAGCAGGCCGGCCGTGGTGGGGAACCCGGCGCGCCTCCACGCGCGGCCGTCGGGGGACGTCCAGACCGCGGCGTTGCCGTTGGTGCTGCCCACCGCGACGGAGACCCCCGGCCCCGCGGCGAGCGACCTGACCGAGCGCTCGGGGTGGACGGCCCCCGGGACGGTGCGCAGGTCCACGCCGAACAGGTAGCCGTCGTCGCCCTGCCGCCCGGAGATGTTGATCTTTCCGTCGGCGACCGTCAGTCCGCTGCCGCGCACCGGCGCGGGGACGGCGCCACCCGGCTGCCAGGTGCGGCCGTCAGCGCTGCGCAGGACGGTGCGCGCGCCCCGCTGGCCGGCCGCTGCGCCCCGGACGATGACGGCGAGCCCCGAGGGGGTGCCGTCGAAGCGCTCGACGCCTCCCCCGCCGAACCGGCCCGCGGCCCGCCAGCCGGTGCCGTCCGCCGAGGTGAACAGGACGCCGAAGCGCGCCGTCCTGCGGTGCTTCCCGCGGCCGGTCGTCCGCCGGCCCTCGCGGACGGTCGCGAACCCGCCGGGGCCGACCGCCAGGCCCTTCATGGGCCCGAACGAGCCCTGCGCCTGCGGGACCCCGGCGGACGTCCACGTCCGGCCGCCGTCGGTGGACCGCCAGAGGCCGTCGGTCCGCACGGTCCGGGTGACCTTCTTCCTGCCCCGCTTCTCGGTGACCTTCCTGCCGTAGGTCCCGTGGACCACGATCACGTTGCCGGAGGCCGCGACGCGGTCGAGGGCGATGATCCCCGGGAGGCCGTCGACGCGCTGCCACGCGCGGCCGTCCGCCGAACTCCAGGCCACCGCGCGGCCTCCGGACGCGCCCACGGCGACGAAGCCCTGGCCGGTGCGGGCCAGGTCGTTCACCTGGTCGGACGGTGTGAAGCCCGCGGCGGGCGGGCGGCGCGTCCAGGTCGCGGCGTCCTCGCTCGTCCACGCCGTCACGCTTCCGGCGGAGGTGCGGCCGAGCGCCGCCCAGCGTCCCGCGCCGCCGTCGATCAGGCGCGGGGTGTCGCCGGCGGGCACGGCCGAGCCGTCCGCCGTGCGCAGCGCCGCGAGCGACCAGGCGTGCCCCGCGTCGGCGGAGACGAGGAAGCGGGCCCGCTCCCGGCCGGGGACGCCGTCGCCCTCGGTGCCCGCCGCGACGACGGTGCCGCCCGCGGAGGCGATGGTCGTGAGGTCCTGGACGAGGCCGTCGCTCGTGGCGGCGGGGTCGGGGGCGAACAGCCGGTCCGCCGCGACGGGCCCGGGGACGCCCTGCTCCGCAGGCCCGTCGTCGCCCAGGGACACCGCGTAGACCGCGCCGGCGGCGACGACGGCGAGCCCGGCCGAGACCGCGGCACGCGCGCGCAGCCGCCGCGTGGGTCCGGACCGCATCGCCGGCCCGGGCTCCGGCGGGGGCCGGGGCCGGGGCGGACCGGCGACCCGGACGTCGTGCGGGTCGGGGCTCACCGGGCGCGGCCGCGCCGGCCCGCGCTGTGCGGGGGACTTCGCCGGGGACTTCGCCGGGGACTTCGCGCGGGCGGCGTCGCGGCCCGCGGGCCTCGGCGCGGCCTCCGGGGCCGGAGCGCCGTGGCCCCAGTCCAGCCCGGCGGACCGCCACGCCTCGTAGGCGCGCTGCCAGGGCGACCGCGCGGCCGGCATGTCGGCGAGATCGCCCGCGACGCCGAAGGTGAGGCGCCGGCGCACGTGGCGGGAGTCCGCCGGGCCCTCCTCGGCCGTCCGCCGGGCCTCGTGCTGCTCCGGGGTCCTCGCCGTCACACGCGCTCCTTCACGGTCCCTGTCGAGTCACCATCACATCGCGCCACGGGCGGCCTTGTACTGACATCCACGTGAACGGCGGCCGATGGGGCCGCGGGAGCGTTCTATCACCTCACGCCCGAGATATCCGATCTTTCACGTCGATCGCTCCCTTGTAGGCGTAGCCCTTGACGCGCAGGACCGGAGCCCCGGACGGAGGGGCGCCGCGGACCTCGGCGGACACGCCCACGCCGTCCGCCTCCACGCGGACCCCAGGCGGAGCGACGATCTGCACCGTGGACTTGTAGGCGAGCACCCACAGCGTCGTGACCTCCCCGTCCAGGTCGGCCTCGCGGAGGTCGAGCAGGCCCGTCCCCTTGTAGACGACGGTCGTGAACCGTTCGGGCAGGCGCCAGCGCCCGGCCTTCGCCACCGACCCCTTGTAGGCGACCTGGAACCGTCCGGCGGGCGCCCTCCCGGTCTCCTCCCGGGCGGCCCGCCCGGACGGCAGGTCGGCGACCAGCGCGCCCAGGTCGTCGTAGGTGCGCGCGGCCAGGGCCAGGTCGATGCGCTCGTCCAGCTCGGCTTCGCTCAGCCGCCCCTCGGCGAAGGCGGTGTGGAGCCGGACGAGCATCTCGTCGCGGTCGCGGTCCGAGGCGCGCACGGCGGGCACGGCGCGGTCTTGCTCGACGCTCATCGCATCTCTCCTTCGGGCGTTTCCGCCTCGACAGCCTGGCTCCTCCAGCGACTGGAGGGTCAAGACGCGATGTATCTTAACTCGCCGTCGCTCGGCTATCGAGACATTCGTCCGCATCCCGACGCGCGATCATGGCTGCGCTCTTTCCGGACGGCCGTCCACTAGATTCGGATCAGCCCGTTCATCGAGGTCAGGGGGTCGGTCCATGGGCGGCACGGTCGGCCGTGCGCACGGTCCGTACACGCTGTACGACCTGGACGCGCTCCCCGAGGAGGGCCGCCGCTACGAGCTCGCCGACGGCTGGCTCAACGAACTGCCCGGCGACCTGTGGCACGACCACGCGGCCGAGCAGCTCAAGACCGTCCTGAAGGAGGCGGCCCGGCAGGCGGACGCCGACGTGCACGTCGCCGGAGCGCCGCAGGACGTCACGACCCCGGCGGGCGTCCGCAAGCCGGACGTCTTCGTCGTCGCCCGCGACGTGGCCCGCGCGGCGCTCGAACGCCAGACCCGCACCTACTACGGCCCCGACCTCCTCCTGGTCGCCGAGGTCGTCACGCCGCGCACGGTCAACGAGCAGATCGACCGCGTCCGCAAGGTGGACGAGTACGCCGCGACCGGCATCCCGCACTACTGGCTCGTCGACCTGGAGCCGCGTCCCGCCCTCACCCTGCTGGAACTCCGCGACGGCCGCTACGAACTGGCCGGCAAGGCGCGCTCCGGCGAGACCCTCGCCCTGGACCGCCCCTACCCGATCACCTTCGACCCGGCCCGCCTCTCCGAAATGGACTAGCGGGCGGCGCGGTTCTACGTCCCATGACTGAGAAGATGCGCGCGATCCGGCAGGACGTCCTCGGCGGGCCCGAGGTGCTCAGGGTGGTCGAGGTCGAGCGGCCGGAGCCGGGGCCCACGGAGGTGCTCGTCCGGGTGCGGGCGGCCGGGGTGAACCCGACCGACTGGAAGCACCGGGCCCACGGCGGCTTCCTCGGCAGGCCCCCGTTCACCCTCGGCTGGGACGTCTCCGGCGTGGTGGAGAAGGTCGGCGTGGGCGTGACGCTGCACAAGCCGGGCGACGAGGTCTTCGGGATGCTCCGCTACCCGTTCGGGGCCGGCTCCCACGCCGAGTACGTCGCGGCGCCGTCCCGGACGTTCGTCGCCAAGCCGTCCGCCATCGACCACGTTCAGGCCGGGGCCCTGCCGCTGGCCGCGCTGACGGCGTGGCAGGCGCTGGTCGACACCGCCGACGTGCGGGAGGGCCGGCGGGTGCTGATCCATGCGGCGGCGGGCGGGGTCGGGCATCTGGCCGTGCAGATCGCCAAGGCGCGCGGCGCCCACGTGATCGGGACGGCGAGCGAGGGCAAGCACGCCTTCCTGCGCGGGATCGGCGTGGACGAGCCGATCGACTACCGCGGCGTCGACTTCGCGGACGTCGTCGAGGACGTGGACGTCGTCCTCGACACCATCGGCGGCGACTACGGGCCGCGCTCGCTGCGGGTGCTCCGGCCGGGCGGGACGCTGGTGTCGCTCGTGCTCAGCAGGCTCGACGCCATGGACGCCACCGGCGTCCGCGCGGAGAGCCTGCTCGTCGAGCCCGACCACCACGCGCTGGAGCGGATCGCCGCGCTCGCCGGGGCCGGGGAACTCCGCGCCGAGATCGACTCGGTGTTCCCGCTGGAGGAGGCGGCGAAGGCCCACGAGCGCGGCGAGACCGGCCGGGTCACCGGAAAGATCGTGCTGACGGTCTAGGCTCGGAGCGTGCTGCTGCTGACGACGCTCGACGCCTGGCGGGCCCAGCCCGGTCCCCGTTTCGTCCTCGGAGAGGCGGAGGCCGTGTGGGCGCCCGACGACGAGCCCGGCCTGCTGGCCGTAGCCGACCGGGAGTTCACCGGCGGCCCGCTCGTCGCCGTCACCCTCGACCCCGCTCCCGGCGTCGTCCCGGCGCGCGGCGTCGTCGACCGCACGACCGCGTCCCGCGTCCGCCACCTGCGGCGCGGCCCCGACGGCCGGCACGTCGCGGCCCTGGACCGTCCGGCGACCGCCGAGGCGCTGGACCTGCTGCCCCACCCCGAGGGCGGCTGGTACCGCGAGACGTGGCGGTCGGACGCGGCGTTCACGCCGGACGGCTACCCGGGCGAGCGGGCCGCCGCCACCGCCATCTACTTCCTGCTGCCGCCCGGCGAGGAGTCGATCTGGCACGCCGTCCGGTCGGCGGAGCTGTGGCTGTGGCACTCCGGCGGCCCGCTGACCCTGCTGCTCGGCGGGGACGGCGACCGTCCGTCCCCGGCGCCCGAGCAGGTCACGCTGGGCGCGGACGTCGCGGGCGGTCAGGTGCCGCAGGCCCTCGTCCCGCCCGGCGCCTGGCAGGCCGCCCGCCCGGCCGGGGGCGAGGAGGTCCTGGTCAGCTGCGTCGTCTCCCCCGGCTTCGACTTCGCCGACTTCCGCGCCCTCTGACCGCCGGGCCCCTCACCGCTTGCGGCGCGGGCGCACCGCCTGCTCCGCCCAGAACGGCTCCATGACCCGGCCGATCGCCCGGACCACGGTGCTCAACTCGCCGTCCGACAGCGGCCCGAAGACGTCCTCGCCGACCGCGTCGGCCAGGGCGCGCGCCCGGCGGTGCAGAGCCCGGCCGTCCTCGGTGACGCGGACGCGGTACCGCCGCCGGTCGTGCGGGTCGCGGGCACGCTCGCAGAGGCCGCGCGCCTCCAGGTCGTCCACGAGCCCGACCATCAGCGTGGGGTCGAGCAGCAGGTAGTCGGCCATCTCCTGCTGCGACAGCGTCTCGGACGTGCTGAGCATCGCCAGCACGAGAAAGTGCCGCACACGGATGCCGAGCGGTTCCAGTTCCTCCTCCAGCCGCTGCTCCAGCCACCACCCGCACTTGGACAGCTGGAAGCCCGCCAGGGACGCGAGCCCCTCCGGCAGCCCGTCGCGCATCGCACCCTCCGCCATGGCAGCAGGATATATCCGTTCGATCATCAGTTGACTCGATCATAGAAAAGTTCGATCATCTACGGATGGCACCAACTCTCGGGCTCTTCGCCGTCAACCTGCACGCCTGCGCCGACCCGCACGTCGCCGCCCGGATCGCCGCCCTGGCGGAGGACCTCAGATACGACTCCGTCTGGGCCGGCGACCACGTCGTGCTGCCGCGCCCGCGCGTCGCGCCGTCCCCCGCCGAGCCGGACGCGCCGTTCCTGGACCCGCTGGTCGCCCTCGCCCACCTCGCCGGCCGCACCGAGCGGATCGCGCTGGGCACCGGCGTGGTCGTCCTGCCGCAGCGCAACCCCCTGGTCCTGGCCAAGCAGCTCGCCAGCGTCGACGTGCTCAGCCGGGGCAGGCTCGTCTTCGGCACCGCCGCCGGATACCTGGAGCCGGAGATGCGCGCGGTCGGCGTCCCGCCCGAGGGGCGCGGGGCCCGCGCCGACGAGTACCTCGCGGCGATGCGGTCCCTCTGGTACGACGACGAACCGTCCTTCCACGGCCGCCACGTCGACTTCGCGGGCGTGGACGCCCACCCCCGGCCCGTTCAGCGGCCGATCCCCGTCGTGACGGGCGGCCACAGCCCCGCCGCGCTGCGCCGGGCCGCCCGGCACGCCGACGGCTGGTACGGGTGGATGCTCGGACGCCGCGCCGCCGCGGAGACGATCGCCCGCCTGCGAACCCTGACCGCAGAGGAGGGCCGCGATCCCCTCCACGTCTCGATCAGCCCGCCCCGCCCCCCGGACGCCGGGTACGTCCGGGACTACGGCGAGCTGGGCGTGGACCGGCTCATCGTCGTCCCGCCCATGGGCGTTTCGCCGTCCGAACTGGAACGCTTCGTGACCGACCACGCCCCCCACGCCCTGGGCGCCCGCCCCGCCCCCTGAGCCACCAGGAGGCACACCGCGGGCTCAATCGCTGGAAAACGCCGAGTCGAAAGAAGTGGTGGGGAGTTCCATGGCGTTGAGGGCGCGGACGAACTCCAGGGCCTCGGGGGCCCCTTGGAGGCGGTCCATTCCGGCATCCTCCCACTCGACGGAGATCGGGCCGGTGTAGCCGATCGCGTTGAGGGCGCGGAAGACGTCCTCCCACGGGACGTCGCCGCGGCCGGTGGAGATGAAGTCCCAGCCGCGCCGCAGGTCCGCCCACGGCAGGTGGGACGACAGGCGGCCGCGGCGGCCGTCGCCCGTGCGGACCTTCGTGTCCTTGCAGTCGACGTGGTAGATCCGGTCGCGGAAGTCGAGCAGGAACCCGACCGGGTCGAGCTCCTGCCACACGAAGTGGGACGGGTCGAAGTTCAGCCCGAAGGCGGGGCGGTGCCCGATCGCCTCCAGCGTCCGGACGGTCGTCCAGTAGTCGTAGGCGATCTCGCTCGGGTGCACCTCGTGGGCGAAGCGGACGCCGACCTCGTCGAACACGTCCAGGATGGGGTTCCACCGCTCGGCGAAGTCGGCGTAACCGCGCTCCACCATCGACTCGGGGGTGGGCGGGAACATCGCGACCGTGTGCCAGATCGAGGAGCCGGTGAACCCGACCACCGTGTCCACGCCGAGCCGCGCGGCGGCCCGGGCGGTGTCCATGATCTCGGCGGCGGCGCGGCGCCGGACGCCCTCGGGCTCGCCGTCGCCCCAGATCCGTTCGGACAGGATCGCCTGGTGCCGCTCGTCGGGGTTGTCGCAGACGGCCTGCCCGACGAGGTGGTTGGAGATCGCCCACACCCTGAGGCCGTGCTCGGCGAGCGTCTCCAGCTTGCGCGGGACGTAGCCGTCGTCGGCGAGGGCCTTGTCGACCTCGAAGTGGTCGCCCCAGCAGGCGATCTCCAGGCCCTCGTAGCCCCAGCCGGCCGCCAGCCGGCAGACCTCCTCGAACGGCAGGTCCGCCCACTGGCCGGTGAACAGCGTGACCGGTCGTGTCATCATTCGCTCCCTTCGACGTCGATCCAGCATCGGGCCTCGGCGCTGCCGGCGACCGCGGCGAGGACGCGCTGCACCTGCAGTCCGTCGGCGAACGACGGGCGCGGGTCGGTGCCGTCCGCGATCGCGGTGAGCAGGTCGGCGGCCTGGTGGGTGAACGTGTGCTCGTAGCCGAGGAGGTGGCCGGGCGGCCACCACCGGTCCGCGTACGGGTGGACGGGCTCGGTGACGACGATCCTGCGGAAGCCGGCGGTCGCGCCGTCTTCCTCGCGGTCGTGGAACCACAGCTCGTTCAGCGACTCCAGGTCGAACGCCAGGGCGCCGGAGGAGCCGCTGACCTCGATCCGCAGGGCGTTCTTGCGGCCGGTGGCGAACCGGGTGGCCTCGAACGAGGCGAGCGCTCCGCCGTCGGTGCGCCCGACGAACAGGGCCGCGTCGTCCACGGTGACCCGCGCCGTCCCGCCGCCGGGGACGGGGCGTTCCGGGACGAACGTGTCCATCAGCGCCGAGACCCCGACGAGGTTGTGCCCGGTGATGAACTGCGCGGTGTCGATGATGTGCGCGCCGATGTCGCCGAGCGCGCCCGTCCCGGCCCGGTCGCGGTCCATCCGCCAGGTGAACGGCGCCTCCGGATCGGCCAGCCAGTCCTGCAGGTACTGGGCCCGGATGTGCCGGACGGCGCCGATGCGCCCCTGGTCCACCAGCCTGCGGGCCAGGGTGACGGCGGGGACGCGCCGGTAGTTGAACCCGACCATCGACCGGACGCCGCGCTCGCGCGCCCGCTCCGCGGCGGCGGCCATCGCCTCGGCCTCCGCGACGGAGTTGGCGAGCGGCTTCTCGCACAGCACGTGCTTGCCCGCGTCGAGCGCGGCGACGGCGATCTCGGCGTGGCTGTCGCCCGGCGTGCAGATGTCGACGAGCTGGACGTCGTCGCGGCGGAGCAGCTCCTTCCAGTCGGTCTCCACCGACGCCCAGCCGAGCGCGTCGGCGGCTGCGCGGGCGCGCTCGGCGGAGCGTCCCGCCAGGGCGGTCATGACGGGTCTCAGCGGCGGCTCGAAGAACGGCCCCACGCTGCGCCACGCCTGGGAGTGGGCGCGTCCCATGAACGCGTGCCCGACCATCCCGACTCCGACGGTCGTCATGTTCTGCTCACCTCTCTGTGTCGTGTTCCGGGGGCGGGCCGCGGTCCCCCGAGCCGGCGCGCCCGCCCTCCGGGGGCGGGCGCGCCGGCGCCCCCGCCGCTCAGGACTCGAAGCCGAGCGGCATGTAGGTGTCGACGTTGTCCTTGGCGACCGTCTCGGAGGCCAGGGTGATCGACTGGGGCACCTGGAGCTCGACCAGGTCGGCCATGCCCTTGCCCTGCGCGATGAGCCGGCCCAGCTTGATCGCGGACGCGGCCATGGTCGGCGGGTAGGTGACGGTGGCCTCCAGCACGCCGCCGCCGGACTTGATATCGCGCATGGCGTTGGCCGAGCCCGCGCCGCCCACCATGAAGAACTCCTTGCGGCCGGACTGCTTGATCGCGGCGAGCACGCCGACGCCCTGGTCGTCGTCGTGGTTCCACAACGCGTCGATCTTCTTGTGCGCCTGGAGCAGGTTGGAGGCGACCTGGTTGCCGGACTCCACGGTGAACTTGGCGTCCTGCTTGGCGGTGACGGTGTAGCCGTAGGACTTCAGCGCGTCCGCGAAGCCCTTGCTGCGGTCCTGCGTCAGCGGCAGCGTCGCGATCCCCTGGATCTCCAGGATCACCGGGTTCGAGGCGCCCTTGCCCTTCAGCTTCTTGCCGATGTAGTGGCCGGCGGAGACGCCCATGCCGTAGTTGTCGCCGCCGACCCACGTCCGGTATGACAGCTTGTCGGGGAAGACACGGTCGAGGTTGACGACCGGGATGCCGGCGTCCATCGCCTTGCGGGCGACCTGGTTCAGCTGCTCCCCGTCGTTGGGCAGGATCACCAGCACGTCGACCTTCGCGCGGATCAGCGACTCGACGGCGGAGATCTGCTGGTTGATGTCGTTGGTCGGCTCGACCGGCTTGAACGTCACGTCCTTGTACTTCTTGGCCTGCGCCTCGGCGTTCTTGGCGATCGCCGCGATCCAGCCGTGGTCCGCGGCGGGCGCGGAGAACCCGATGGTGACCTGCTTGCCCGGCTTGTCGTTGTCGCCGGCGAGCGACCCGGCCTGCGCCGCAGGGCTCGGGTCGTCCTTCTCGCTGTTGCTCGTGCAGGCCGCGGCGAGGCTGCCCGCCGCGACGACGGCGCCGCCGAACAGGACGCCTCTGCGGGTGGGACGGGGGCTCTGATCACGCATGACGTGCTCCTGATCAAGGGATGGGGCGTCCCCCGCCGCGCGTTCCCCGGGACGCGCGGCGCCGGACGTGGGGTGGGTGTCGGGCGGTGTCCTCAGGTGGGCGAGCGGAGCCCGCGGCGCTGCAGCAGCACGGCGATCACGATGATCGCGCCCTTGGCGATCAGCTGGTCGCTGGTCTGCAGGCCGTTCAGGATGAACAGGTTGGTGATGAGGGTGAACACCAGCACGCCGAGGATCGACCCGGCGACGGTGCCGCGCCCGCCGGTGAGCAGCGTCCCGCCGATGATGACGGCGGCGATCGCGTCCAGCTCGTACAGGTCGCCGTGGGTGCTGGAGCCGGTGGTGGTGCGGGCCATGATGATGAGCGCGGCGACGCCGCAGCAGAACCCGGACAGCGCGTACAGCAGCAGGGTGTGCCGGCGGACGTCGATGCCGGCCAGCCGCGCCGCCTCGGGGTTGCCGCCGACCGCGAACGTCCGGCGGCCGAACGTGGTGCGGTTGAGCAGCAGCCATCCGGCGGCGGCGACCGCGGCGAAGATGTACACGACGAGCGGCAGCCCGAGCACCTTCGTGGTGGACAGCGCCTCGATCGCGTCGTTCTCCGGCCGGACGAGCTGGGTCCTGCGGTCCGACATCCGCTGCGCCAGCCCCCGCGCCGCGACGAGCATCGCGAGGGTGGCGATGAACGGGACCAGCCTCCCGTAGGAGATCAGCAGCCCGGTGACGACTCCCGCGCCGGTGCCGACGAGGACCGCGCACAGCGCCATCACCGCGGGGCCGTAGGACTGCGTCGCCACCGTCGTCGCCCACACCGACGCCAGCGCCATCACCGACCCGACGGACAGGTCGATCCCGCCGCCGATGATGACGAACGTCTGGCCGACGGTGATCACGCCGATGGTGGCGGCGAGCGCGAGGATGCCGACGACGTTGCCCGAGGTCGCGAAGTTGCCGGGCTCGGTCACCAGGCCGACGACCGACAGCAGCACCAGAGCGGCGACGAGCCCGAGGTGGTGGATCTCGCGGCTCCCGGCGCCGCCCCGCGCGAACGGCAGCCGCGGCCCCCCGCCCCCGCCGGTCGGCCGGGCGGGCGCCCCGCCGTGCTCGCCGGTGTTCTTCTCGGTCCGGGGGGCCGACCCTCCGGAGTGAAAGGTGCCGGTCACAGGGCACTCCCCTCCATGATCATGTTGAGCACGGCGCCCTCGTCGAGGTCGCGGGCGTCGCCGGTGTGCACGACGCGCCCCTCCCGGACGACGAGGACGCGGTCGGCGAGCCCGAGCACCTCGGGTACCTCGCTGGACACCAGCAGCACCCCGATCCCGCGCCCGGCCAGCTCGCGGATCACCGCGTACAGCTCGGCGCGGGCGCCGACGTCCACGCCGCGGGTGGGCTCGTCGAGGATCAGCAGCCGCAGCCCGGCCGTGCCGAGCAGCCACCGGGCCAGCACGACCTTCTGCTGGTTGCCGCCCGACAGCGTCACGACCGGGCGCCGCGGGTCGGGCGGCCGGATGTCGAGCGACTCGATCTGGCGCCGCACGTCGGCGAGCTCGCGGCGGCGGCTGAGCCAGCCGAACGAGGCGTAGCGCGGCAGCGAGGCGACGCTGACGTTGGCGGCGACGGTCTCGTTCAGCAGCAGCGCCTGGCTCTTGCGCTCCTCGGGCGCCATGCCCATGCCGCGCCGCACCGCCGCGCCCGTGTCGCCGGGACGGACCGGGCGGCCGTCCACGAGCACCCGTCCCCGGGCGGGGCGCCGGGCCCCGTAGACGGTCTCCAGGATCTCCGAGCGCCCGGACCCGACCAGCCCCGCGAGCCCGACGATCTCGCCCGCGCGGACGGTGAGCGACACGTCCTCGAACGCGCCGGGCAGCGTGAGGCCCTCGACCCGCAGCACCTCGGGGCGGCCGTCCTCGGGCTCGGGCCGCGGGGGGAACACGTACTCCACGTCGCGCCCGGTCATGAGCGAGACGATCTCGTCGGTGGAGGTGCCCCGCGCGGGCAGCCCGCCCGCGACCGACCGGCCGTCCTTGAGGACGGTCACCCGGTCGCCGATCTCGCGGATCTCCTCCAGCCGGTGCGAGATGTACACCACCGCGACACCGGCCGCGGTCAGCTCCCGGATGATGCGGAAGAGGTTGGCGACCTCGTCGTGGGCGAGCGCGGCGGACGGCTCGTCCATCACGATGAGGCGGGCGTCGTGCGATAGGGCCCGGGCCATGCTGACGACCTGCTTGCCCGCCGCCGGCAGCCGCCCGACCTCGCGGCGCGGCGGGATCTCCCCGTGCCCGAGGCGCCCGAGCAGCTCCCGCGCCGCCCGCTCGGCCTCGCCGCGGCGGGTGAACCCGAAGCGGGCCCTCTCGTGCCCGAGGAAGATGTTCTCGGCGACCGACAGGCCGTCCACCAGGTCGAGTTCCTGGTAGATCGTGGCGATCCCGGCGCGCATGGCGGCGGTGGGTCCGGCGAGCCGGACCGGCGCTCCGCCGAACACGATCTCGCCTTGGTCGGGCTGGTGCGCGCCGGCGAGCACCTTGATGAGCGTGGACTTGCCGGCGCCGTTCTGGCCCAGCAGGCAGTGCACCTCGCCGGGGCGGACGTCGAGGTCGACGCCGTCCAGGGCGCGGACGCCGGGGAACTGCTTGACGATGCCGCGCATCCGCAGCAGCGGTTCGGGTTCGGGCGAGCCCATCGGGCCTCCTCGGGGGCCGGAGAGGGGGTCAGGACGCGGAGAAGACGTGGTCGCTGATGAGCCGGGCGCCGCCGACCACGCCGGCGGCGCCGGCGAGCTCGGACAGCACGATCGGAAGGTTGCCGGTCGCGAGCGGCGCGGACCGCCGGTACACGACGCTGCGGATCTCCGCGAGCAGCGCGTGGCCGAGGCCCGCGACGCCGCCCGCGATGATGACGAGGCCGGGGTTGAAGAAGCTGACGAGCCCGGCGAGGACCTGGCCGACGTGCCGGCCGCCCTCCCGGATGATCTGCACCGCGCACGGGTCGCCGGCGGCGGCCGCCTCGCCGACGTGCTCGCCCGTCAGCTGCCCGTGGGTCTCCAACAGGGCCGCGAGGGCGGGCGAGCGGCCGGACCGCGCCGCCGCCTCGGCGTCCCGCGCGAGCGCCGCGCCGCCGAAGAACGCCTCCAGGCATCCGGCGTTGCCGCAGGCGCAGGTCGGGCCGTCGTCGTCGACCCGGATGTGGCCGATGTCCCCCGCGCTGCCGGACACGCCCCGGTAGATGGCGCCGTCCACCACGATGCCGCAGCCGATCCCGGTGCCGATCTTCACGAGCAGGAAGTCGTCCACCGACCGGGCGAGCCCGGCGTGCAGCTCGCCGAGGGCCATCAGGTTCACGTCGTTGTCGACGAGGACCGGGCAGCCGAGCTCCTGGCCGATCGCGTCCCGCACCGGGAACCGGTCCCAGCCGGGCATGATCGGCGGGACGACCGGCATGCCGTCGCGGAAGCTGACCGGCCCCGGCACCCCGATGCCCGTCCCGTGCACCTGCGGGATCAGGCCCTCGTCGCGCAGCTTGCCGAGAAGGTCCAGCGCCCGCTCCAGCACCACGGTCGCGCCCTGCCGGACGTCGCACCGCTCGCTGACGTGCCCGAGGACCTCCAGCGCGCCGTCGGTCACCGCCACGTCGATCGAGGTCGCCCCGATGTCGAAGGCGACGAACCGCAGCCGCGGCGACAGCCGGACGATCCCCGACCGCCGCCCGCCCCGCGAGGCCGCCAGCCCGGCGCCCTCCACGAGACCGAGCTCGACGAGCCGGTCCAGCTCCACCGCCAGCTTGGACCGCGACAGCCGGACGACGTCGCCCAGCTCGGCGCGCGAGCGCGGCCCCTCGTCACGCAGCAGCCGCAGCAGGCGTGCCTGGTGCACGTTCTGCGGGCGAGCCGACATGCGCATCACGCCGTCCTCTCGGGATCGGGCCCGGCGCGGTGTGACGCCGGTCTCATGCCCGAGACCGTAACCCGCTTTCGCCGCCCTGAGAAGACCTTTCCCTCAGAATCTCCAAACTTTCCACACTCAGAAGACAAAGCTGCGGACACAGAACGACCCCGCCCAGCGCACAACCACGCCGAGCGGGGCCGTAACCCGCCTAACCGCCTACCTCAGCCCCCACCGCAACCACGCGACGACCTCACCGCCGCGATCGCGTCCGAAGGCAGGTTCGAGCTTGCGAGAACCTGATCGCGCAGCGAGCCGCTAGGCGAGTCGAAGCGATGCCAGCGATCGCCCGCTTTCTCGACGATGGAGGGCCGCCAGGCCCGAAGGAGGAGAAAAAGCAATCAATACGCCATCTGTCGTCCTGTGCTCATGGTTCGCATGATGTGTTCGACGAGGCTGATGAGGACGCGCTTGGCGTCCTCGCGGTCGCGGACGTCGCAGGAGATCACGGGGATCTCCGGGGCCAGGTCGAGGGCGTCGCGGACCTGGTCGGCCGAGTGCTGGCCGGCGCCGTCGAAGCGGTTGACGCCGATGATGAACGGGACGCCGCGGCGTTCGAAGTAGTCGACCGAGGCGAAGCAGTCGGCGAGGCGGCGGGTGTCGACGAGGACGACCGCCCCGAGCGCGCCCTTGGCCAGTTCGTCCCACATGAACCAGAACCGGTCCTGGCCGGGGGTGCCGAACACGAACAGCACCAGGCCGTTGGGCAGGGTGATGCGCCCGAAGTCCATCGCCACGGTGGTGGTGGTCTTGGACGCGACGGCCGTGGTGTCGTCGATCCCGATGCTCTTCTCGGTCAGCGCCTCCTCGGTGCGCAGCGGGCGGATCTCACTGACCGCGCTGACCAGGGTGGTCTTGCCGACGCCGAAACCGCCGGCGACGAGGATCTTTACCGTCAGCGCCGAGTCGCCCTGCTGGGCGGCCGCGTCAGAGCGCACGGATTCCATCGATCACTTCCTTGAGTACGCGCTCGCTGGGGAACTGCGCCACCGGCGCGGGGCGCCGGACCTGTATCAGCGAGTGGTCGAGCAGATCGCCGAGCAGGACACGGACGACCCCGAGGGGAAGTTCCAGATCCGACGCTATCTCGGCGACCGACAACGGGGTGCGGCAAAGCTCCAGGATCATGTCATGTTCGGGCTCCGGCGCCCATGGGGTCGCCGGAAGTGCGTGGGCGTCCTCCGCGGGTTCGGGCGGGTCGGCCGCGACGATCAGCGCGACCAGGTCGAACTCGACGCCGTCGTAGTGCGTCCGGCCTCGGGTGAGCGCGTACGGGCGCACGACGGGGCCCGCCGCGTCGTCGTACCACGCCGTGCCGCCCACCTCACGCTCCGCCGGACTCGGCCGCGACGACGCGCGGGTTGGCCGACAGGTGCTGGCCGACCCGGGTGACGAGCATCGCCATCTCGTAGGCGATGATCCCGAGGTCGGCCTCGGCGTCGGCGAGGACGGCCAGGCAGGCGCCCCGGCCGGCGGCGGTGACGAAGAGGAACGACGACTCCATCTCCACGATCGTCTGCCGGACGGGCCCGCCGCCGAAGGACTCCCCGGCCCCGCGGGCGAGGCTCTGGAAGCTGGCGGCCACGGCCGACAGGTGGTCGGACTCCTCAGGCGCCAGCCCGCTGGACGCGGCGATCCGCAGCCCGTCGCTGGACAGCACGACGGCGTTCTGCACCGGGGCGACCCGCTGGACGAGGCTGTCCAGGAGCCAGTTGAGCTCGCCTCCGGCTCCGCCCGGGACCTCCGCGCCGGAGTGCTGGGGCTGTGTCATGGGGCGTCGTCCTCCTGGTCGCCTACGTGTCCCGCGGCCTCCGCGTCGGCCGCGTCCTGCCTGCCGCGCTGCCAGCCGCGCTGCATGCTGGACAGCATCGTTCGCATCGACTCGGGCGAGCGGGCGGCGCCGTCGTCCGGGTCCTCGCCCGCGGGAACGGTCCCGGCCGGGTCGCGGCCGGCCCCGTCCGCGGGAGCGTCCATGGGGACGGGCGCCGCGAGCGGCGTCCCGGCCGGCTCCGGGGCTGGCTGCGCCGGGGGCGCGGCCGGTTCCGGAGCGGTCGGCGGGGCCTGCCCCTGCGCGGCCAGGTGCGCGTCCACCCGTTCCTTGAGCTGGGGCGCCAGGTGCTGCTGCCGCCTGCGCCTGGGCAGCTCTCCCTCCCGCGGGGGCGGGACGGGCTCCGGCCGCTCTTCGGGCCGGGCGGGCGCGGGCGGCGCCTCCGCCTCGGCGGGAGGCGTCGCGGCCGGCACGGGCGCCATAGGCACCGCGGGCGCCGGCTCCTCGGCCGGACGCGCCGGCTCGGGCCGGTAGGGCTCGGCCTCGGCGACGAGCCGGACGTACCCGCCGGACTCGCCTCCGGGCGTGGCCGCCGGGAGCGCCGCGGCGGCGCTCGGCAGCTTCTGCATGGGGCCGGTGGCGCGGCGCACGGCCGGTTCCGGCTCGGCGCTCTCCACGATGAGCGAGCTCGGGATCAGCGCGATCGCCGTCGTCCCCCCATACGGGGACGGGCGGAGGGTGACGGTGATGTCCTGCCGCTGCGCCAGCCGGGCGACGACGAACAGCCCGAGCTGGGCGCTGTCGGACGGGTCGAACTCGGGCGGGTGGGCGAGCCGCTCGTTGGCCCTGCGCAGCGCCTCCTCGGTCATCCCGAGGCCGCGGTCCTCGACCTCGATCGCGAACCCGCTGGCGACCGCGTGGCCGCTGACCCGCACCGGCGACTGCGGCGGCGAGAACGTGGTGGCGTTCTCCACCACCTCGGCGAGCAGGTGGATGACGTCGGCGACGGCGGAGCCGAGCAGCGAGACGCGCGGCAGCGGCTGCACCCGCACGCGCGGGTAGTCCTCGACCTCGGCGACGGCGCCGCGCACCACGTCCACCAGCGGGACGGGACGGCGCCAGCCGCGGCCGGCGGTCTTGCCCGCCAGGATGACCAGGCCCTCGGCGTGCCGGCGCATGCGCGTCGCGAGGTGGTCGAGGCGGAACAGGTCCGACAGCTCCGAGGGGTCCTCGGTGCGGCGCTCCATCGTGTCGAGCAGGCTGAGCTGCCGGTGCAGCAGCGCCTGGTTGCGGCGCGCGAGGTTGACGAACACCTCGCTGATGCCGCGCCGGGCCGCGACCTCGCCCTCGGCGGCGACGAGCACGGCCTCGCGGGCGCGGTCGAAGGACTCGGCGATCTGCCGGATCTCGGTGATGCGGTAGTCGATGTCGGGCGCGGCCTCGGGCTCGACGGAGGCGCCGGCGCGGACCTGCTCGGCCAGCAGCGGCAGCCGCATGCGGGTGAAGTCCACGACGCCGGAGGCGAGCGTGCGGCACTCCTCCAGCAGCCGCCGCGACACCCGGACCGCGAGCAGCGCCGACAGCACGATGGCGAGCAGGCCGACGCCGCCGGCGAGGCCGAGGCGGGTGAAGGCGCTGATCGCGATGTTCTCGCCGTGGTCGACGACGTCGTCGAGGGCCCTGTTCTCCAGCTCGAACAGCCGGCCGTTGACGGTGTCGGCGAGCGACCGCCAGATGGCGGGCTCGATGACCGGCGTGTGCGGGGCGCGGGCGGCGGGCTGCCCGGTGCGGGCCCCCGCGGCGGGCCGGGTGCTCGCCTCGGGGGTCGTGCGCACGGCGGCGCGGGGCGGCTCGGCGCCGCGGATGACCTGGTCCTCCAGCGACCGCAGCTGGACGAACGGCGGGGACGCCGCGAGCCGCTCGTAGCGTTCGTAGTCGTGGTGCAGGTTGGGCGCGTTGTCGGCGTACAGCATCCGCTGGGCGCCGACGAGCTGCGCGAACTGCCCACGCTCGGCGGTCGTGATGTGCCCGGCGGCCAGCGCGCCGGACAGCAGGGCGTCCTCGCGCGACATGAACTCGCGGGCGCGGCCCAACGAGGCGAGCGTGCGGGCGTGCGCGGTGATGGACCCGTCCCCCGGCGTGGTCGCGTTGTAGATGGCGAAGCCCGCGTCGATGATGCCGCTGTACTCGCTCAGGACGCGCTCGCGGTCGGAGACGCGCTGGTCGATGCCCTGGCGGACGCCGTGCAGCGTGTCGATCCGCTCCACGAAGGCGTCCAGCCGGTCGGCGACCTGGGGCAGGATCGAGCCCCGCAGGCCCTTGTCGCGCGCGCCCTCGCGGACCTTCTCGGCCACGTCGTCGGTGGTCTGCCGCTGCGTCCGCATCACGCCGGCGTCGAGGCGGGCGCCGCCGAGCTCGGCCATCGTCAGCCGCCGCTCCTTCTGCAGCGCGTCGATGAGGTGCTGCGTGGGCAGCACGGTCTTCTCCTGGAACTCGCGGCTCCGCAGCAACTGGTTCGCGTCGCCGTAGGTGAAGGCCGTGAGGAACACCCACAGCGAGGCGAGCGCCAGCAACGGCACGAGGACCAGCAGGCTGATCCTCGCCCGGATGGAGGAGAAACGGGGGCCCATCACGGCTGGCGGACCCTGCTCACGTGTGTCGCGGTCGGCATTGGGGGGCGGGACATGCGGGGGAAACCTCCCGATGCGTGGAGTACGGGGGTGTGCGGGAGCCTACTACGTCGCGGGTTCACGATGATCGGCCTTCCGGCCGCCGGGCGCCTCGTCCTCGTCGTCCGGCCAGCTCAGCACGTGCTCCATCAGCGCGACGAGCACCTCCTTGGACGACTCGCGGAGGCGCGCGTCGCACAGCACCACCGGGACGCCGGGGTCCAGGTCGAGCGCGATGGCGATGTCGCGGGGCCGGTGCGTCCGCTCGCCGTCGAAGCAGTTCACGGCCACCACGAACGGGACGCCGCGGCGCTCGAAGTAGTCGATCGCGGGGAAGCTGCCGGTCAGCCGGCGCGTGTCGGCGAGCACGACCGCGCCGATCGCGCCCGCCGCCAGCTCGTCCCACATGAACCAGAACCGCTCCTGGCCGGGCGTGCCGAACAGGTAGAGCAGCAGCTGGTCGGAGAGCGTGATCCGGCCGAAGTCCATGGCGACGGTCGTGGTCTCCTTCGCGGCGACGCCCGCCACGTCGTCGACCCCGGTCCCGCGGTCGCTCAGGAGCTCCTCGGTGTGCAGCGGCCGGATCTCGCTGACCGAGCCGACCATGGTGGTCTTGCCCGCGCCGAACCCGCCCGCGATCAGGATCTTGGTGGTGACCGGCGGCCGGGCCCCGAAGCCCGGCCCGGCCGCCGCCCGGTCAGAGCGCGCGGAGTCCATTGAGCACCTCCCTCAGCACCCCGGACGAGGGCCGCCGGCCCTCGGCCGGGCGCGCCTCGTCCACCACCGCGATGAGCCCCTTGTCCCGCAGGTCGCCGAGCAGCACCCGCACGACCCCGAGGGGCAGGCCGAGGTCGGCCGCGAGGTCGACCACCGTCACCGGCCGCGCGCAGCCGCGCAGCACCCGCGCGTGGTCGGGGCTGTAGCGCAGCCGGTCGCCCGGGGGGACGCCGGTGGCCGCGACCATCGCGATCAGCTCGAAGCCCGCGCCCTCGGGACGGGTCCGCCCCCGCGTCATCGCGTAGGGGCGCACGAGCGGACCGGCCTCCCGGTCCAGCCAGCGCTCTCCCGGCGGGGTCATCGGTCAGAAGCCCCGCGGCGCGGACCCCCCGGCGCCTCCGAACCCCTGACCGCCCGCCTCCGCTCCGAACCTCGGGCTCGCCTGCAGGTGCTGGCCGACCCGCTTGACCAGCACCGCCATCTCGTAGGCGACGAGGCCGGCGTCGGCCTCCGCCTCGGCGAGCACCGCCAGGCAGGTGCCGTCGCCCGCCGCCGTCACGAACAGCAGCAGCGCGTCCATCTCGATGATGGTCTGGCGGACGTTGCCGCCCGCGAAGTGCCGCCCGGCGCCGCGCGCGAGGCTCTGCACGCCGGACGCCAGCGCCGACAGGTGCTCGGCGTCCTCGCGGGCGAGCTCGTTGGAGGCGGCCACGGCCAGCCCGTCGCGCGACAGGATCACCGCCTGCCGCACCGTCGTGACCCGCTGGGCGAAGTCGTTGAGCAGCCAGTTCAACTCACCGGTCACGGTGTTGTGCATCATCGGGTCCCCTCATCCCCCATGTCGGACGCGCGTCCGCGCCGCCATCCCTGCTGTATCGATGCCATCAGCGAGCGTGCCTCCTCGGGCGAGCGTGCGACGGCCCCGGTCGCGCCACCGCCGGACGGCGGTGGCGACGGGGGCCTGTCGCGCAGTTGCGGGGCCAGGTTCCTCTGCCTGACGCGGCGGGGCAACCCGGCGTGGGTCCCCGCGGGCTGCCAGTCCTCACCGGCGGCCTCGGGGGTGTTCTCGGCGCCGCCGCCGGGGCCCTCGGGCGCCGGCGGGTGGGCGTCGTCCGACCAGGGGTTCGGGGCGGGACGCGGCGGCGCGGCGGGCGCCGGCCGGTCCGGGACGCCCCACGGCGCGGCGGGCTCGGCGGGCGCC
>NZ_BAABEV010000062.1:0-39699 GCF_039540335.1 Actinomadura verrucosospora | reverse complement strand
TGGCCGATCGGGGCGCGGCGCTGCACGCGGCGGCGCGCGCGGTCGAGGAGCGCATGGACGAGCTGGCCGCCCTGGTGACCGCGGAGATGGGCAAGCCGACCGGTGACGCGCTCGGCGGCGTGGAGGCCGGGATCGGCACCTTGCGCCAGTACGCCGAGCTGGGTCCGCTGCACGGCGGGCGCAGCCTCCAGGGCGGACGGGACGCCGCCGACTTCATGGTCCGCGAGCCGTGGGGCGTCGTCGCCGCCATCACGCCGTGGAACGATCCGGTCGCGATCGCGTGCGGCCTGGTCGGCGCGGCCGTGGCGACGGGCAACACGGTGGTCCACAAGCCCTCCGAGCGCACGCCCCACACCGGCGCGATGCTCGCCGAGCTGATCGCCGGGTCCCTGCCGGACGGGGTCCTGAACGTGGTCGCGGGCGGCGGCGCGGTCGGCGAGGCCCTCGCCGGGCACGCGGGGGCGGACGTCGTCGCGCACGTCGGCTCCACCCGCGCCGGCCGCCGCATCGCCGAGCTGGCCGCGCGGACCGGGGCGAGGACCGTCCTGGAGAACGGCGGCGCCGACCCGCTGATCGTGGACGCGGGCGTCGACCCGTCCTGGGCCGCCGGGCAGGCCGCGCTCGGGTGCTTCGCCAACGCCGGGCAGATCTGCACCTCGGTCGAGCGCGTCTACGTGCACGAGGCCGTCGCCGAGCCGTTCCTGGACGCGCTCGCCGCCCGCGCCCGGGCCCTGCGCACGGGGCCGGGCGCCGACCCGTCCACCGAGCTCGGGCCCCTCGTCGACGAGCGCCACCGCACCCAGGTCCACCAGCAGGTGGAGAAGGCCCTCGCGGACGGGGCCCGGGCGCTGGCCGGCGCCCGCCTGCCCGAGGGCCCCGGCTGCTTCTACCCGGCGACCGTCCTGGCCGGCTGCGCCGACCACATGGCGGTCATGGCGGAGGAGACCTTCGGCCCCGTCGCTCCCGTCCGCACCGTGGCCGGGTTCGAGCAGGCGCTGGAGGCCGCGAACCGCTCCCGCTACGGCCTCGCCGCCACCGTCCTCACCCGCGACATGGCGCACGCCCAGGCCGCCTGGCGCACGCTGGAGGCCGGCACCGTGAAGATCAACGCGGTGTTCGGCGGCGCCCCGGGCGGCGCGGCCGCCCCGCGCCGCGCCAGCGGCCGCGGGTTCGGCTACGGCCCCGAGCTCCTGGACGAGATGACGGCCGTCAAGGTCGTCCACGTCCAGGCCGCCGCCCCCTGACCCTCACCCGGCGTCCGCTCCGCGCGGCCCCGCGGCGGCGGCCAGGTAGCGGGTCACCATGCGGGCGACGAAGTGGGCGAAGGCCTCCGGGGGCCCGGACGGGAGCATGATGTGGCTCATCGTCAGGCGCACGGCCGCGTCGGCGATCTCGGTGAGCGCGGCGCGGTCCAGATCCGGCCACTGGCGCAGGGCGTGCTCGGCGATGCGGGCGCTGGCCGCGAACAGCACCGGCTCGGCCTGCGTGGTGAGCAGCGGCAGCATCTCGTCGCCGCCCGCGCCCGTCAGTACCGCCTTCTTCAGCTGGTCGTCGGCGGAGGTCTCCATCGTGAACGTCACCGCGGCGACCACCGCCGAGTAGACGTCGGCGTGCTCCGACAGCACGGCGTCGATGCCGTCGAGGTAGCGCTCGTTGTCGCGGATCACCACCGCCTGCGCGAGCCCCCACTTGTCGCCGAACTCGTTGTAGACGGTCTGCCGGCTCACCCCGGCGGCGGAGGCGACGTCCCGCATCCGGACGGCCCGGTAGCCGCGCTCCACCAGGAGGTCCGCGGCGGCGTCCAGCAGGGATTCGCGCACGGAACGGCCGGCGGTGCCCATGTGTCGTCGCCCTCCAGGGTGCTGGTCAGTACGCCATTATCCCCCGCGGGCCGCCGCCGGGCCATCGCGCGCCCGCCGGGTCGCCGCCGCCGTCGAGCAGGTGCGCCAGCGGGAGGGTGGCCGCGCCCACGGCGACCGCCTCCGGCCCGAGGTGGCACAGCTCGATCGAGGTCTGCGCGAACGGCTGCCGCAGCGCGTAGGCGGCGGTGGCCGCGACGATCCGGTCCAGCATCCGGCCGCCGATCAGCAGCCCCGCCCAGCCGCCGATGATGATCTTCTCCGGGCTGAACAGGTTGACCAGGTCGGCGATGCCCGCGCCGAGGTGCTCGGCGACGTCGTCGCGCAGGGCGGCCGCCGCCCCGGACGGGTCGGCCAGCAGCCCGGCGAGGGCCGCCTCCTCGTCCGTCCCGGCCGGGCCGCCCGCGGCCCTGTAGCGTTCCAGCAGGGCGGTCGCGCCGACGTAGGCCTCCAGGCAGCCGCGGGACCCGCACCGGCACGGCGCGCCGCCGACCCGGGACGTCGTGTGGCCCCACTCGCCCGCGCTGCCGGCCGCGCCCCGGTACGGCGAGCCGTCGATCATCACGGCCGCGCCGACGCCGGATCCGACCAGGGCGACGACGGCGTCGCGATGCCCGCGCCCGGCGCCGAACCACATCTCCGCCTGGCCGAGCGACGTCGCGCCGTTGTCCACGAACAGCGGGAGACGGGTGCCCTCGCGCAGCATCCGCTCCAGCGGCACGCCGTCCCAGCCGATGGTCTGGCAGTGCACGACCGCCTCCGGGCCGCGCTCGATCACCCCGGGGACGCCGACGCCGACGCCGATGATGGACGCCGGGTCGACCGACGCGCCCTCGATGACCGCCGGGAGGCCCTCCAGGATGTGCCGGACGACGGCGCGCTCGTCGTGGCCGCCGTCGCCGAGGGGCAGGTCGGCCTTGGCGAGCTGGGTCAGCTCCAGGTCGAACAGCTCGACCATCACCCGCGTCTCGCCGACGTCCACGCCGACGAGGTGGCCGTAACCGGCCGCGGTCTTCAGCAGCACGCGCGGCCGCCCGCCGTCGGACTCGACGCTGCCCGCCTCCACGACGAGCCCGGCCTCGATCAGCTCGCTCACCACGTTGCTGACCGAGGCGGGGCTGAGGCCGGTCTCGCGGGCCAGGTCCTGGCGGCTCAGCGGGCCGTCGAAGTACAGCCGCCTCAGCAGTACCGACCGGTTGGCGCGGCGCAGGTCGCGCACGGTCCTCCGGCGCCGTTCCGGCATCGGCCCCCCTCATCCCGCGGCCCGGGCCGGGCCGCGTCCCCCGCAGCTTCTCAGGTCTTGACCCGCCCATTATGTCACTGCTTAGATCACGGCGTGAAATAAGGTGTGATCTAACTCTCGGAGTGACCCCCGTCACCTGATCGGAAGGCCGAGCCGATGCGTCCACACCCCTCGCGGGCCCTCGCCGTCCTCGCGGCCGGGCTCCTGCTCACCGCCGCGGCGGGCTGCGGCGGCGGCACCACGTCCGGCGACGGCGACCCGAGGACGCTGACCTACTGGGCCAGCAACCAGGGCACCGACCTCGCGGCCGACCGGAAGGTGCTGGAACCGGAGCTGGCCAAGTTCGAGAAGCAGACCGGCATCCGGGTGAAGCTGGAGGTCGTCCCCTGGACCGACCTGCTCAACCGCATCCTCGCCGCCACGACCTCCGGCCAGGGGCCGGACGTGCTCAACATCGGCAACACCTGGTCGGCGTCGCTGCAGGCGACCGGCGGCCTGCTGCCCTTCGACTCCGCCGCGATGGCCGAGGTCGGCGGCGCGGGGCGGTTCGTCCCCGCCGCGCTCGCCGCCGCGGGCGCCAAGGGCAAGGCCCCGGCCGCCGTCCCGCTCTACTCCCTCGCCTACGGCCTCTACTACAACAGGAAGATGTTCGCGGACGCGGACCTGGAACCGCCCAGGACGTGGCGGGAACTGGTCGACGCCGGCCGCGCCCTCACCAAGGACGGCAGGTACGGAATCGCGATCGAGGGCGCCAGCATCCCCGAGAACGTCCACCAGGCGTTCACGCTCGGCCAGATGTACGGCGCCGACTTCTTCACCCCGGACGGCAGGCCGCAGTTCGCCACCCCGCAGGCCGTCGCGGCCGTCAAGTCCTACGTCGACCTGCTCGGCAAGGAGAAGATCGCCGCGCCGGGCAACGCCGAGTACTCGGCCAACCAGTCGCTGAACGACTTCGCCACGGGCAAGGCCGCGATGCTGCTCTGGCAGGCCACCACCAGCGGGCTCACCAACCTCGGCATGAAGCCCGGCGAATGGGGCGTCGTGCCGACCCCCCGGCCGTCCCCGGCGCCGCCGGGCGGCCGGAACATCACCTCCATGGTCGCCGGCATCAACATCGCGGTCTTCAGGAACACCGGCAACCGCGGCGGCGCGCTGAAGTTCGTGAAGTTCATGACCGGGGACGAGGAACAGAAGATCCTCAACAGGGCGTACGGATCGCTGCCCCCGGTCGTCTCGGCCCAGAGCGACCCGGCCTTCGACACCGCGGACCTCAGGGTCTTCAAGAGCGTCCTCGCCACGAGCGCGGCGCCGCTGCCGCAGGTGCCGCAGGAGAGCCAGTTCGAGACCGCCGTCGGCACCGCGATGAAGGAGCTGTTCGCCGACGCCGCCGCGGGCCGCCCGACCACCGAGGCCGAGGTGCGGGAGCGGCTCGCCGCCGCCCAGCAGCAGATGGGCGGGTAGCGCGTGACCGCCGCCGACGTGCCGGCCGCCGCCCTCCCCGACGGGGAGGGGGCGGCGCGGCCGGGGGAGACCGGGCCCGCCGGGCCGCGGCGGGGGAGGCGGCGGCCGCGGCTGCCTCCGGGCGCGCTGCCGTACGCGCTGCTCGCGCCCGCCGCCGTCGCCGAACTGATCGTCCACGTCGTGCCGATCGCCGTCGGGATCTGGATGAGCTTCAAGGAGCTCACCCTCTTCTACATCCGCGACTGGTCGAGGGCGCCCGGCAGGGGCCTCGGCAACTACCGCGTCGCGGTGGACCTCGACGGCGCGATCGGCGCGGACCTGCTGCGCTCGTTCCTGGTCACGCTCGCCGTCACGCTCCTGGCGGTCGCCCTGTCGTGGCTGTTCGGCGCCGCCGCGGCGATCCTCACGCAGGACCGCTTCCGGGGGCGCGGGCCGCTGCGCGCGCTCTTCCTCGTCCCGTACGCGCTGCCCGTCTACGCCGCCGTGATGACCTGGGCGTTCATGTTCCAGCGCGACAACGGGCTGGTGAACCACGTGCTGGCCGACCAGCTGCACCTGACCGGCGGCGGCCGGCCGTTCTGGCTGATCGGCGGCAACAGCTTCTGGGCGCTCGTCACCGTCGTGGTGTGGCGGTCGTGGCCGTTCGCCTTCCTGGTCCTGACCGCCGGGATGCAGAGCGTCTCCCGCGACCTGTACGAGGCCGCGGCGCTGGACGGCGCGGGCATGTGGCGGCGGATCCGGCACATCACGCTCCCGGCGCTGCGGCCCGTCAACCAGGTGCTCGTCCTGGTGCTGTTCCTGTGGACGTTCAACGACTTCAACACGCCGTTCGTCCTGTTCGGCAAGGCCGCCCCGGACGGCGGCGACCTCGTCTCGGTGCACATCTACCACGCCTCGTTCGTCACCTGGAACTTCGGGACGGGCTCGGCGATGTCGGTGCTGCTCCTGCTGTTCCTGCTGGTGGCCACGGCGGCGTACCTGCTCGCCACGTCGAGGAGGAGGCCCGCGCATGGCTGACACGCGTCCCGCCCGCAAGGGCCGCGCGCCGACCGACCCGCCCGCCTCCTTCGTCTGGACGCGGCGGATCGTGCTGACCCTGCTGACCGCGTTCACCCTCCTGCCGGTCTACGCGATGGCCAGCTCGTCGCTGAAGCCGCTGGAGGACGTGCAGCGCCGGTTCCGCTGGATCCCGTCGCGGCCGACGGTCCGCCCCTACGTCGACATGTGGTCGACCGTCCCGCTGGCCCGCTACTTCGCCAACAGCGTGATCGTGGCGGGCGGCGCGACGCTGGCGTCCGTGGCGATCGCGATCGGCGCGGCGTACGCCGTCAGCCGGTACCGGTTCGCCGGCCGCCGGGCGTTCACGGTGACGGTGCTGTCGACGCAGATGTTCCCGGGGATCCTGTTCCTGCTCCCGCTGTTCCTGATCTTCGTGAACGCGGGGAACGCGACCGGCATCGCCCTCTACGGCAGCCGCGGCGCGCTCGTCCTGACCTACCTGACGTTCTCGCTTCCGTTCTCGATCTGGATGCTCGCCGGGTACTTCGAGTCGATCCCGCGGGAGCTGGACGAGGCGGCCCGGGTCGACGGCTGCGGGCCGGTCGGCGCGCTGCTGCGGGTGATCCTCCCGGCCTCGCTGCCCGGCGTCGTCGCGGTGACCGTCTACGCGTTCATGACCGCCTGGGGCGAGGTCCTGTTCGCCTCGGTCATGACCAGCGACCGGACCCGCACGCTCGCGATCGGACTGCAGGGCTACTCCACGCAGCACGAGGTCTACTGGAACCAGGTGATGGCCGCCTCCCTCGTGGTGAGCGTCCCCGTCGTCGCCGGGTTCCTGCTGCTCCAGCGCTTCCTGGTGGCCGGGCTGACCGCCGGCTCCGTCAAGTGACCCGTCTCGACGACCCCGAGGGAGACCCGTGCCCATCGACGACCTGACCGCGTTCGGCCCCGACTTCGCCTGGGGGGCGGCCACCTCCGCCTACCAGGTCGAGGGGGCCGTCGCGGAGGACGGCCGCGCCCCCTCCATCTGGGACGCCTTCTGCCGCGTCCCGGGCGCGATCGCCGGGGGCGACACCGGCGACGTCGCCTGCGACCACTACCACCGCTGGCCCGCGGACCTCGCGCTCATGGCGGAGCTGGGCCTGCGCGCCTACCGGTTCTCGATCGCCTGGCCGCGCGTGCTGCCCGCCGGTGGCGGCCC
The DNA here is from genome assembly GCF_039540335.1 of Actinomadura verrucosospora. Classification (NCBI taxonomy): domain Bacteria; kingdom Bacillati; phylum Actinomycetota; class Actinomycetes; order Streptosporangiales; family Thermomonosporaceae; genus Actinomadura; species Actinomadura verrucosospora. The sequence continues at coordinate 32,936 of NZ_BAABEV010000062.1, read as the reverse complement.
GGTCAACGCGGCCGGGCTCGCGTTCTACGACCGGCTCGTGGACGCCCTGCTCGCGGCCGGGATCGAGCCCCACCCGACCCTGTACCACTGGGACCTGCCGCAGGAGCTCCAGGACCGCGGCGGCTGGCCGTCCCGCGACACCGCCGGGCGTTTCGCCGAGTACGCCTCCGTCGTCGCCGCGGCGCTGGGGGACCGCGTCACCTCGTGGGCGACGCTGAACGAGCCGGTGTGCGCGGCCTGGATCGGGCACCTGGAGGGGGCGATGGCGCCCGGCGTCGCCGACATCCGCGCGGCCGTGCCCGCGGCGTACCACCTGCTGCTGGCGCACGGCCTCGGCGTGCAGGCCGTGCGCGCCGCCGCCCCCGGCGCCCGCGTCGGCGTCGTCAACCTGCTCACCGACTGCGAGCCGGGCGGCGAAGGCGAGCGGGACGCGGCGGCGGCGCGGCGCGAGGACGGCCACCACAACCGCTGGTGGCTCGACCCGATCCACGGCCGCGGGCTGCCCGCCGACATGATCGAGGAGTACGGGGTGGAGCCGCCGGTGCGGTCCGGCGACCTGGAGGCGATCGCCGCCCCGCTCGACTGGCTCGGCGTCAACTACTACCGCCGGTCCGTCACCGTCGACGACCCCGGCGGCCCGCCGCCGCGCACCCGGCAGATCACCCCGCCGGGGACGCCGCGCACCGGCATGGACTGGGAGATCCACCCGGACCGGCTGGCGAAGGTCCTCGTCCGCGTCACCGAGGACTACGCGCCGCGCAGCGTCATGGTCACCGAGAACGGCGCCGCCTACGCCGACACCGTGACGCCCGGCGGAGCCGTCCACGACGCCGAGCGCACCGCCTACCTGGAGGCCCACCTGTCGGCGTGCGCGGCGGCGATCCGCGCGGGGGTCCCCCTGGACGGCTACTTCGCCTGGTCGCTGCTGGACAACTTCGAGTGGGCCTACGGGTACGCGCAGCGGTTCGGGCTCGTGCACGTCGACTTCGCGACCCAGGAACGCCGCGTCAAGGACAGCGGGCGCCGCTACGCCGAGATCATCCGCGCGCACCGGGACCTCCGGGCGCGGCCCCTGGCGTCCCGCTCTCTAGAGTGAGGGCCGACCGGCTCAGGCGAGGTGAGGAGGCCGGGTGGGCGGGATCCTTGTGGCCAACCGGGGAGAGATCGCGCTGCGGATCGTCCGGGCCGCGTCGGAGCTGGGCCTGCGGACGGTCGCCGTGCACACCCGCGACGACGCCGCCTCGCCGCACACGCGGCGCGCCGACGAGACGCGCGCCCTGCCCGGCGACGGCGCCGCCGGCTACCTCGACGCCGGCGCGCTGGTCGCCGCCGCGAAGGACGCCGGCGCCGCGGCCGTCCACCCCGGCTACGGCTTCCTGAGCGAGAACGCGGGCTTCGCCGCCGGCTGCGCCGCCGCCGGGCTGGCCTTCGTCGGCCCGCGCCCGGAGCTGCTGGAGCTGTTCGGCGACAAGGCCAGGTCGCGCGCCCTGGCGCGTGAGGCGGGCGTGCCCGTGACGCCCGGCACGCCCGGCGCGACGAGCCTCGCCGGCGCCGAGGCGTTCGCCCGCGAGCACGGCACCGTCGTGATCAAGGCCCTCGCGGGCGGCGGCGGGCGCGGCATGCGCGTCGTCACCGGGCCCGCCGCCGTCGCGGACGCCTACGAGCGGTGCCGGTCGGAGGCGCTCGCCTCCTTCGGCGGCGGCGAGCTGTACGCCGAGAAGTACGTCCCGCGGGCCCGCCACATCGAGGTCCAGGTCGCGGGCGACGGCTCCGGCGCCGTGACCCACCTGTGGGAGCGCGACTGCAGCGTCCAGCGCCGCCACCAGAAGCTGATCGAGATCGCCCCCGCGCCCGCGCTGCCCGCGGGCGTCAGGGACGCGCTGCTGGACGCCGCCCTCCGCATGGCCGCCTCGGTCCGCTACGAGAGCCTCGGCACCTTCGAGTTCCTCGTCGACGGCGAGGAGTTCTGGTTCCTGGAGGCCAACCCCCGGCTCCAGGTCGAGCACACCGTGACCGAGGAGATCACCGGCGTCGACCTGGTGAAGGCGCAGATCAGGCTGGCGCTGGGGGAGGACCTCGCCGGAGTCGGCCTGGCCGCGCCGCCGCGGGCGTCCGGCTGCGCCGTCCAGGTGCGGGTCAACGCCGAGACGATCGGCGCGGACGGCGCGCCGCGCCCGAGCGCCGGGACGCTCACCGCGTTCGCGCCGCCGTCCGGTCCCGGGGTTCGCGTCGACACCCACGGGTACGCCGGCCACCGCGCGAGCCCGCGCTACGACCCGCTGCTGGCCAAGGTCGTCGCCCGCGCGGAGGACCTGCCGTCCGCCGCCGCCCGCGCGCACGGCGCCCTCGGCGAGTTCGAGATCGCGGGAGTGGCGACGAGCATCCCGCTGCTGCAGGGCGTGCTGCGCCATCCCGGCTTCACGGCCGGCGGCGCGCGCACGTCCTTCATCGACGACCACCTGCCCGAGCTGCTGGCGAGCGAGCACTGCCGGTACTACGTCGAGACGGCCCCGCGCACCGCCGGGCCGGGGCCCGCGGCCGGCCCGGACGCGCCGCCCGGCACGGTCGCCGTCCCCGCGCCCACGCAGGGGACGGTCGTGAGCGTCGAGGTGGCCGAGGGCGACCTCGTCGGGGCCGGGGCTCCGCTGCTTGTCCTCGAAGCGATGAAGATGGAGCACGTCGTCCGCGCCGGAGAGGCGGGCGTCGTGCGGGCCCTGGCCGCCGCGCCCGGCGACACCGTCGCCGAGGGCGCGCCGCTGCTGTTCACCGAGCCCGCCGAGGGGGGCGGCGAGCACGCCGCCGAGGACGAGGCGGCCGATCTCGACCTGATCCGCGCCGACCTCGCCGAGACGCTGCGCCGGCACGAGAGCGGGCTCGACGCGGCCCGCCCCGAGGCGGTGGCCCGGCGGCACGCGCGCGGCCGCCGCACCGCGCGGGAGAACATCGACGACCTGTGCGACGCCGGGACGTTCACCGAGTACGGCGCCCTCGTCATCGCCGCGCAGCGGCGGCGCCGCTCCCTCGACGACCTCATCGAGCGCACCCCCGCCGACGGCATGGTCTGCGGCATCGGGGACGTCGACGGCGCGCAGGCCGTCGTCCTGTCCTACGACTACACGGTCCTCGCCGGGACGCAGGGCCACCTGAACCACCGCAAGACCGACCGCATGCTCGACATCGCCCACCGCCGCCGCCTGCCGCTGGTGCTGTTCGCCGAGGGCGGCGGGGGACGCCCCGGCGACACCGACACCACGACCGTCTCCGGCCTGGACGTCACAACGTTCCACGCCATGGGGCGGCTCAGCGGCGCCGTCCCGTCCGTCGGCGTCGCGAGCGGGCGCTGCTTCGCCGGGAACGCGGCCCTGCTCGGCTGCTGCGACGTCATCATCGCCACCCGGGACGCCAACATCGGGATGGGCGGCCCCGCCATGATCGAGGGCGGCGGCCTCGGCGTCTTCGCGCCCGAGGAGATCGGCCCGGTCGGCGACCAGGAACCGAACGGCGTCATCGACCTCGTGGTGGACGACGAGGCCGAGGCGGTCCGGGCGGCCCGCCGCTACCTGTCCTACTTCCGGGGCCCGTCGGACGGCTGGGCCTGCGACGACCAGCGCGTCCTGCGGCACCTCGTCCCGGAGAACCGGCTGCGCGCCTACGACGTCCGCCGGGTCGTCGCGCACCTCGCCGACACCGGGTCGGTGCTGGAGCTGCGCCGCGCGTTCGGGATCGGGATCATCACCGCGCTGGTCCGGATCGAGGGCCGCCCGACGGGCCTGATCGCCAGCAACCCCGCGCACCTCGGCGGCGCCATCGACCGCGACGCCGCGGACAAGGCCGCCCGGTTCCTGCAGCTGTGCGACGCGCACGGCCTGCCGGTGGTGTCGCTGTGCGACACCCCCGGCTTCATGGTCGGCCCGGACGCCGAGCGGACCGCCACCGTCCGGCACTTCAGCCGCCTGTTCGTCATCGGCGCCAACCTGCGCGTCCCGATCGTCACGATCGTGCTGCGCAAGGGGTACGGGCTCGGTGCGCAGGCCATGGCGGGCGGCGGGTTCAGGGCGCCGCTCGCGACCCTCGCCTGGCCCACCGGCGAGATCGGCGGCATGGGGCTGGAGGGCGCCGTCCGGCTCGGCTTCCGCAAGGAGCTGGAGGCCGCCGAGGACCCGCGCGCGATGTTCGAGGAGATGGTCGCCGCGGCCTACGAGCACGGCAGGGCGCTCCACGCGGCCACCGTGTTCGAGCTGGACGACGTGATCGACCCGGCCGACACGCGGCGCTGGATCACCGCGACGCTGGCCGCCGCCCCGCCGCCCGGCGACCGTCCCCGCCCCTGGATCGACACGTGGTGAGGCGCGGCCCGGCGCGGTAGGCGTCCCGCACGCGGGGATCGGCCCGCACCTCCGCCGGGGGCCCGGCGGCGATCACCTTGCCGTCGTCCAGGACGTGCAGGACGTCGCAGACGCCGAGCACGGGCTCGATCTCGTCCTCGACGACCAGCACCGCCAGCCCCTCTCCGGCCAGGTCGCGCAGCAGGACCTCCAGCGCCCGCGCGTGCCGCACCGGAAGGCCCGCCCACGGCTCGTCCAGCACGAGCACGGCGGGTTCGGCGGCCAGTGCCCGCGCCAGGTCCGTCAACCCGGCGACGCCGGGCGGCGCGTCCCGGACCGCCCTCCCGGCGTGGGCCTGGATGCCGACCCGGGCGAGCAGGGCGTCGGCGACGGCGCCCGCGTCGCGGCGCGCCTCGAGACGGCGCCGCCACCGCTCCCGCGCCGTGCGGCCCGGCTGCTCGCGGGTCATCGCGTGCCGGGCCGCGGCGGCCCGGACGGCCTCCCGGACGGTCGCCGGCCCCGCCGCGCCCTCCCGCTGGAACGTGCGGGCGATGCCGCGCCGGGCCCGCTCACGGGCCGCGCTGCGCGTCAGGTCGGCGTCGTCCAGCAGGACCGCGCCCGCCGCCGGGCGCCGCAGCCCCGTGATCACGTCGCACAGCGTCGTCTTCCCGGCGCCGCTCGGCCCGACCAGGCCGGTGACCGTTCCGGGCGGAGCGGTCAGCCCCGCCCCGTCGACCGCCGTCAGCGCGCCGAAACGGACCGTCACGTCCCGCACCCGCAGGCCCTCCGCAGCGGTCATGGCCTCCGCCCTCCGCGCCTCGTGTGATGTGGATCACTGGCGGATCCACACCCTACTGAGGAGCGCGGGCGGCGGCAACGGACCGGCGGGAGGCCGGCGGCGGTCAGGTCGCCGGGGGACCGAGCCGGTCGCGCGTCCACTCCTTCACCCCGGCGACGAACGCCTCGACGTCGGCGGCCTTGCCGGAGGCCATCTCGCCGAACCAGTCCGGCACGTACCGCTCGAACCGCCCGCTCTCCAGGACTTCCAGGACGGCCGCGGCCACCTCCTGCGGGGGCAGCGCGTCCGACAGGTCGCTGAGCGGCGGCTCGTTGCCGGGAAGGGCGAACAGCTCGGTCCCGGCGATGAGCGCGGGCTGGATCACGTGGGCCAGCACGCCCGTGCCGTCCAGGTCGACCGCCATGCTCTCCCAGAACGCCGTGAGCGCCGCCTTGGACGCGGAGTAGGCGGCCTCGTGCGGCGGGCCGAGCCGCGCCGCGACCGAGCCCACTGCCACCAGGTGCCCGCGCCCGCGCGCGACCATGCCGGGCAGCAGCGCCAGCGTGAGCCGCACGGGGGACAGGTAGTTGAGGCGCATCACCTCGTCGGCCTCGGCGGGGGACAGGTCCTGGACGCGGCGCCGCTTCGGCATCCCCGCGTTGTTGACCAGCACGTCGACGCCGCCGAGCTCGCGCTCGGCCTCGGCGGCGAGGTCGGCGACCGCGTCGGGGTCGGCGAGGTCGGCCGCCCACATCGCCGAGTCAGGGGCGTGCTCGCGACACCGGGAGAGCACCTCCGAGAGCCTGTCCTTGCGCCGCGCCACCAGGCCGACGCGCGCGCCGGCGGCGGCGAGCGCCTCCGCCACCACGGCGCCGATGCCCGACGAGGCTCCCGTGACCAAAGCGGACCGTCCGGTGAGAGTCGCCATGCGGACCAACGTCACACAGCCCGCCCCCACCGGCAAGGCGCAGCGCCGACGCCCCCCGAGGGCGGTGCGCCGGAATGTCCGGCGGCGCCCGTGCCGTGTCGGTAAGGTAGTGGGTTTCGCCCCCCCTCGCCACTCTCGCAGCCGGAGGTCTGTCCGCATGCCCGCCGAGTCCGCCGACCCATCCGAACCCGCGGTCCTGGCGGCCGAACGCGCCCACCTCGCCGAGTCCCGCGCCGCCCTGCGCCGGATGCGCGAGCACGCCGCGAGCCTCTCCGCCGACGTCGCCGCCGACTGGGTCTCCAGGCAGTTCCTGGAGTCGCTGCTCGACCAGCGGGTCGAGGCGCTCGCCGACCACCCCGACACCCCGCTGTTCTTCGGCCGCATGGACCGCGACGGCGCGGCCGGCCCCGACCTGCCCGCCGTCATGTACGTGGGACGGCGGCACGTCCACGACGGCGAGGAGGGACGCCCCCTCGTGCTGGACTGGCGCGCCCCCGTCTCCCGGGCCTTCTACCAGGCCGGGCCCGCGGACCCGATGGGCTGGCGGCTGCGGCGGCGCTTCGGGTTCCGGGCCGGCGAGCTGACCGCGTTCGAGGACGAGCCCCTCGACGGCGGCGACCCGCGGCCGGGGGCGGGCCCGTCCAGGATCCTGACCGAGGAGATCGAGCGCCCCCGGACCGGCCCGATGCGCGACATCGTCGCCACGATCCAGCCCGAGCAGGACGAGATCGTCCGCGCCGACCTGCCGCTGAGCGTCTGCGTCCAGGGCGCGCCCGGCACCGGCAAGACGGCCGTCGGCCTGCACCGCGCCGCCTACCTGCTGTTCACGCACCGGGAGCGGCTGTCGCGGTCCGGCGTGCTGATCGTCGGGCCGAACCGCGCCTTCCTCGCCTACATCTCGGCGGTGCTGCCCGCGCTCGGCGAGGTCCGGGTGGAGCAGGCCACGATCGACGACCTGCTCGGCCCGCCGCTCGGCGACGAGCCCGCGGCCGCGGCCGCCCTCAAGGGCGACGCCCGGATGGCCGACGTGCTGCGCCGGGCGCTGTGGCTGCACGTCCGCAAGCCGGAGGAGGGGCTCGTCGTCACGCGGGGCGCGGCGCGCTACCGGCTCGCCGACCACGAGATCCGCGAGATCGCCGCCGCGCTGCGCGGCACCACCCGGTACGGCAGCGGGCGCGCCGCGTTCGCGCAGCGGCTCGCGCACCAGATCCTCGTGCGGATGGAACGGCGCGGCGAGGCCCCCGACGACCGCGTCCAGGACCAGGTCGCGCGGAGCCGGCCGGTCAGGCAGGTCCTCGACGCGGTGTGGCCGAAGGTGAGCGCCGAGCAGGTCCTGCACCGGCTGCTGTCGGACGCGGACCTGCTGCGCGCGGCCGCGAAGGGCGTGCTCGACGAGGACGAGCAGGCCGTCCTGCTGACGGCGAGGCCCGCCCGCTCGCACCGCTCCGCCAAGTGGACCGCCGCCGACCGGGCCCTGCTGGACGAGCTGAACGACCTCATCGAGCGCACGACCTCGCTCGGCCACCTGGTGGTGGACGAGGCGCAGGACCTGTCCGCGATGCAGCTGCGGGCGCTGGGGCGCCGCTGCGCGACGGGCTCGGCGACCGTCCTCGGCGACCTCGCGCAGGGCACGACCGCGTGGTCGGCCCGCACGTGGAAAGAGGTCCTCACCCATCTCGGGCAGGACGGGGAGGTCACCGAGCTGACCCTCGGGTTCCGCGTTCCGGGCACCGTCCTCGACTTCGCCGCCCGCCTGCTCCCGCACGTCGCGCCCGGGCTGGAGCGGCCGCGCTCGCTGCGCGCCGGCGCCGGGGCGCTCACCGTGCGGCGCGTCGCCGACCTGGCCGCCGCGACGGTCGAGGCCGCCCGCGACGCCCTCGCCCGCCCCGGTTCGGTCGGCCTGATCGTCCCGGACGCGCGGGCGGGCGCGCACGCGGCGGCGCTGGAGGCCGCCGGGCTGGAGCACGAGGTCCTCGGGCCGGAGTCGGCCGGCGCCGGACGGCTGCTCGTCATCCCGGCGACCCTCGCCAAGGGCCTGGAGTACGACCACGTGATCGTCGCCGAGCCCGCCGCCATCGCCGCCGCCGAGGTCCGCGGCCTCGCCCGCCTGTACGTCGTGCTGACCCGCGCCGTCACCACGCTGACCGTGCTGCACGAGGACGACCTGCCCGCCGAGCTGGCGGCGCCGTAGCCGGGCGCCCTATCCGGAGGCGCCCGGCCGGCCCGGGCGCTCCCGCGGGCGCAGCCCCTCGAAGACGATCCGCAGGACGTCCTCGCGGGCTCCGGCGCGTCCCGCCGCGTAGGACATGCCGGCCAGCAGCGCCATGACCTCGCCCGGGCCGACGTCGGCGCGGACGGCGCCGGTCTCCTGCGCCCGGCCGAGGAGGACTCCGAGGGCGGCCTTCAGGTCCGGTCCGGCGCGCCCGGTGGCCTCCCGGGCGTCGACGCCGGCCTCGGCCAGCGCCTCGGTGACGGCCTGCTTGGCGGCCGCCTGCGAGACCACCCGGGTGAAGAAGCCGAAGAACGCCGCGCCCGGGTCGGCCGCGGCCCGCAGGTCCCGCGCCTCGGCCGCCAGCCGCTCCAGCAGGGCGACGAGCACGGCCTCCAGCAGCGACTCCTTGGTGGGGAAGTGCCGGAACACCGTCCCGATGCCCACCCCCGCCTTGCGCGCGACCTCCTCGGTGGAGGCGGAGGTCCCCTGGACGGCGAAGACCTCCTCGGCCGCGGCGAGGACCTTGGCGCGGTTGCGCAGGGCGTCGGCGCGCAGCGGCCTGCCGGGGGCGGGTGACGTCATCGCTGCCTTCCGTTGACAAGTGGAGTCTTGGCTCCGTATTTTCTCATGCGGAGCCCGTACTCCGATTCTAGGGGAGACCGCATGTCAGAGTTCGCCAGCCCCCGGGCCGTCTTCCAGCGGCTGATCGACGGGATCACCGGGCTGCGGCCGGAGGGCCTGCCGCAGCTGTACGCGGAGGACGCCGTGGTCGTGCACCCGTTCGCCCAGCCGGCGTCGCGGCTGGAGGGCCGGGAGGCGCTGCGCCGGCACTTCGAGCAGCTGGAGACGCTGCCCGTGGAGCTGAAGGCGCGCAACGTCGTCGTGCACGAGACCGCCGATCCCGAGGTGATCATCACGGAGTTCGAGTACGCGGGCCGCAACACCGCGAACGGGCGGGAGTTCGTCGTGCCCAACATCTTCGTCCTGCGGGTGCGCGACGGGCACATCGTGGAGTCCCGCGACTACGCCCACCACCGCGCGTTCGACGAGGCGATGGCGTGACGCCCCCGGGCGCCGCGTCCCCGGGCGGGGTGCTCGCGCGGCGCGGCGGTTGACTGGCCGTCCCGGCCGTTCCTAGGGTGGACGCGTCGGCATACCGACCGGTTGGTATGCCCCGTTCCGGGTGGCCGCCGCCACCCACGCCCCGCGCGGAGGCCCCGTGAGCACAGCACCGCCCGACGCCGACGAGCTGAGCAGGCGGGTCGGCGAGTTCCTCGCCGCCCACGACCCCGCGGCGACCGCGCCCCCGGAGTTCCTGCGGGCCCGGTTCGACGCCGGGCTCGCCTGGGTGCACTACCCCGAGGGACTCGGCGGGCTCGGCGCCCCGCGGCACCTGCAGCCCGCCGTCGACCGCCGGTTCGCCGAGGCGGGCGCCCCGACCAACCATCCCGAGCGCAACGGCATCGGGCTCGGCATGGCGGCCCCGACGATCCTCGCCTTCGGCACCGAGGAGCAGAAGCGCCGCTTCCTGCGCCCGCTGTGGACCGGCGAGGAGCTGTGGTGCCAGCTGTTCAGCGAGCCCGGCGCCGGCTCCGACCTGGCCGCGCTCGCCACCCGCGCCGTCCGCGACGGCGACGCCTGGACGGTCAACGGGCAGAAGGTGTGGACGTCCATGGCGCACGAGGCGCGCTGGGCGATCCTCGTCACCCGCACCGACCCGGACGTCCCCAAGCACCGCGGCATGACCTACTTCGTCTGCGACATGACCGCGCCGGGCGTCGAGGTCCGCCCGCTGCGGCAGATCACCGGCGAGGCCGAGTTCAACGAGGTGTTCCTCACCGACGTCCGGATCCCCGACGAGCACCGGCTCGGCGAGGTCGGGCAGGGCTGGCGGGTCTCCACCACGACGCTGATGAACGAGCGGGTCGCCATCGGCGGCGGCGCCGCGCCGCGCGAGAGCGGCATGATCGGCGTCGTCGCCGCGCTCTGGCGGAACCGCCCCGAGCTGCGCACCCCCGGCCTGCACGACGCCCTGCTGCGCGCGTGGGTGGAGACCGAGGCGGCCCGGCTCACCGGGGCGCGGCTGCGCCAGCAGCTCACCGCCGGGCAGCCCGGCCCCGAGGGGTCGGGCGCCAAGCTGGCCTTCGCCAGGCTCAACCAGGAGGTGTCCGGCCTGGAGCTGGAACTGCTCGGCGAGGAGGGCCTGCGCTACGACGACTGGACGATGCGCCGCCCCACCGAGGTCGACTTCACCCGCCGCTCGCCCGGCTACCGCTACCTGCGCGCCAAGGGCAACTCCATCGAGGGCGGCACCTCGGAGATCCTGCGCAACATCATCGCCGAGCGCGTCCTCGGCCTGCCCGGCGAGATCCGCGTCGACAAGGACGTGGCGTGGAAGGACCTGCCCCGATGAGCGACCTGCTGTACGGCGAGATCGAGAACGACCTCCGGGCGAGCGTCCGCGAGGTGCTGGGCGACCTGGCGCCCTGGGCCTCTGTCCTCGCGGGCACCGAGAAGGACGAGCCCTACGACGCGGCGCTGTGGCGGGCGATCGCCGTCCAGCTCGGCTGCGCCGGCCTGCCCGTCCCCGAGGAGCTCGGCGGCGCCGGCGCCACCTGGCGCGAGACCGCCGTGGTGATGGAGGAGCTGGGCCGGTCCGCGGCGCCCGTCCCGTTCCTCGGCAGCGCCGTGATCGCCACGGCGGCGCTGCTGGCCGCCGGTGAGCGGGAGCTCCTCCCGCGGCTCGCCGCGGGTGAGCGCATCGCGGTCCTCGCGGTCCCGTTCAGCACCGCCCCGGACGCCGTCCCGGTGACGGCCGAGGCGGCCGGCGGCGCGCTGACCGGCGAGGTCACCGGCGTCGCCGACGGCATGGCCGCCGACGTGCTCCTCGTCCCGGCGGGGGACGGCCTGTACGCGGTGGACGCCGCCGACGCCCGCCGCACCGCCGTGACCTCGCTCGACATGACCCGCCGGCTCGCCGACCTCGCCTTCTCCGCCGCCCCGGCCCGGCGCGTCGCCGAGGGCGACGGCGCCGTGCGGGCCGCGCTGCGCACCGGCGCCGCGATGCTGGCCTCCGAGCAGCTCGGGCTCGCCGAGCGCTGCCTGGACGACACCGTCGCCTACGTGAAGACGCGCTATCAGTTCGGCCGTCCGATCGGCTCCTACCAGGGCCTCAAGCACCGGCTCGCCGACCTGTGGACCTCGGTCACCCAGGCCCGCGCCGTCGCCCGGCACGCCGCGTCCTGCGCGGCCGCGGGCGACGAGGACACGCCGATCGCGGTCGCCGTCGCGCAGGCGCACTGCTCGGCGGTCGCCCTGAAGGCGGCCGAGGAGTGCGTGCAGATGCACGGCGGCATCGGCTTCACCTGGGAGCACCCGGCGCACCTCTTCCTGAAGCGCGCCAAGGCCGACTCCATCGCCCTGGGCACGCCCGACCGTCACCGCGCGGCCCTCGCCGCGCTGGTGGACCTGCCCCCGGCCTGACGGCGGCGCGCCACCGGCGGCGCCTGACGGCGCACGGGCGGCCCCGCCCGGAAGGTGCGGGGCCGTCCGGCTAGCCGGTGATGACCGCCAGAACCCGGGCGCCCTCAGGGAAGGCGCCGCGCCCGGCCAGCGCGAGGACGCCGAACATCATCTTCGCGGTGTAGATCCGGTCGAGGACGATCCCGTGCCGGCCGGCGAAGTCGGCGGCGAACGCCTCCAGCTCGGGGGTGGTCCTCGCGTAGCCACCGAAGTGGAAGTCGTCCTGGACGCTCCAGTCGCCGCGCCGCCCGCCGTAGGTCTCGCGCTGGAGGCGCTCCACCTCGCCCGCCATGAAGCCGCCCTTCAGCACGGAGAACCCGACGGCGCGCTGCCGCGGGGCCAGCCCGGCGGCGAGCCCGGCCAGCGTCCCGCCCGTCCCGCAGGGGCAGCACACCACGTCGAAGCCCGGCACCTCCGCGCCCAGCTCGGCGCAGCCCCGGACGGCCGGCGCGTTGCTCCCCCCTTCCGGCAGGAGGTAGAAGTCGCCCCACCGCTCGCGCAGGGCCTCGACGACGTCGGGTTCGTGCTTGCGCCGGTAGGTGGCGCGGTCCATGTAGGCGAGGCGCATGCCCATGCGCCGGGCGTGCGCGAGCGTGGCGTTCAGCGGCAGGTGCTCCTCGCCGCGGATCACGCCGATGGTCGCGAAGCCGTACATCGCGCCCGCCGCCGCGACGGCCCGGATGTGGTTGGAGTAGGCGCCGCCGAAGGTCAGGAGCGTCCCGTGCTCGCGCGCCGGCCCGATGTTGTGCCGGAGCTTGCGCCACTTGTTGCCCGGCAGCTCCGGGTGGACCAGGTCGTCGCGCTTCAGGAAGAGCCGCAGCCCCCGGCGCGCCGCCCGCTCGTCCGCCAGCTCCACCACCGGCGAGGCCGTCCCGGAGGAAGGAGTCATGGCAGCGGCAGGCCGAGCTTCTCGCGCAGCGTCCGCTGCACCTCGTCGATGCCCGGCCGCGCGTCGACGGTGACCACGTACTCCTTGCGGCCGAACAGCTCCAGGATCGGTTCGGTCCTCTCGTGGTAGTCGCGCAGCCGCTCGGCGAGCGCCTCCTCCGTGTCGTCCTCGCGGGACACCAGCTCGCCCCCGCACACGTCGCAGCGCCCCTCCTGCGTCGGACGGTCCTCGATCAGGTTGTAGTCCATCCCGCACCTGTTGCACAGCCGGCGGGCCAGCACCCGGCGGCGGACCTCCTCGTCCGGCAGGTCCAGATGGATCACGCCGTCGATGTCGTAGCTCTCCAGGAAGAACTCCGTCTGCCTCCGGCTGCGCGGGAACCCGTCGACGACGAACCCGTAGTTCCAGTCGTGCTGGGCGAGCCGGTCCCGCACGACGCTCTCGGCGAGATCGTCCCCGACCAGCTCGCCGGACGCCATGACGCGCCGCACCTGGGCCCCGAGCTTGGTGTGGTTCTTGACGTGCCAGCGGAAGATGTCTCCGACGCTGATGTGCACGATGTCCAGATCGCGCGCGAGGAGCCCGGCCTGCGTGCCCTTGCCGCTGCCGACAGCGCCGATGATGACGTACTTGCGCATGGGGGAGAGCCTATGCGCGCCGCCCCGGTCAGAGCGGGAGGCGCAGGCGGCGGCCCAGCCTCCGGAAGCGGGAGTCGGGCGCGCTCTCGGGTGACTCGTCCCGCACCGCCAGGCTCTCCAGCAGCGTGTCGAACGCGGGCGGGCGGACGCACACCAGCGTCGCGCGGGCCCTGCGGGCGCAGTGCAGCCGCACCGACGGGCGCAGCAGCCGCGAGAACGGGCCCCGGGCGCCGTGCCCGACGACCAGGATGTCGTCGTCCCCCGCCAGGCGCACCAGCGTCGCGCCCGGCTCCCCGACGAGCGCCAGCGCGGTCATCTCCACGCCCTCGGGCGGGCCGCCGCACACCTCCGCCAGGAGCCGGGCGATGAGCTCGGCGCCGGAGCCGCGCAGCGCCTCGGTGATCCCGCAACCGAGCTGGCCCGCCGCCGACACGTGCGGGGGCAGCGGCGCGGCGTGCGCGACCAGCAGCGGCAGCCGGCGCAGCCGCGCCTCGCCGATCGCCCAGGAGAGCGCGCAGCGCGCACCCGCGGAGTCGTCCACCCCCACCACGACGCGGGGCCCGCCCTCCGGTCTCGCGATCACGGTCCCTCCTGTGGCCGCCGGGTGACAGCAGTCTAGACAGAAGGCATACCCGTTCCCACGCGAGAGTTCCAGGTTCCGGCGGCACGGGTTCGCGGGACACCGGGTCCGCGGCGCGTCGGGGGGAGGGCGTGGCAGCTGGACCATCAGGCGCCGAGCGGGGCAGACTTCCGGTATGGCCGCACCGCACGAGCACGACTCCTCCTGCGCCGTCGCGCACGGCGACGCCCCGCACGAGACGGGGGAGCGGACGCTGGTCGCGGTGTTCGCCGGCCCCGTCGCCGACCACCTGCTGCGCTACGGCGCCGACCTCGGCTACCGCACGTTCCTCGTCGACCCCGACAAGGACCGCGGCGGCACGGCCGACCTGCCGCCCCTGGACGCCACCGCCGACGTCGTCGTCACCGACCACCACCGGCCCGAGCTCGGGCCGGTCCTGCGCGACGTGCTGACGCAGCCGGTCCGGTGGGTCGGCGTCATGGGCAACCCGCGGCACCCCGCGCCGCACATCCCGGCCCTCACCGAACTCGGCGTCCCCGCGGCCGACATCGCCCGCGTGCACCGCCCGATCGGCCTCAACATCGGCTCCCGGACCCCCGCCGAGATCGCCGTCGCGACCCTCGCCGGCCTGATCGCCGACCGCAACGGCCGCCCCGGCGGCTTCGAGTTCTAGTGCTGGCGGTCGCCTACGACGCCTTCGCCGGGCCGCTGGAGATCCGGGAGCTGCCCGACCCGGCGGCGCCGCCCGGCGGCGCGGTGATCCGGGTCGAGGCCACGGGCGTGTGCCGCAGCGACTGGCACGGCTGGCAGGGCCACGATCCCGACATCCGCGCCTTTCCGCACGTCCCGGGGCACGAGCTGGCGGGCACGGTCGAGGAGACCGGCGCCGGCGTCACCGGACTGCGCCCCGGCGACCGCGTGACCGTCCCGTTCGTGTGCGCCTGCGGCCGCTGCCCGTCCTGCCGGGCGGGCGACCAGCAGGTCTGCGAGGCCCAGACCCAGCCCGGCTTCACGCACTGGGGCTCGTTCGCCCACTACGTCGCGATCGACGCCGCCGAGGTGAACCTGGTCCGCCTGCCCGACGAGATGGCCTCCACGACCGCGGCCGCGCTCGGCTGCCGGTTCGCCACCGCGTTCCGCGCCGTCCTCGCGCAGGGGCGGGTGCGGGCCGGCGAGTGGACGGCGGTGCACGGCTGCGGCGGCGTGGGGCTGTCCGCCGTGATGATCGCCGCGGCGGCCGGCGCGCGGGTCGTGGCGGTCGACGTGTCGCCGCAGGCGCTGGAGCTGGCGCGCCGCTGCGGCGCGTCCGCCGTCGTCGACGCCGCGGCCCACGACGACGTGGCCGAGGCCGTGCGCGATGCGGCCCACGGCGGCGCCCACGTCTCGCTGGACGCGCTCGGCAGCCCGGCCACCGCCCGCGCCTCGGTCGAGTCGCTGCGCCGCCGCGGCCGGCACGTCCAGGTCGGGCTGCTGCCGCCCGGCGCGGGCGCCGACCTGCCGATGGAGCGGGTGATCGGATGGGAGCTGGAGATCGTCGGCAGCCACGGGATGGCCGCCCACGCCTACGGCCCGATGATGGAGCTGGTCCGCGCCGGGGCGCTGCGCCCCGACCTGCTGGTCGGCCGCGTCCTGGCCCTGGACGACGCCCCGGCCGCCCTCGCCGCGATGTCGGGCGCCGGGATCACGGTGATCGAACCTCAGCGCCGGCGGCCGCCCGGCGACGGCGCCGGGCGCGACCCCGGGGCGCGGGCGTAGGATCCGAGGTGATGCCCGTGTTCTGTCAGTGGGCTCGTCTACGGTCGGAGGCGACGGCGCCCGCCGCCCTCGCCGCCCTGGCGATGCCGCCCAGCAGAGGTGACGACCACCATGCCCGACACCATGCCGAACACCGTCGAGACAGACCGTGACTTCCAGTCGCTGGCCGACCCGTACCGGCGGGAGCTGCTGGCGCACTGCTACCGGATGCTCGGCTCCATCCACGACGCCGAAGACCTGGTGCAGGAGACCTACCTGCGGGCGTGGCGCTCCTACGGCGGCTTCGAGGGCCGCTCCTCGCTGCGCACCTGGCTGTACCGCATCGCGACGAACGTGTGCCTGACCGCCATCGACCAGCGCGGCAACCGGCCCATGCCGTCCGGCCTCGGGGCGCCGAGCGACGAGCCCGAGCGGCCCGTGGTGGCCTCGGACGAGGTGCCGTGGCTGGAGCCCGCCCCCGACGCCGTGCTCGGCGCCGACGCCGCCGACCCGGCGACCATCGTCACCGCGCGCGAGAGCACCCGGCTGGCGTTCGTGGCGGCCCTGCAGCACCTGCCCGCCAAGCAGCGCGTCGTGCTGATCCTGCGGGACGTGCTGAAGTGGCGGGCCGCCGAGGTGGCCGAGCTCCTCGACACCTCCACCGCCGCGGTCAACAGCGCGCTGCAGCGGGCCCGCGCGCAGCTCGACGAGAACGCGCCCCTCCGCGACGAGCTGGTCGAGCCGACCGACCCCGGCCAGCGCGACCTCCTTGAGCGCTACGCGAAGGCGTTCGAGACCGCCGACATCGCGAGCCTGATCGAGCTGTTCAAGCAGGACGTCGTCTGGGAGATGCCGCCCTTCCCGCAGTGGTTCGTCGGCGCCGACCACGTCGTCCGGCTCATCAAGGCCCAGTGCGGCCCCACCCCCGGCGACATCCGGATGGTCCCGGCCGCCGCGAACGGGCAGCCGGCCTTCGGGCTCTACATGCGCGACGACGAGGGGGTGCACCGCGCGTACCAGATCCAGGTGCTGAGCGTCACCGGCGACGGCGTCGCGCACGTCTCGGTCTTCTTCGACACGAGCCTGTTCCCGGTGTTCGGACTGGCCGAGAGGCTCTGATCGCGCCCCTCGTCTTCCGCTGGGCGGAAGCCGGGCTCCGGCGCCCGCCGCGCCGGCTGCGAGGCTGGTGGCCGGGCCGCGGCCGAACGAACGCGTCCCGGTGGAAGTCGAGCAGGAGGGGACGAGGCCATGACGAACCCGCCGTACCTGTACCCGGGCTACAGGAGCACCGTGCTCCGCGCCCCGTCCCACGACCTGGTCATGCCGAAGACGGGCCCCGACAGCGTCGAGCTGACCTCCCCGGTCTTCGGGCACCAGGAGCTGGGGCGGAGGGACCACGACCTCACCGTCCAGCACGCCGGCGAGCCGCTCGGCGAGCGGATCGTCGTGACCGGCCGCGTGCTCGACGGCGCGGGCCGCCCGGTGCGCGGGGCGCTCGTGGAGGTCTGGCAGGCCAACGCCGCCGGCCGGTACCACCACCTCGGCGACGTCCACCCTGCGCCGCTCGACCCGAACTTCACCGGCGCCGGGCGCTGCCTGACCGACGGCGACGGCCGCTACCGGTTCGTCACGATCAAGCCGGGCGCCTATCCGTGGGGCAACCACCACAACGCCTGGCGGCCCGCCCACATCCACTTCTCGGTGTTCGGCACCGCCTTCACCCAGCGGCTCGTCACCCAGATGTACTTCCCCGGCGACCCGCTGTTCGCCTACGACCCGATCTTCCAGTCGATCCCCGACGAGCGGGACCGGGAGAAGCTGGTCTCCCGCTTCGACCTGGACGCCACCACACCGGAGTGGGCGCTCGGCTACCAGTGGGACATCGTCCTCGGCGACACCCCGGCGGAGGCCTGATGAGCACGCCCTCTCCCACGCCCTCGGCCATGACGCCGTCGCAGACGGTCGGCCCCTTCTTCGGCCACGCGCTGCCGTACGAGGCCGGTCCGCAGGTGGTCCCGCCGTGGCGGCCCGACGCGATCCGGGTGCGCGGGCGCGTCCTGGACGGCGCGGGGGAGCCGGTGCCGGACGCGCTCCTGGAGATCTGGCAGGCCGACGGTGACGGCGAGGTCCCGCGGCGCCCCGGCGGCATCGTGCGCGCCGGGCACGGCTTCTCCGGCTTCGGCCGGTGCGGCACCGACGCCGACGGCGGCTTCTGGTTCAGTACCCTCAAGCCCGGCGCGATCGGGGAGAGCGCTCCCTACATCGCCGTGCTGGTGTTCGCCCGCGGCCTGCTCAAGCCGGTGTTCACCCGGCTCTACTTCCCCGAGGACGCGGCCGCCCACGCGTCGGATCCGCTGCTCGGGGCCGTCCCGCCGGAGCGGCGCGCGACCCTGGTCGCCGAACGCGAAGGGGAGCGGGAGTACCGGTTCGACGTCCGCCTCCAGGGGGACGGGGAGACGGTGTTCCTTGCCTTCTGACGAGCGCCCGCCGCCGGCCGGCGGGCCCGGGCCCGCGCAGGAGCCCGGCCCGGCGCCGGACGCGGGACTGCTGTCGCCCGTCCGGGCGGGGACGGAGGCCGAGGCCGCCACCAGCGACCGGGCCTACCTGACCGCCATGCTCGACGCGGAGGCGGCGCTCGCCCGCGCGCAGGCCCGGCTCGGCCTCGTCCCCGCCGCCGCCGCCGCGGCGATCACCGCCGCCGCGGACGCGGACCGGTTCGACCTGCCCGGCATCGCCCGCCGGGCGCGCGGCTCCGGCAACCCCGTCGTGCCGCTGGTCGCCGATCTGCGCGCGCTCGCCGGCGCCGCGGGCGAGCACGTCCACAAGGGCGCCACCAGCCAGGACATCGCCGACACCGGCGCCATGCTCGTCGCGGCCCGCGCCAGGCGCGTCGTCCTCGCCCACCTCGACCGGGCACTGGACGCGCTGGCCGGGCTCGCGGCGCGGTACCGCGACACTCCGATGCCGGCCCGCACCCTCGGCCGGCAGGCGCTGCCGACGACGTTCGGCGCCAAGGCCGCGGGCTGGCTCATGGGCTGCCTGGAGGCGCGCGAGGGCCTCGCCGCCGTGTCGCTGCCCGTCCAGCTCGGCGGCCCCGCCGGGACGCTGGACGCCTTCGGCGACCGGGCCTTCGACCTCGTCGAGGCCTACGCGGAGGAGACCGGGCTGGCGCGGCCCCTCCTGCCGTGGCACACCCGCCGCACGCCCGTCGCCCGGCTCGCGGCGGCGCTGGCGGTGGCCGCAGGCGCCCTCGGCAAGATCGCCACTGACGTGTGGCTGCTGGCGCAGAGCGAGGTCGGCGAGGTCGCGGAGGCCGCGGGCGCGGGCCGGGGCGGCTCGTCGTCGATGCCGCACAAGCGCAACCCGGCGCTGTCCGCGCTGGTCCGGTCCGCCGCCCTGCAGGTCCCGGCGCAGGTCCAGGTGGTCCTCGCCGCGCAGGCCGCGCCGCACGAGCGGCCGGCGGGGGAGTGGCACGCCGAGTGGCAGCCGCTGCGCGAGTGCCTGCGGCTGACCGGCGGCGCCGCCGAGACGGCCGCCGAGCTGCTGGACGGCCTGGAGGTGTCCACCGAGCTGATGCGCGCCGACCTCGACGACCTCCTGGACGTCCTCGGCGACGACCCCGGGACCGGGGCCGCCGCCGACCTCGTGGGCCGGGCCCTCGACGCCTACCGCGGGAGCCGCGCGTGATCGCCGCGCCGCGGCACCGCCTGGACGGGCCGGACGGCGCGCCCGTCGTCGTCCTCGGCCCGTCCCTCGGCACCTCCATGGACCTGTGGCTCCCGCAGCTTCCCGCGCTCACGCGCGCCTGGCGCGTGCTGCGCTACGACCTGCCCGGCCACGGCGGCGCGCCGGCGCCCGCCGGCCCGTTCACCGTCGACGACCTCGCCGGCGGGGTCGTCGCCCTGCTGGACGGCCTCGGCGTCGAGCGGGCCGCCTACGCCGGGGTGTCGCTCGGAGGCGCGGTCGGGACGGCCCTCGCGCTGCGCGCCCCGGAGCGCGTCGCCAGCCTGGTCCTGTGCTGCACGTCCCCGCGCTTCGGCGACCCGAGGGCCTGGCGCGAACGCGCCGCGCTGGTCCGCCGCGAGGGGGTCGGCGCCGTCGCCGCCGGCGCCGCGGAACGCTGGTTCACGCCGTCCTTCACCGGCGCGGAGCCCTACGTGGCGATGCTCCGGGCCACCGACGCCGAGGGCTACGCCCGTTGCTGCGAGGCCCTGGCCGCGTTCGACGCGACCGCGCGCCTGGCCGAGGTCCGCGCGCCGGCCCTGGTGGTCGCCGGGGCGCAGGACGGCCCGACCCCGCCGCGCGGCCACGCCGACCGGCTCGCCGCCGGCATCCCGGGCGCCCGCCTCACGGTGGTCGAGGGCGCCGGGCACCTGGCGAACGCCGAACGCCCCGCCGAGGTCACCGAGGCGATCACCGCGCACCTGGACCGCACCTGGAAGGGAGCCCGCCGATGAGCGAGCGCATGTCCGACGGGGAACGGCACGCGCAGGGCATGAGGACGCGGCGGGAGGTGCTCGGCGACGCCCACGTCGACCGCGCCGAGGCCCGCAAGGACGGCTTCACCGCCGACTTCCAGGACCTCATCACCCGCTACGCGTGGGGCGACGTCTGGAGCCGCCCGGGCCTGGACCGCAGGACCCGCAGCTGCGTCACGCTGACCGCGATGGTCGCGGGCGGCCACCTGGACGAGCTCGCCATGCACGTCCGCGCGGCGCTCCGCAACGGGCTGACCCCCGACGAGATCGGGGAGGTGCTCCTGCAGACGGCGATCTATTGTGGAGTGCCCGCCGCGAACTCGGCGTTCGCCGTCGCCCAGCGGGTACTGAACGAACGGGAGTGACGGGCGCGGGCCCGGGCGGAGGAGCCACGTGGGAGGGGACGGGACGGAGCGCGCGCGGCCAGTCAGCGTGGCGGGCAAGGTCATGGCCATCCTGAACGCCTTCGCGCAGGGCGATGTCCGACTCAACCTGAGCGAGATCTGCCGCCGCGCCGGCCTGCCGCTCGCGACCGGCCACCGGCTCGTCGGAGAGCTGGTCGGCGGCGGGTTCCTGGAGCGGGTGCCGGACGGGACGTACCGCATCGGCACCCGGCTGTGGCGCATCGGCAGCCAGGCCCCGGCGGTCACCGGGCTGCGGGAGCTGGCCCTCCCGCACATGGAGGACCTGTACGAGGCCACCCACGACAACGTCCAGCTCGGCGTGCTCCGCGACGACCGGGTGCTGATCGTGGAGCGGCTGCGCGGGACGCGGTCGGTGCCGGTGGTGACCCAGGTCGGCGCGACGCTGCCGCTGCACACCACCGGCGTCGGGAAGGTGCTGCTGGCGTTCGCGCCGCCGCGGGTGCGGGAGGAGGTCCTGGCCGGCGAGCTGCCCCGGCACGCGGCGCGCTCCATCACCGACCCCGGCGAGCTGCGGCGCTGCGTCGAGCAGGTCGTCCGCTCCGGCTACGCGGTGACCCGCGACGAGATGACGCTCGGCGCGTCGTCCGTCGGCGCCCCCGTGCGCGACGGCGCGGGCGACGTGGTCGCGGCGATGTCGCTGGTGTCGAGCACCCGCGGCGCCGACCTGCGGCGGCTGCTGCCGCCGCTGACGACCGCGGTGCGCGCCCTGTCCCGGGACGTGGCGGCGCACTGGCGGGGAGGCCCCGAGATGTTTTCCGCTGAGCGGAACACCGGCGCCTGAACCTGCGGCGACGCGCGCGAACATCGGCGGCGGGGCCGAACGAGGAGGAACGATGCGCACCCAGGTCGCGATCATCGGCGGCGGGCCGGCGGGCCTGCTGCTGTCGCATCTGCTCCATCTCCAGGGGATCGACTCGGTGGTCCTGGAGAGCCGCGACCGCGACTACGTGGAGCACCGGCAGCGGGCGGGGATGCTGGAGCAGGGCACGACCGACGTCCTGCGCGAGAGCGGCGCGGGCGGGCGGCTGGACCGGGAGGGCCTGGTCCACCGGGGTCTCGAACTGCGGTTCGGCGGCGCCGGGCACCGGGTCCCGCTGACCGGCCTCACCGGCCGGACCGTGACCGTCTACGCGCAGACCGAGATCGTCAAGGACCTCGTCGCCCGGCGGCTGGCCGACGGCGGCGACGTGCGGTTCGAGGCGGAGGTCGTCGCGCTGGACGCCTCCGCGCCGAGCGTGACCTTCGTCGAGGGCGGCCGGACCCGCACCCTGGACTGCGACTACGTCGCCGGCTGCGACGGGTTCCACGGCGTCAGCCGCCCGGCGGTGCCGGGGCTGCGGACGTTCGAGCGCGAGTACCCGTTCGCCTGGCTCGGGATCCTCGCCGACGTCCCGCCCTCCACCGACGAGCTGATCTACGCCCACCACGACCGCGGGTTCGCGCTGCACAGCCTGCGCTCCCCGCGGGTGAGCCGCCTCTACCTCCAGGTGCCGCCGGACGAGGACCTCGCCGCGTGGCCCGACGCCCGGATCTGGGACGAGCTCGCGGCGCGGTTCGCGACCGACGACGGGTGGGAGCTGCGCGAGGGGCCGATCACCGACAGGTCGATCACGCCGATGCGCAGCTTCGTGGCCGAGCCGCTCCGGCACGACCGGCTGTTCCTCGCCGGGGACGCGGGGCACATCGTCCCGCCGACCGGGGCGAAGGGCCTCAACCTGGCGGTGTCCGACGTGACGGTCCTGGCGCGGGCGTTCGCCGAGCGGTACGCCTCCGGGTCGCACGCGCTGCTGGACGGCTACTCCGACGCGTGCCTGCGGCGGGTGTGGCGGGCCGAGCACTTCTCGTACTGGATGACCACGCTGCTGCACACCGACCCGTCCGCGACCGGCTTCGAGCGGCGGCTCCAGCGCTCACATCTGGACTACGTGGCCTCCTCGGAGGCGGCCCAGACGTCCCTGGCCGAGAACTACACCGGCCTTCCGCTCGTCTAGCCGGGGCCGGGGCTCCGCGGCGGCCGGGTGAGATGCACGTCACCGAAATTGGCAGACCCTGAAATTTTGCCACCTAGGCAAGTTCGGTCTACGGTGAGACCCGTGGCACCGCCGCGGCCCCCCGGCCTCCGGCGCGCGCCGCGCCCCACGCGGACGCGGAAGGTGAAAGGCTTCGGCATCTGCTCGACGTCGCCGCCCGGCCCGGCGGCGGCCGCGAGCCGCCCCCGCCCGGCCCTGACCGGCGCAGAACCCGATGCGAAGGACAGCGCAGTGAGCCTCCTCGACCGGCCGCCCCGCCAGGCCGCCGCATTATCACGACTGCGCAGGCCGGGCCGCGCCGGCGCGGCCGCGGGACGCCCCGGCGGCCGTCCGCGGCCCGTCCGCGAGCTCCTGCTGATCATCGTGCTGTTCGCCGCCTACAAGCTCGGGCGGCTGCTGGCGGACGGGAGGGTGAGCGAGGCGTTCGACAACGCCCACCGCGTCCTGCGCCTGGAGCGCCTCCTCGGGCTGCCGGGCGAGGCGGGCGTCCAGCACGGCCTGCTGCACAGCGAGCTCCTCGTGCACGCGGCCAACTCCTACTACGCCTACGTGCACTTCCCGGCGGCGGTGCTGTTCCTGCTCTGGATCTACCTGCGGCGGCCCGCCCACTACCGGTGGGTGCGCCGGGTGCTCGTGGCGCTGACCGCGGCCGCGCTCGTCCTGCACCTGCTCGTGCCGCTGGCGCCGCCCCGCATGCTGCCCGCGGCGGGGCTCGTCGACACCGCCGCCCGGTACGGGCCCTCCGTGTACGGGGCGCCGCAGACCGACACGATCGCCAACCAGTACGCGGCCATGCCGTCCCTGCACATCGGCTGGGCGGCGGTCATCGCGCTCGGGCTGGTCGTCACGTCCCGGACGCGGTGGCGGTGGATGTGGCTCCTGCACCCGATCGCGACGATCGCGGTCGTCGTCGGCACCGCCAACCACTACTGGCTGGACGGGATCGTGGTGCTGGCGCTGCTGTCGGTCACCGTCCTGCTGCTGCGCCCGCCGCCGGCGGACGGGCCCGCCGGCTAGCCGGCGGGCTCCGCGCCCAGCGTCTCCAGCAGCTCGGTCACCGGCTGCAGTTTCTCGTACAGCAGCAGGACGGGCTCGCCCGGCTCCGCCATGTCCAGCGCCGAGGTCAGCGCGCCCTTCAGGTCGCCGGCCGGATGGTGGCGCACGTCGGGCCGGGCGTCCCGGAGCCCCTGGACGATCAGCCGGGTCATCTCGCCCGAGCGGCGCCCCCGCAGGTCCTCGTCCTCGTAGACGACGACGCGGCCGAACGAGGCCGCCAGCGCCCGGGCGGTCTCGCTCACCAGCTCGTCGGAGCGGTCGCCCGGCAGCGTCACCGCCGCGACCCCGGCGCCGCCCCAGCGCCGCGCGACGAACGCGCCCATCGCCCCGACCGCCGCCGGGTTGTGGGCGTAGTCGACGAGGACGGGGTTGGCGCCGACCTGGTACACGCAGCCCCGTCCGGGGTTGCGCGTGTGCGGGTCGAACGAGCGCAGCGCCCGCGCCACCACCTCCACCGGCACCCCGAGGGCGCGGGCGGCGGCCGCCGCGGCGAGCGCGTTGGCGATCACGTGGCGGGCGTGCCCGCCGAACGAGCCCGCCACCTCGGCGGCCGGCAGGATCGGGGTCCGGCGGTCGCCGCGCGCCTCGGTCAGCCACCCGTCCCTGACGCTGTACCCGGCGCCGCCGCCGCCCAGGTGGCGGGCGAGGACGGGCGCGTCGGGGGACAGGGCGAAGTAGCGCAGCACCGGGTCGCGCTCGCGGACCCCCGGCCGCCCGGCGATGCCCGCCGACGCCTCGTCCTCGGCGTTGAGGACCACGTGGCCGCCTCGGCGGATCTCCTCGGCGACCAGGGACTTGATGTCGACCAGGTCGTCGACGGACTCGGTGTCGTCGACGCCGAGGTGGTCGCGCGTGATGTTGGTGACGACCGCGACGTCGGCGCGGTCGTAGCCGAGGCCGCGCCGCACGATGCCGCCCCGCGCGGTCTCCAGCACGGCCGCCTCCACCGACCGGTCGCCGAGCACCATCTCCGCCGAGCGCGGCCCGGACGCGTCGGACCGGTGGACCAGGCGCCCGCCGACGTACACGCCCTCGGTGCTGGTCATGCCGGTGCGGCGCCCGTCCAGCTCCAGCATGTGCGCGATCATCCGGACGGTCGTGGTCTTGCCGTTGGTGCCGGTGACCGACACGACCGGCACCCGCGACGGCGTCCCCTCCGGGTACATCAGCCCGATGATGTCGCCGGCGACGTCACGCCCCGCGCCCTGGTGCGGCGCCAGGTGCATCCGCAGGCCCGGCGCGGCGTTGACCTCCAGGATCCCGGCGGCGCCGCGCTCGGCGGGCGGCGGTGAGGCGGCGTCGGGCAGCCGCAGGTCGATGCCGCACACGTCCATGCCGACGGCCGCGGCGGCCCGCACGCACATCGCGGCGACCTCCGGGTGGACGTCCGCGGTCACGTCCCGGCTGGTGCCGCCGGTGGACAGGTTCGCGTTGCGGCGCAGCCACACCCGCTCCCCGTCGGCGGGCACCGACCCCGGGCCGTGCCCCTGCCGCTCCAGCAGCGCCAGCTCGGTGGGGCCGAGGACGAGCCGGGTCAGCGGCCGGTCGTGGCCCTCGCCGCGCGCCGGGTCGGCGTTGACCCGCTCCACCAGCGCCGCGACCGCGGCCGTTCCGTCGCCGGTCACGCACGCGGCGGTCAGCTCGGCCGCCGCCGCGACCCGGCCGCCGACCACCAGCACCCGATAGTCCTTGCCCGGGATGTAGCTCTCGACGAGGACCTCGCCGCCGTCGCCGGCCGCCGACGCGAACGCGGCCACCACCTCCGGCGGAGTGGTCAGCTCGATGTGCACGCCCTCGCCCTGGTGCCCGGCGAGCGGCTTGACGACCACGGGGCCGCCGATGGCGCGCAGCGCCTCCAGCGCCTCGCCCGGGGACGCCGCGACCCGCCCCTCCGGCACGGGCAGGCCGGCGTCGGCGAGCAGGCGGTGCGCGAGCCGCTTGTCGCCCGCGACCTCCATCCCGATCGCCGAGGTGGCGTCGGTCATCGCCGCCCACACCGTCCGGCGGTACCGCCCGTACCCGAGGCGCAGCAGGTTGAGCCCGCCGACCCGGCGGACCGGCACGCCCCGCTCGCGGGCCGCCCGCGCCAGCGCCGCCGTGCTCACCCCGAGCCGCTCCTGCTCGTGGACGGCGGCGACGCGGGCCAGGTCGGCCGAGGTGTCGGGGACGAGCCCGGCGAGCGCCCCGTTCACGATCCGCACCGCCAGGGTGATCAGCCGCTCCACCACCGGGCTCGCGGACGGCTCGTCGGGCGGGCACTCCAGGATCACGTCGTACTCGGCGGGCCCGCCCGCGCGCACCGTGCGGCCGAAGAACACCTCGCGGCCGATCAGCCCGGACAGCTCCAGCGTGACGTGCTCGGTGACGTGGCCGAAGTAGGTGCCGCGCGCCATCGCCTCCAGCAGACCGCCCGGGCGGCCCGCCGAGCAGTGGTGGTCGGCCAGTCCGGGCAGCGCGTCGACGAGCCGCTCGGCGAAGCCGGGGTGGTCGGTGGTCTCGTGGCCGGTCAGGCCCTGCAGGTCCAGCCGCGCGATCGCGACCGGCCGGGTCAGGTAGACGTTCGGGCCGCCGAGACGGCGCACATGGTCGAGTCGCACCGCTATCCCTCCTCCGGGCCGCGCATGTTGCCGATCGCCGGGAGCCGGTCGTTCATCTGGAACGCGCAGCCGGCCGGCAGCAGGTGCAGCGACACGTCGAGCATGGCCATCGGCTCGTCGTCGGACGCGGCGTAGGCGACCGTCGCCTGCCCGGCGTCCACCACCGTGACCACGCCCGTCCCGACGACCTCGAAGCGCCCGTCGCCGACCACGATCGCCGTGTCCTCGTCGATCCCGACGCCGAGCAGCCGGGTGTCGAGCGCTATCCCGCTCATCAGCCTCGGCAGCCGCCCCCGCTCGTTGAAGTGCATGTCGATCAGCACGTTGTCGAGCAGGGCGAGGCCGGGGCCGACCTTCACGGTGGAGGCGGCGACCTCGTGGCCGCGGCCGCCGAGGATCATCCAGTGGCCCATGGCGGTGGCGCCCGCGCTCGTCCCGGCGATCACCAGGCCGTCCTGGTCGAGCCGGCGCTTGAGCAGCTCGTTGGTCCTCGAACCGACCAGGGTGCGGATCCGCGACTGGTCGCCGCCGCTGAACAGCACCCCCGTCGCGGTCTCCAGCGCCCGCAGCGTCGCCGGGTCGTCGGCCGCCGCCCGGCCGAGCAGCCGCAGCTCGCGCACCGAGGAGACGCCGAGCCGTCCGAACACGGCGGTGTACTCGTCGGCGACCTCCTCGGGCACCTCCGTCGCCGTGGTGATGACGACGATCCGCGCGTCCTCGTCGCCCGCGAGCTCGACGAACGTCTCCAGCGGGCCGGAGCCGCAGGTGCGGTTCTCCGCGCCACCGATGATCAGCAGCCGGCCCTTGCGTCCGGCGCCCCCATGTTTGTGGTTCACATGTGCTAGCTACCCCCGATAACCGCCTGTAGTCGCGCGAACGCGACAAGTCATGGGATGGGCGTGTGCCGGGCTGTGCCATGCTGTGCTGATGAGCGGCCCCGTTCCCGCCGACGACGCCGTCCGGCCGCCGTCCGGCGCGGCCCGCTCGTCCCCGCTCCCGTCCCCGCGGCACGGCGGGCCCGCCGCCGCCCTGGCCGCCGCGTCCGCCCACTACCTGCGGGGCGAGCCGATCGACATGTCCGCGCTCGCCGCCGAGCTCGGCGTCGGGCGCGCCACCCTCTACCGGTGGGTCGGCAGCCGCGAGCAGCTCCTGGCCGCTCTGCTCGGGGAGATGACCGAGCGCACCTACCGCGTCGCGGCGCGAGGAGTCGGCGGCGCCGGCGCCGAGCGGATCCTCGCCCTCCTGGAACGGTTCATGCGCGCGGTGGTGGGCGCCGAGCCGCTGAAGGCGTTCACCGAGCGCGAGCCCCGGCTGTTCATCAGGCTGGCCACCATGCCCGGCACCATCGAGGACCGCGCCACCGAGCTGCTCGCCCGCGAGCTCCAGGCGGAGATCGACCGCGGCGCGCTGCGCACCCGGCTGCCCACCCGGACGCTCGCGCAGGCCATCGTCCGGGTCGCCGACTCCTTCATGTACGCCCATTACCTGGGCGGGAAGCGGCCGGAGATCGACCAGGCGCTGGAGGTCGTCGAGCTGCTGCTGCGCCCCTGCCCGGGCGGCGGGGAATCACCGGGCGCGGCCGGACGCTGAACCTTACCGGGGCGTGACCGTTTCGCGGCTTTGCTCCCCGTGAGAGGCTGAAGTCATTGGACGCATCGTCGAAAGAGGGGCCGTGAGCGACATCCCCCGCCGCGCGGTGACGCGAACCGCCAAGCTGGCGAGCCTCCCGCTCGGGTTCGCCGGTCGCACCGCGCTCGGTCTCGGCAAGAGGTCCATCGGCCGTCCCGCCGAGGCCGTCGCGCTGGAGGTCCAGCGCCGCACCGCCGAGCAGCTGTTCGCCGTGCTCGGCGAGCTGAAGGGCGGCGCCATGAAGGTCGGCCAGCTGCTGTCGATCTTCGAGGCCGGGCTGCCCGAGGAGGTCGCCGGCCCGTTCCGCGCCAGCCTGACCCGCCTGCAGGAGGCGGCCCCGCCCATGCCCGCCGCGACGACGCACCGCGTCCTCGCCGAGGGCCTCGGCGAGGACTGGCCCGCGATGTTCGCCGAGTTCGACGACCGCCCGGCCGCCGCCGCGTCCATCGGCCAGGTCCACAAGGCCGTCTGGCACGACGGCCGCACGGTCGCGGTCAAGGTCCAGTACCCCGGCGCCGCCCGGGCCCTCATGAGCGACTTCAACCAGATCTCCCGCCTCAGCCGCCTCGTGACGCCCCTGTTCCCCGGCGTGGAGGTCAAGCCGGTCATCGCCGACCTCAAGCGGCGCCTGGAGAAGGAGCTCGACTACGTCGACGAGGCCCGCGCCCAGACCGCCTTCCACGACGCCTACGACGGCGACCCCGACTTCGCCGTCCCCGCCGTCGTCGCCCAGTCGGGCAACGTGCTCGTCACCGAGTGGCTGGAGGGCACCCCGCTCGCCAGGGTCATCGCCGAGGGCGACCAGGAGGCCCGCGACCGCGCCGGGCTGCTGCTGTTCCGGTTCCTGCTGTCCGGCCCGGCCCGCTGCGAGATGATCCACATCGACCCGCACCCGGGCAACTTCCGGCTGCTGGACGACGGCCGCCTCGGCGTCGTGGACTTCGGCGGCGCCGCCCGCGTCCCCGCCGAGCTCCAGTGGTCGATCGGGCGGCTGCTGCGCATCGGCACCCTGGGCGACCCCGACGACATCGTGGACGCGCTGTTCGAGGAGGGCTTCCTGCTCGGGGACGCGGAGGTGGACCCCGACGAGGTCGCCGCGCTCGTCGCCCCGCACGCGGCCCCGTTCGCCGTGGAGCGCTTCCGCTACTCCCGCGAATGGCTGCGCGAGCAGACGGCACGCGGGCTCGGCCTCGCCTCCGACCTGCGTCCGGGCGCGCTCGCCCGCGCGTTCCGCCTGCCGCCGCAGTACCTCGCCGTCAGCCGCGCCCTCTCCGGCTGCGGCGGCGTCCTGTGCCAGCTGGAGGCCGAGGGCGAGTACCGCGCCGAAGCCGAGCGCTGGCTCCCCGGCTTCTCCACCGGCACCGACCCCGACCTCGACGACCAGGCCCAGGTCACCGCCTGAGCCTGCCCGGCGGTCAGGCCAGGGCCCGCGCCTCCTCCTGCTCCACCTGCTGGTTCCATTCGCGCTTTCCGGACTGCCAGCCGTCCTCGTCGCGGCCGCGCCGCCAGTAGCCGGAGATCGACAGCTGCTCCAGGGGAAGGCCGCGCTCGACGCGCAGGTGGCGGCGCAGCGCCTTGACGAAGTTGGCCTCGCCGTGCACGAAGGCGTGCACCTCCCCGTCGGGGAAGTCGAGCTTCTGGACGGCCTCGACCAGCAGGTCGCCGACCTGGCCGCCGCCCCGGTGCAGCCACACGATCTCCGCGTCGCCGGGAGTGCGCAGCTCCTGCTCCTCCCCGGGCCCTTCGACCTCGACGAACACGCGGGCGGGGGCGCCGTCCGGGAGGCGCTCCAGGGAGGCGGCGATCGCGGGCAGGGCGCTCTCGTCCCCGGCGAGCAGGTGCCAGCCGGCGCCGGCGCGCGGCGCGTAGCCGCCGCCCGGGCCGTTGAAGTAGATCTCCTCGCCCGGCCGGACGCCCGCCGCCCACGGGCCGGCCAGGCCCTTGTCGCCGTGGTGGACGAAGTCGATCGTCAGCTCGCCCGCCCCGGCGTCCCACGCGCGGACGGTGTAGGTACGGGTGCTCGGCCACTGCTCGCGCGGCAGTTCGGCGCGCACCCGCTCCATGTCGAACGGCTCGGGGTAGGAGACGCCCGGCCGCGGGAACAGCAGCTTCACGTAGTGGTCGGTGAACTCGCCCGCGCCGAAGTCCGAGAGCCCGTCACCGCCGAGGACCACACGGACCATGTGCGGTGTGACGTGCTCGGTGCGCAGCACCGTTCCCCGGTGGAGCCTGCGTCCCTTGCGTGCCGGTTCCGTCGCCATACGGTCCCCTCCGATGATCCAGATCACAGTGCTTAGGGAACCCTAACCTCAACCGGATCCGGAATGTTCCCCGGCGGGGCGCGGCGTTCAGCGAGCCGAGGCCGTGCGGGCCGTGCGGGTCCGCGCGACCTCGGCGGCGATCGCCTCGAAGGCGGCGTCGGTCTCCTCCTCGGCGAGGACGGTCGCCAGCGTCGACTTCACGATGACGACGCCGTGCCGGGGCGAGACCCAGATGAGCTGGCCGCCGAGGCCGTTGGCCGAGAAGTCGCCGTTCTCGCCCAGCCACCAGTGCAGGCCGTACCCCCGGTTGAACGCGGCGGACGGCCGCGTCGACTCCGTCACCCAGGAGGCGGGGACGACCTGGCGCCCGTTCGCCCTGCCGCCGTTCAGGTACAGCAGGCCGAACCGTGCGAAGTCGCGGTCGGTCGCGTAGTAGCAGCAGTACCCCATGCTGTTGCCGTTGGAGTCGTTGCCGAGGTACGCCTTGGAGGCCATCCCGGCCGGCTCCCAGATCTTCTTCTGGACGTAGGCGTGGTACGGGACCCCGGTCGCCTTGGCCACGACCCAGGAGAGGACGAACGAGTTCATGCTCGTGTACTCGAACCTCGTCCCCGGCTCCCACCCGCGCTTGCGCTGCCTGGCCAGTTCGGTCAGCGGATACCCGAGGCTCGCGGCGACGTGCGCGAACGGCACGTCGTAGGTCTCCGTCCACTGGACGCCCGAGGACATCCGCAGCAGGTCCCGCAGCGAGACGCCGTCGTATCCCGAGCCCTTCAGCTCCGGGACGTACCGGGTGACCGGGTCGTCGATCGAGTCGATGCGGCCCTCGCCGAGCGCGATGCCGATCGCCGCCGAGGTGAAGGACTTCGCCATCGACCACGACTGGAACAGGGTGTCGCGATCGGCGGCGACGTACCGCTCGAGAACGATGTCGCCGCGGTCCAGGACCACGAACCCCTGCGTCCCGGTCCGAGCGAGGTAGTCGTCGAGGGTGTGCTTCCGGCCTTCGTAGGTGTAGGTGACCGCGAGCGGCCGGTACGCCTCGCGCAGGGCGACGGGGTCGGACGAGGGCGGCAGGGGGTCGAAGCCGCGCGCGGCCTCGGTGACGCGGACGGACGGCGGGGACGGGGGCGAGGGCGCCGGGGGAGCGGCGTCCGCGGGGGGAGCGGCGAGGGCGGTGGTGACGGCGGCTGCGGCGAGTGCGAGCGTCCAGGGCCTGCGGCGCATCGGACCTCCGTGGGGGGCGGGATCGGCCGGGGTTCTCACCGATGGTGATCGACCGGCGGCGCCGCGTCCATGGCGCGGGGCGACGAAATCCGGTGGCGGACGTGGCGTCGCGGCACGAAAGTCGCCGCGGACCTCGTCAGACGGCCCTGCGGCCAGGACCGTCTGAGGTACCTTCGACGGGCCCGCGTCCCGCTCAGCCGCCCGCGCCGCCGGAGGACCGATGTCCGTGCTCGCCCAGCTGCTCGCCGCCGTCGCCGACGGCTCCGTGGAGATCGTCGACCTGACCGCCCCGCTGTCGGAGCGGACCCCGATCCTGCGGCTGCCGGAGCCGTTCGCCAACACCGTCCCGTTCCGGCTGAAAGAGATCAGCCGCTACGACGACCGCGGACCCGCCTGGTACTGGAACGACATCGAGACCGGCGAGCACGTCGGCACCCATTTCGACGCCCCGGTGCACTGGGCCACCGGTCGCGACGGCGAGGACGTCGCGCAGGTCCCGCCCGCCCGCCTGGTCGCCCCCGCCGTGGTGCTGGACGCCTCGGGGCGCGCGGCCGCCGATCCCGACTTCCTGCTGGAGATCGACCACGTCCGCGACTGGGAGCGGGCGCACGGCCCGCTCCCGGACGGCGGCTGGCTCCTCTACCGGACGGGCTGGGACGCCCGAGCGGGCGACCAGGAGGCCTTCCTCAACGCCGACGAGACCGGCCCGCACACTCCGGGGATCTCCGCCGAGTGCGCCCGGTGGCTGGCCGAGGAGACGCCGCTGCTCGGCCTCGGCGTGGAGACCGTCGGCACCGACGCGGGCGCCGCCCACGGCTTCGACCCGCCCTTCCCGTGCCACTCCTACTTCCTCGGCGCCGGCAAGTACGGCCTCACCCAGCTGCGGAACCTCGACCGGCTCCCGGCCCGCGGCGCCGTGCTGCTCGCCTCCCCGCTGCCGATCGTCGGCGGCTCGGGCAGCCCCGCCCGCGTGCTCGCGCTGATCGAGCGATGATCGTCGCCGAGGCCGTGGGGGAGGCCCTCGCGCGGTTCGGCGCGGGCACCGTGTTCGGAGTCGTCGGCAGCGGCAACTTCCACGTCACGAACGCCCTCGCGGCGAACGGCGCCCGGTTCGTGGCCGCGCGCCACGAGGGCGGCGCCGTGACGATGGCCGACGCGTACGCGCGGGTGAGCCGCGGCCTCGGCGTCGCGACCGTCCACCAGGGGCCCGGCCTCACCAACGCGGCCACGGGCATGGCGGAGGCCGCCAAGAGCCGCACGCCGCTGCTGGTGGTCGCGGGCGAGGTCGCCGCCGCCGCGGTCCGCTCCAACTTCCGCGTCGACCAGGCGGCGATCGCCGCGGCGGTGGGCGCCGTCCCCGAGCGGGTCCACTCCCCGCAGAGCGCCCTGGCCGACGTGGCGCGCGCGTGCCGGACGGCGGTCGCCGAGCGCCGCACGGTGCTGCTCGGGCTGCCGCTGGACGTCCAGGCCGCCGAACTGCCGGAGCCGTCCGCGCGGACGTCCGCGCGGAACCGGCCGGGGCGGGTGCCGGCGCTGCCGGTGCCGCCGCCCGACGCGATCGCCGGCCTCGCCGACGCGCTCCAGGCGGCGCGGCGGCCGGTGTTCGTCGCGGGACGCGGCGCGCGCC
>NZ_BAABEV010000061.1:0-41123 GCF_039540335.1 Actinomadura verrucosospora | reverse complement strand
GAGGGGGGCGCCGCGGGAGGCCGCCCCGCCCGGCGCGGGCCGGCTCCGCACGGCGGGAGCGCCCGCCCCGCGCCGAGAAGTCGCGGGACCGGTCTCTCTCGGGCCGTCCCGCGCGCCCGCCGAGCCCCTCGGCCCTCGCGTCGAACCTTTCGGTGCGCCCGCCGCGCGGCTCACCGCGGCCGCCGACACCCCCGGTGCGGTCGTCCCGCTCGGTGCGGGCGTCGAACCGCTCCCTCGGGGCGTCTCGCAGCGTGCTCCGCGCGTCGAACCGCTCGGTCCGCGTGTCCCGTTCGGTGCGGGCGTCCCGCCCGGCGCGAGCGTCGAGACGCTCGGTGCGGGCGTCCTGCTGGGTGCGGGCGTCGGAACGCTCGGTTGGAATGTCCCGCCGCGCGTTCCGGGAGCCCGGCCGCTCGCCGCGGGCGTCGGGGCGCTCCGATCGAACGTCCCGACGCGTGCGGGCCGCGTAGCCCGCGGGGTCGTAGCTGCCGCGCGCGTCGAAGCGATCGGCTTTCGCGTCGTCGCGCCGTTCGGGCGGCTCCGGCCACTGCGCCCGGGGGCGCGGCCGCTCGGCGCCCTTGCCGGAACCGCGCGCGCGGGCCCTGGCCTCGCGCCGCCTGATCTGGCGCCGCGACGGCTCGCGCCGCGACGATCCGCGCCTCCGCTCGGACCAGTCCGGCTGCTCCGACCACCAGGACCCTTCGGGCCACTGGGGGGCCTCGGACCGGGGCCCCCGCTCGGGCTCGGGTCCCGTGGACGGGCGCGCGGGCGTCTCAGCCCACGGTGAAGCATGCGTTTGGCTCCGGGACGCATGCCCGTAATCGCGTCGCGCCATGCCCTCTCCTGTGGAGGAGACGGAGAGCACGGCGAACGCCGACACGTTCCGCGCCGCCGGGCCTGACGCCCGGCGGCCGTCCCGCTGAGACATGACGGGACCGCGGTGTCGGAGCCCGCTCGCTCCCACCACGATCCCCGAACGGATTCTCGCGAATCCGCTCGAACACTCCGGGAGCATACGCCCCCGAAGCAACGTGGATGTCAATCGGTGCCGAAAAAGGCCGATGAGCCTTGTCCCGAGGCGCTTTTTCACCTGTACGCGCGGAGTCCGGCCCGGGTTCACGCCTCCGGGCGCGAAGGCCCGGCAGCCTTCTCACCTGCGCGGATCCTCGTTTCCGCGGACGGCGGCTTAGCGACGGCTGATCCGCTCATTAAGGGCGGGTTAACGCCGGCGCCGCGGACGGCCGGCGGCTCTAGCTTCGGAAACGTCAGCGACCGCGGACGCCGGCGGCGGCAGGAGGTGGCCCCATGACACGATCACCGCGACACGGGATCGGCCCGGGGGCGTCCGTGCCTCCGGCGCGTCCACGGCCGGGCACCGTCGCGGGGCCGGGCCCCGCGGCGCCGGATGCCGGGGCCGTGCCCCGCGCTCCCGTCCACGCGGACCCGATCCGTTCCCGCCGGCCGGCCCACGCGGCACGCCTCTCTCCTGGTCCTCCCCCACGAGGGCGCCGGGCGGGCCGGCGGCGGCGGATCAGACCCGTCCCCGCCCGGCAGGGACGGTCCTCGTGGAGCCGGTCTCCGGGGGCGGGGCACGCGCCCACGGCGCCGTTCCGTGCTCGGGCGCACTCGGGCGCCCGAGCACGGAACGGCGTGCCTGCGCAGTCAGCGTTTCCGGGCCGCACTGAGCCGCCGCCCCTGGGGTGAGGACCCGCCTACGGCGCGGGGGCGGGTCCTCATCCTGGGGACGGTGTCGTTCACGGCTCCAGCAGGTCCCCCAGGCGTCTCGCCTGGACGTCCCAGCGCCACTCCCGTTCGATCCAGGCCCGGCCCTTCTCCCCCATGGCGCGGGCCCGGTCCGGGTCCGCGAGAAGGCCCGCCACGGCATCGGCGATGCCGGGGACGGAGCGGCCCGGCACCACGAGGCCCGTCTCGCCGTCCAGGACGGCGTCGGGGGCGCCGCCCGAATCGCCCGCGACGACCGGGAGCCCGGTCGCGGACGCCTCCAGGTACACGATGCCGAGGCCCTCGACGTCCAGGCCGCGGCGGCGGGTGCGGCACGGCATCGCGAAGACGTCGCCCGCGTCGAAGTGCGCGGGCAGCTCCTCCCAGGGGACGCCGCCGGTGAAGACGACCGAACCGCCGACGCGCAGGGACGCGGCGAGGCGTTCCAGGTCGCCGCGGTAGGGTCCGCCGCCGACGAGGAGCAGCGCGGCGTCCGGCACGGACTCCAGGACCCGGGGCCAGGCGCGGAGGAGGGCGTCCTGCCCCTTGCGCGGGACCAGGCGGGACACGCACACCGCCACCGGACGGCCGGTCAGCCCGTGCCGCTCCCGGATCTCCGCCCCGCCCGCGCCCCGGTGGAAGAGCGTCTCGTCGACGCCGGGCGCGAGCCGGGCCATCCGCGCCGCGGCCTCGGGCGACAGGGCCCGCGCCATCCGGGAGCGGGTGTACTCGCCGAGGTAGGTCAGGACATCGACGCCGTCCCCGATGCGGCCCAGCAGGGTGCGCGCCACCGGCAGCGACGCCCAGCCGGCCTCGTGCCCGTGGGTGATCCCGACGAGCCGCCGCGCCCCCCGGCGCCGCAGCGCCGGGGCCAGCAGGCCGAGGGGCGCCGCCGCGCCGAACACGACCGAGTCGCAGCGCTCCGCGCGCAGCACGTCCGCGGCCCGGCGCAGCACGCCCGGCTCCGGCAGCATCAGGGAGCCGGGGTGCCGGACGACGGGGAACGGCTGCGCCGCGTCGAACTCCGCGGCGCCCTTCCAGGCCGGGGCGTAGACGACGACCGAACCGGGCGGGCGGCGCACGGCGAGGCCGTGCACGAAGGCCTGGATGCCGCCCGGGCGCGGCGGGAAGTCGTTGGTGACGACCAGGGTCCGGGTCATCGCGGGCCGCCCGGGAGGCGCGAGGGCCCGCCACCGGCGGTGCGGTGACGGGCCCCCGATGCGCGGACGATCAGTGCCGGACCTCGTGCGACGCGGCGCCGCCCTCGATCTCGGCCTGCTCGCCGTGCGGGTGCTCGTGCTCCTCGACGGGGATGTCGTCGAACGTCCACGCGCGGTTGAGGCGCGAGCGCAGGTGCCCGATCGGGCCCTTGGTGCCGGGCGCCGGGATGCCCTTGGCGTCCCGGGCCGGGGCCTCGGGCCGGGCGTTCTCCTTGGAGAGCAGGACGTGCCGCTCCTCGTCGCGCGGCGCCTCGTGCCGCTCGGAGAACTTCCCGTCCGGCGACATCAGGATCACGCCGCTCTCCACGCCGTGCCCGACGACGTCGGCGTCCTTGCGCTGCAGGCCCAGGCAGATCCGCTTGGTGATGACGAACGCGATGATCGGCCCGAGGAAGAAAGCGACCCGGAAGAACCACGTCGTCGCGAACAGCGACACGTGGAACTTGTCCGCGATGACGTCGTTGGCGCCGGCGATCCACAGCAGCCCGTAGAAGGTGACCGCGGCGATGCCCGTCGCCGTGCGGACCGGGGCGTTGCGCGGCCGGTCGTTCACGTGGTGGTGGCGCTTGTCGCCGGTCACCCACTGCTCGACGAACGGCCAGGCCGCCGCGCCGCCGAACACGATGCCGAGCGGCACCAGCGCCGGGATCAGCACGTTGAAGCTGACCGTGTGGCCCCAGGCGGAGACCTCCCAGTTCGGCATGATGCGCAGCGCCCCTTCGAGGACGCCCATGTACCAGTCGGGCTGGGAGCCCGAGGAGATCGCGCCGGGGTCGTACGGTCCGAACAGCCAGATCGGGTTGATCTGCGCGAACGCGCCGAGCAGCGCCAGGACGCCGAAGGTGAACAGGAAGTAGGCGCCCGTCTTGGCCATGAAGACCGGGTAGAACGGGTAGCCGTACACCTGCTGCTCGGTCTGGTTCTTGACCGGCATCGCCGTGTGCTTCTGCACCCACATGATCATCATGTGCGCGGTGACCATGCCGAGCAGCAGCCCGGGGATCAGCAGGATGTGCAGCATGTACAGGCGCGGGACGATGTCCTGGCCGGGGAATTCGCCGCCGAACAGGAACATGTAGATGTAGGTGCCGACCACCGGGATCGACTCCGCGACGCCCTGCGTGATGCGCAGGCCGGTGCCGGACAGCAGGTCGTCGGGCAGCGAGTACCCGAACAGGCCCTCCAGCATGCCCAGCGTGAACATGCCGATGCCGATCAGCCAGTTCAGCTCGCGCGGCTTGCGGTAGGCGCCGGTGAAGAACACGCGCAGCATGTGCGCGAGGATCGACGCCATGAACAGGATCGCGGCCCAGTGGTGGATCTGCCGCATGAGCAGGCCGCCGCGCACGTCGAACGAGATGTGCAGCGTCGAGGCGTAGGCCTCGGACATCTTGACGCCCTGCAGCTTCGTGTACGAGCCGTGGTACACGGTCTCCGTCATGCTCGGCTGGAACCAGAGCGTCAGGAACGTCCCGGTCAGCAGCAGGATGATGAAGGAGTACAGGGCGATCTCGCCCAGCATGAAGGACCAGTGGTCCGGAAACACCTTCTTCATGTTCCGCTTGAAGAAGGTGGTGGAGCCGAGGCGGTCGTCGAGGAACGTCAGCGGCGCCTCGACCGCCTTCGGGGCTGTCGCCTCGCTCATCCGCGCTCCCAGAAGCTCGGTCCGATGGGTTCGTGGTAGTCGCTCGTGGCGATGAGGTACCCGTCCTCCACGGACAGCGGCAGCTGCGGCAGCGACCGCGCCGCCGGCCCGAAGATCACCTTCGCCGCGTCGGTGGCGTCGAACGTCGACTGGTGGCACGGGCACAGGATGTGGTGGGTGGTCTGCTCGTACAGGGCCGCGGGGCAGCCGACGTGCGTGCACACCTTGGAGTAGGCCACGATCCCGTTGACGTGCCAGTTCTCACGGCCCTTGGCGGGCTTGAACTCGTTGGCGGGGACGTTGATGAGGATGGTGACGGCCTTGGCGTTCTGGGTGAGCACCTGGTCCTCGGGGACCTCCTCCTCGATCCCCTCGGGCAGGACCGTGATCATCGAGCCCGGGGAGGAGAAGTCGCTGACCCGCAGCGGCTTGTTGGTGCCGTCGACGACCAGGCGGGCGCCCTTCTTGCCCTCCGCCTGCGCCTTCTTGACGGCCTCGCCCCAGTAGGTGTGGCGGAGCCGCTTCTCCGGCAGCGGGCCGAGGTCGCGCAGCAGCACCAGCGGGGCCAGGCCGAGCGGCGCGGCGGCCAGCAGCAGCGTGCGGCGCAGCAGGGGCCGCTTGGTGATGCCGCTGTCGGCGGCGCCCTCGAGGAAGTCCTCGGTGAAGGAGGCCCGGGTCTCCTCGTCGGCGGCCAGCTCGTGCCGCTCCTGGACGATCGGCTTGCTGGTCATCAGGCGGCGCACCCAGATGGTGACGCCGAAGGCCAGCGCGAGGAACGACAGCGCCATCAGGCCGCCGAGCCACAGGTTGCTCTCGCGCGCCCGGGTGACGCCGTGCATGCCGCCGTCGCGGCCGCTCCAGCCGATGAAGTAGGCGATGAACCCCACGCTGGCGGCGAACGCGACCAGGAAGAGCGTCGCGACGATCCGCTCGGCGCGCTTGGCCGACGCCTCGTCGAGCTGGTCCCCCACGCCCGCGGGCGCCGAGATGTCGTCCTCCGCGAGCAGGGCCTTCTCGCGCGCCGGGGACGGCGTGCCGATCACGCGTTCGCGCGAGGCGGGCCGGCCCGCCGTGTCCTTGTTGTCGTCGCTCATGACTTCTTCAGCTTCTTCGGCTTCTTCGCGGTGATCCACATGGCGGCCAGGACCAGCAGGCCGATGCCGACCAGCCAGCCGGCCAGCCCCTCGGTCACCGGGCCGATGCGGCCGAGGCCGTTACCGCCGGGGTTCGGCTCCTCGCGCGTCTGGACGAGGTAGGCGATGATGGCCTGCTTGTCCTTCGGCGTGAGCGTCGTGTCGTTGAACACGGGCATCGCCTGCGGACCGGTGAGCATGGCCTCGTACATCTGGGTGGGCGTGACGTCGGGGTTCGACAGCGAGGGCGCGTACTTGCCGCCGGTCAGCGCGCCGCCCTGGCCGGTGAAGTTGTGGCACTGCGCGCAGTTCGTGCGGAACAGCTTCCCGCCGAGCGCGACGTTGCCGGTCTTCGGGTCCACGGCCGACGCCGGGGGGACCTCCGGGCCGCCGCCGAGCGAGGCGACGTAGGCGCTGAGGTCGGAGAGGTTCTTCTCCGCCTGCATCTTCTGCCGCTCGGCCGCCTCCCGCTTGTCCTTCTCCTCGTAGTCGGTCTTGATCGAGGTGTTGAACTCGGGGAGCGGCTTCTTGCGCGGCATCTGCGCGCCAGGGTTCGCCGCGGGCATGCGGCCCGAGCCGACCTGGAAGTCGACGGACGCGGCGCCGACGCCGATGAGGCTCGGGGCGATCGGGTTGCCCTTGGCGTCCTTGGTGCCCTCGGCGTTCAGCCCGTGGCAGCTCGCGCAGTTCTTGTTGAACAGCTGCTGGCCGTTCTTCAGGTCCTGCGCCGCCTGGGCGGTGGTCTGCGCCTCGGCGCGGTCAGTCCGCGGCGAGAAGCCGGCGTAGATCGCGCCGATCGCCGCCAGGGCCGCCAGCACGACGGCGTAGCCCGCCCACGGGCGCCGTCGCCATGCGGTGATCCTTTTCACGGAAGTCCCCGTTCGGGTCATGTCGGTCGGGTCGGTCAGATGTCGAGCAGGTAGACGACCGAGAACAGGCCGATCCACACCACGTCGACGAAGTGCCAGTAGTAGGAGACGACGATCGCGCTCGTCGCCTGCTCGTGCGTCCACCGCTTGGCGGCGTAGGTGCGTCCCAGGAGGAACAGAAACGCCACGAGGCCGCCGATGACGTGCAGGCCGTGGAAGCCGGTGGCCAGGTAGAAGACCGAGCCGTAGGCCGAGGACGAGAAGGTGAGGCCGTCCTTGGTGACCAGCTGGGAGTACTCGTAGGCCTGGCCGGCGACGAAGTAGGCGCCCAT
Source organism: Actinomadura verrucosospora (assembly GCF_039540335.1). Classification (NCBI taxonomy): domain Bacteria; kingdom Bacillati; phylum Actinomycetota; class Actinomycetes; order Streptosporangiales; family Thermomonosporaceae; genus Actinomadura; species Actinomadura verrucosospora. Next base: position 34,205 of record NZ_BAABEV010000061.1, on the reverse strand, counting down.
GAGGAACGAGAGGACGTACCACTCGCGCAGGCCCCAGCGCGCCACGTTGAACACGCTTCCGTCACGTCCGACCTTGCCGGCCTCGGCCTTGAACACGCCCATCTGGCAGGTCACCGAGGACAGCACCAGGATGGTCGTGTTGACGGCCGACAGCGGCAGGTCCAGCGGGGCGCCCGGCCACGCGTGGTGGCCGGACTGGCCGATCGTCACAGAGCGGATCGTGAAGAACATCGCGAACAGCGCCGCGAAGAACATCAGCTCGGACGACAGCCAAACGATCGTCCCCACGCTGACCAGATTGGGACGGTTCGCCCGTGCGTGAGGTGTTGTCTCTATCGCGGATGCTGTCACGCCAGCATTATTGCGCCCCTATCCAGTGAGTGACGCATGACCCCCCTTCTAGGGTTCCCCGAGCGTGTCACCGGTGCCGCGACCCGGTACCCTTCAGGTCCATGAGCACCGCCCCGGAGAGCCCGATGAAGGTCCTCGTCTACAGCGACGACGCGAACACGCGCGCCGAGATCCGGATGGCGATCGGGCGCCGGCCCGCCGCCGACCTCCCGAAGGTCGAGTTCGAGGAGTGCGCCACCCAGCCCGCGGTCGTGGCGCGGCTCGACCAGGGCGGCGTCGACGTCCTGATCGTCGACGGCGAGGCGCAGCCCGCCGGCGGTCTCGGCGTGTGCCGCCAGGCCAAGGACGAGGTGTACGACTGCCCGCCCGTCCTGGCGATCATCGGCCGCCGCGACGACGGCTGGCTCGCCACCTGGTCGCGCGCCGACGCCGTGGTGGGCCTGCCCATCGACCCGATGGCCCTCGCGAACGCCCTCGCCGGCCTCATGCGGCAGCGCGTCCAGAACCGCCTCCCGGCCCTGTAGCCGGCGGGCCGCACCGCACCCCCGGCACCGCACCCCCGGCACCGCACCCCCGCAACGCACCCACCACGACCCTGTAGGCGACATGGACGCGCGCACCAGCTGGCCCGCACTGCTCAACGCCCTCGTGTCGGGCGACTCGCTGTCCAGCGAGGAGACCACCTGGGCCATGAACAGCATCATGTCCGGCGAGGCCACCGACGTGCAGATCGCGGGCTTCGCCGTGGCGCTGCGCGCCAAGGGCGAGACGGTCGAGGAGGTCACCGGCCTCGCCGCGGGGATGATGGACAACGCCACGCCCATCGAGGTTCCCGGCCGCATCGCCGACCTCGTCGGGACGGGCGGCGACCGCGGCCACACCGTCAACGTCTCCACGATGGCCGCCGTGGTCGCGGCCGCGGCGGGCGTGCGGGTCGTCAAGCACGGCAACCGGGCCGCGTCGTCCTCGTGCGGCGCCGCCGACCTGCTGGAGCACCTCGGCGTCGCGATCGACCTGCCCCCCGAGGCCACCGCGCGGGTCGCCGACGAGGTGGGCATCACCTTCTGCTTCGCGCCGCTCTACCACCCGGCCCTGAAGTACGCCTCCCGCACCCGCAGCGAACTGGGCACGCCCACGGTCTTCAACTTCCTCGGCCCGCTGACCAACCCGGCGCGCCCCCTGGCCCAGGCCGTCGGGGTGTTCCACCCGCGGATGGCGGGCGTGATGGCGGGCGTGTTCGCCGCGCGCGGCTGCTCCTCTCTGGTCTTCCGGGGCGACGACGGGCTGGACGAGCTGACCACCACGGGCACCTCCACCGTGTGGGTCGTGCGCGACGGGACGGCGACGGAGACGACCTTCGACCCCTCCGACCTCGGCATCCCGCCGGCGAAGCCCGAGGACCTGCGCGGCGCCGACGCGGTGTTCAACGGGCGGGTGGCCCGCGAGACGTTCGGCGGGCGGCGGGGGCCCGTCCGCGACATGGTCCTGCTGAACGCCGCCGCGCTCATCACCGCCTACGAGGGGACGCCGGCCGCCGCCGACCTCACCGCGACGCTGGGGGCCGCCTACGAGCGCGCCGCCGCAGCGGTCGACTCGGGGGGCGCCGCCTCCCTCCTCGACCGCTGGGTCGACGCCTCCCGGCGCCTGCGGGGCTGACGCTCAGCGCCCGCCCGCAACGGCTCCCGCCGCGCTCACGCGACGCCGCGGGCCCCGCTGGACAGCCGCTGCGCGATCCAGATCGGGATGACCGACAGCACGATCAGGGCGGCCGCGAGCACGTTGACGACCGGGGCCTGGTTGGGCCGGAACAGGTTGTTGAAGATCCAGATCGGCAGGGTCTGGGCGCCCGGTCCGGCGGTGAACGTGGTCACGATGATCTCGTCGAAGGACAGCGCGAACGCCAGCAGCCCCCCGGCGAGCAGCGCCGAGCGCAGCGCCGGGAACGTGACGTGCCAGAACGTGTGGAACGTGTCGGCGCCGAGGTCGGCGGACGCCTCCTCCAGGCTGGTGCCCGTGCGCCGCAGCCGGGCGAGCACGTTGTTGAAGATCGTGACGACGCAGAACGTGGCGTGCCCGACGACCACGGTGAACAGGCCGAGCCCGATCCCGAGCGGCTTCAGCACGACCTGGAAGGCGTTGCTGAGCGCGATGCCGGTGACGATGCCGGGCAGCGCGATCGGCAGCACGACGACCAGCGAGACCGTCTCGCGTCCGAAGAACCGGTGCCGCGCCACCGCGAAGGCCGCCATGGTGCCGAGGACGAGCGCGGCGGCCGTCGCGCCGAGGCCCGCCTTGACGCTGGTCAGCACGGCCTGCCGGGCGCCCTCGTTGTGCAGCGCCTGCGACCACCAGCGCCCGGTGAACCCCGACGGCGGCCAGCCGAACGCGGTGTCGGCGTTGAAGGAGTTGACCAGCACGACCAGCAGCGGCACGTAGATGACGGCGAGGCCGAGGAACATCAGGACGCGCAGGGCGATCCGCGCGGCGGGCGAGAGGGTCATCACAGCTCCCTGAGCGCGCCGGTGCGGCGGGCCGCGGCGAGGTAGCCGAGCATCACCACCACCGGGATCGTGGCGACCGCCGCCGCGAACGGCAGGTTGTTGGCGGCGCCGATGTTGTCGTAGACGACGTTGCCGAGCAGCTGGCTCCGGCCACCGACGATCTTCACGGTGATGTAGTCGCCGAGCGACAGCGAGAACGTGAAGATCGATCCGGCCACCAGCGAGGGGAACACCAGCGGCAGCACGACGGACCGCAGCGTGCGCAGCGGGTGGGCGCCGAGGTCGCCGGAGGCGTCCAGCAGCGAGTCCGGGAGCCGCTCCAGGCCCGCGTAGACCGGCAGGATCATGTACGGCAGCCACAGGTAGGCCAGGACGATCACGGTCGCCGTGAGGCCGTAGCCGGGGCTGGAGAGCCCGAACGGCCCCAGCACCTGGTCGACCAGGCCGCCCTGGGCGAGCATCACCCGCCACGCGTACGCCTTGACGAGGTAGGCGGCCCACAGCGGCGCCAGGATGGCTATCACCAGGTAGGGCCGGTGCCGCGGCTTGGCGACCTTGGCCATGTACAGCGCCATCGGGAAGCCGATCGCGGTGTCGATGAGGGTGACGGCCGCCGCGACGCCGAGGCTGCGCAGCGCGACCGTCCGGTAGACCGGCTCGTCGACGAGGGTCTGGAAGTTGGCGAGCGTGAACTGCCGGACGACCTCGCCGGTGAAGACGTCGGTGGTCCAGAAGGCGGTCAGGAAGATCGCGGCGAGCGCGCCGAGATAGACGACGACCAGCCAGGCGAGCGGCGCCGACAGCAGCAGCGACAGGCGCAGCCGCGGGCGGCGGTGCAGCAGGGCCGCCGCCCGGCGCCGGAGACCCGGCGCCGGGCGGCCGTCCTCACCGCCGGTGAGGGCGGAGCCGGTCATCCCTTGATCGCGGTCCACGCCTGGGTCCACTTGGAGTAGTCGACGCACTTGACGTCCTTGCGCCCGTCGAGGCACTGCGCGATCGGCGTCGTCCAGAAGTGCACCTGGGAGAAGTAGTTCTCGTCGGTGGCGTGGAAGGTGTCGCAGAACTTCTTGTCCGCGGTCTCCTGGCACGCCTTCGCGTTCGCCGGGGCCTCACCGAACCACTCGGCGACCTGCGCGTTCGCCTTGGGAGAGACGATCCAGTCCATCCACTTGTAGGCGCAGTTGGGGTTCTTGGCCTTGGCGCCGACCATCCAGGTGTCCGACCAGCCGGTGGAGCCCTCCTTGGGCAGGGTCACCTTGACCGGGGCCTTCTCGCCCTCCGCGAGGTTGGCGATGACCTGCCACGTCGTCCCGAGGACGGAGTCGCCGCTCTTGAACGCCTGGACCTCCTTGGTGTAGTCGGACCAGTACTCGCCGATGAGCCCGCGCTGGGTCTTCAGCAGTTCGACGGCCGCGTCGAACTGCTTCTGGTCGAGCGAGTACGGGTTCTTGATGCCGAGTTCGGGCTTGGCCGTCTTGAGGTAGAGCGCGGCGTCGGCGATGTAGATCGGCGAGTCGTAGGCGGTGATCTTCCCCTTGTACGGGGAGTTGGCGTCGAACACCGCGCCCCACGAGTCGGGGGCCGTCTTGACCTTGTCGGTGCGCCACATGAGCAGGTTGGCGCCGCGGCCGTGCGGGATGCCGTAGGCGACGTTGTTCACCGAGTTCCAGGGCTTGTTCTTCAGCCCGGCGAACACGTCGGCGTAGTTCGGCACGAGCCCGGTGTTGACCGGCGCGACCGTCCCGGAGGCGATCAGCCGCAGCGAGGCGTCGCCGGAGGCGGAGACCGCGTCGTACTCGCCGGTCTTCATCAGGGTCACCATCTCGTCGGACGTGCCGGCGACCTTGGTGTTGACCTTGCAGCCGGTCTGCTTCTCGAACGGGGTGACCCAGTCGACCTTGGGGTCGTTGGAGCCGTCCTCGGCGTACCCGGCCCAGGCGACCAGGTTGACCTGGCCCTCGCTCTGGCCGAGCGACTTCTGCATCGGCACCTTGGGGACCGGGAAGGCGCCCTGCCCGGCTCCGGTCGCCTTGTCGCCCGAGTCGCCGCCGCAGGCGGCGGCCGCGAGTCCGATCGCCAGCGTCGCCGCGGCGGCGGCCGCCATGCGCGTGGACCACATGGGGAACTCCTTATTGTGGGGGTTTTTTGGGGGGTTCGTTGGGGTGGCTCAGGGGGTGGGCGCCGGCGTGGAGCCGGCGCCCGCCAGGTGGAACTCGTGCGCCTCGTGCCAGCTGATCCGGACGCGTGCGCCGCGCCGGCCCATCACGTCCATGGAGGAGGTCCGCAGGTTCTGCTGGAGCGCGACGACGCGGCTCCCCGACTCCAGGTCGATGACGAAGCGGGTGACCGCGCCCGCGTAGACGACCTCGGCGATCGTGCCGAGCGCCTGCCGGTCCCCCGCGTCCGGCCCGTCGTCCCGCGCGCCCTCGCCGTCCATGTGGACGGCGATCTTCTCCGGCCGCACGCAGACCTCGCCGATGCGGTTGGTCGTCCCGACGAAGCCGGCCACGAACTCGGTGGCCGGCCGCTCGTACACCTCGGCCGGCGTGCCGACCTGCTGGACCCGGCCGCCGTCGAGGACCGCGATCCGGTCGCTGAGGGTCAGCGCCTCCTCCTGGTCGTGGGTGACGAACACGAAGGTGATGCCGGCCCTGCGCTGGATGCTCTTCAGCTCGACCTGCATCTCCTCGCGCAGCTTCAGGTCGAGCGCGCCGAGCGGCTCGTCCAGCAGCAGCACCTTCGGCTCGTTCACCAGCGCCCGGGCGAGCGCGACCCGCTGGCGCTGGCCGCCCGACAGCTCGGCGGGGCGGCGCGCCCGCATCCCGTCGAGCCGGACGCTGCGCAGCGCCTCCAGCGCCCGCTCCCGGCGCTCGGACTTCGGCACCCGCCGCACCTTCAGGCCGTACTCGACGTTGCGGAGCACGTCCAGGTGCGGGAAGAGCGCGTAGTCCTGGAAGACGGTGTTGACGTCACGGTCGAACGGCGCGAGCGCCGTCACGTCCCTGCCGCCGAGTTCGATCGTTCCAGCGGTCGGCCGCTCGAAGCCCGCGATGAGCCGCAGCACGGTCGTCTTCCCCGACCCGGACGGGCCGAGCATCGAGAAGAACTCGCCGTCCCTGATGTCGAGGTCGACGCCCGCCACCGCCTCGACGGGGCCGAAGGCCTTGCGCAGATCGCGGATCCTCACCGCTGAAACCGGCATGACCGAAAACATATGGAGTCAGAGGTTTAAGTTCAAGTGATGTTCCGGTATCACTGTGTCGACACCGGGAGGGGGCCCATGGACAGCGCGCACCTCGTCGTGTTCGCTCCCGTCGACAACACCGCGCGGGTGCACGCGGTCGTGCGGCGCCTGGGCGACGCGATCGCGCTCGGCCTCCTCGCGGACGGCGAGCAGCTGCCCAGCGAGACCGACCTGTCGGCATATCTCGGTGTTTCGACGGTCACCCTACGCGAAGCGCTGATGGCCTTGCGTCAGCAGGGGCTCATCGAGACCCGCCGGGGCCGCGGCGGCGGCAGCTTCGTCAGGGCTCCTGCCAGGGCTTTCGACCTCGACGAGCGGCTGCGTTCGCTCAGCGCGGAAGAGCTCCGCGACCTCGGCGACCACTACGCCGCCATCGCCGGGGCCGCCGCCCGGCTCGCCGCCGGGCGGTCGCTGCCCGGCGACGTCCGGCGGCTGCGGCGGTCGCTGGAGGAGATGGCCGGGACGGAATCCGGCACCGGGACGTGCCGGCTGGACGGCCGGTTCCACCTGGAGGTCGCCGCCGCCTCCCAGTCCGGCCGGCTCACCCGGGAGGAGATCCGGCTCCAGGCCGAGCTCGGACCGCTGGTGTGGGCCGTGCACGATCTTCCCGAACGGCGCGGGCCCGTCGCCGCCGAGCATGCCCGGCTCGTCCGGGCGATCGAGGCGTCCGACGGCGCCGAGGCACGCGATGTAGCTGAAAGTCACGTCTCGAATGCGGTAGAACGTCTGATTGAACGACGGCTCGCACTCTGAGACCCCGAGGGGGACCCATGCCCGCCGAGCCACCGGCCGTCGGCGCGGCGGCGGCACACGTCCGCGCGACCCTGGACGGCGTGTTCACCACCGTGGCCCAGGTGCGCGACGCGGCCGCGCGGCGTCTGGAGGACGTCCGCCGCGCCGGGCGCTCCCCTGCCCGCGACGACCTCGCCGCGCTGCGCCCGCTGCTGTTCTCCCATCTCGGCCCGCTCGTCTGCGGCCTCGGGTTCATCGCCGCGCCGGGCCTGCTCGCCGACGCCGCCTGGTACATGGAGTGGTGGCAGACCGGCCCGGCCGGGCGGCCGTCCCAGCTGCTGCGCGACCTGAACCCCGAGAGCAGCGTCCTGTACGACTACACCGACTGGGAGTGGTTCACGGGGCCGCAGAGCGGGGCGGAGAAGACCGTCTGCGGCCCCTACGTCGACTACCTGTGCAGCGACGAGTACGTCCTGACCCTGTCGGCGCCGGTGCGCGTGGACGGGAGGTTCGCGGGCGTCGCGGCCGCCGACGTGTTCGCCCGGACGTTCGAGAACGAGATCGTGCCGGCGCTGCGGGAGATCCCCGCGCCCGCGTTCGTCGTCAACGCCCCCGGCCGCGTGATGGCCTCCAACACCGCCAGCTGGCCCCCGGGGGCCGTGTACCGGGAGCTGCCCGGCTACGCCGCCCGCTCCTGCGGGGGCGGCATCGACCGCGTCGCCCTCGTCGTCGGCGGCTAGCCCCGCACGGGCGCGGCCCCCGGCCTCAGTCGGCGTCGGGCAGGCCGAGGGAGAAGGCCTGCTCCAGGTCGTGCTGGGAGTAGGTGCGGAACGCGATGTGGGTCTCGGTGCCGACGATGCCGGGGACCTTGTTGATGCGGCCGGGGATCACGTCGTTGAGCTCCTCGTGGCGGCGCACCCGGACCATCACCATGAGGTCGTGGTCGCCGGTGATGGAGTACACCTCGCTGACGCCGTCCAGCGCCGCGATCGTCTCGGCCACCTCGTGGATGCGCGCGACGTCGGCCTTGACGAACACGATCGCAGTGACCACTGCACCCCTCCCCACAGAAACGGACCCTCCGACCCTACCGGGGCCCTGCGCCGCGAGTGCGGGGGGACGCCCCAGGAGCGGGGGCCGTCGCGGGCGGTCAGCCGCCGCTCAGCGCGGCCAGGCGGTGGGCGGGGCCGGCACGGCGGGCCAGGAGCGCGAACACCACGCCCGCCACGAAGCCGTAGATGTGCGCGGTGTAGGCGACGTTGCTCTTCTCGTCGCCCAGGGACAGCCACTGCAGGACGAACCAGTAGCCGAGCACCACCCACACCGGCAGGCGGATGAAGATGACCGGCGGCACCCAGCTGACGACGCGGCCCCGCGGATTGAGGATCACGTAGGCGCCCATCACCCCGGCGATCGCGCCGGACGCGCCGATGAGCGGGACGGTGGAGTCGGGCGAGGTCCACGCGAACCCGTAGACGGCGACGAGCCCGAACACCAGGTAGGCGAGCAGGTAGCGCCATCGGCCGAGCCGGTCTTCCACGCCCATGCCGACGACGAACAGGAAGACCAGGTTGCCGAGCAGGTGCATGGCGCTGGAGTGCAGGAACATCGAGGTGAACGCCGCGGTCCAGGGCGCCTTGCGGAAGCTCGACGGCCCGCAGTCGTGCGCGACCTCGGTCGGCAGCGGCTGCTGGTCGCCGGTGGTCAGCTCCTTCGGCACGGCTCCGTACTCGTAGGTGAAGTGCGTCGCCTTGCACTCGCGGACCGAGCCCTTGCCGTACCAGGCGGCGAAGTTCGACATCGGGGTGATGAGGAAGACCACCACGTTGACGGCGATCAGCAGGTACGTCACCCAGGGGACGCGCCGCGCAGGCTGACTGTCGTAGAGAGGCAGTGCCATGCGGGGTCGTCCTCCGGTTGCCGGGTGTACACGGTCACCTTAGTGGTCGGCCGGGCCCGCGACGGGCACCGTCGGGCCGCTCGTAGCTCCGGTCGTAGGCCTTGTCGATCCACTCGCGCAGGCCCTCGGCGCCGTGCAGCGGGCACGTCCACGGGCCGTCGACCTCGACCAGGCGGACGCCGGGCAGATCGAGCCAGCGCAGGACGCACTCCATCTCCTCGGCGGTCGCGCCCTGCGAGGCGGGCGCGCCGAGCGCGACGCCGCCGGGCGCCTCTCCGGAGGGCGGGAACACCGTCTCGGCCGTCGCGATGAGCGCGTCGACGTAGGGCCGGGGCCGGGCGTTCGGCGGGACGGTCCCGGCGGCGGCGAGCCGGCCGTAGCGCACGACCGACAGCTCCCATCCGCCGTCGAAGGCGGGACGGGCGGCCACCAGCTGGGGCAGCCGGGCCAGCGCCGCCAGCCGCTGCCCGCGCGCGGCGGCCCGGACGAACGCCGCGAGCCGGTCGCGCTGGGCGGCGGCCTCCTCGTAGCGCAGCTCGGAGGCCAGCCGGTCGATGCGGACCTGCGCGGCGGCGACGACGGGCCGCACGTCGCCCTCCATGATGGAGCGGGCCGTCCCGGTGTGGACGGCGTAGGCGTCGGCGGACTCGCGGCCGTCGCAGGGCGCGCCGCAGCGGCCCAGCTCGGCGAGGGCGCACGAACGCGCCTTGCCGCTCTCCACCAGCCGGAGGGTCAGACGCTGGGTGCACTGCCGCAGCGGAACCGCCTCGTGCAGCGCGGCGCGGGCCTCCTCGGCCTGCCGCCGCGAGGAGATCGGCCCGAGGTAGCGGGCGCCGTCGGCCCGGCACTCCCGCACGATGGACAGCCGGGGGAACGGCTCCACGGTCAGCTTGAGCCAGATCGCCCGCTCGGGGAACTTGGAGCGGCGGTTGTAGCGCGGCTTGTGCTCGGCGATCAGCCGCAGCTCGCGGACCTCGGCCTCCAGCCCCGTGGCGCACACGATGGTGCGGACGTTCTCGGCGAGGCCGACCATCTCCCGGACGCGCCGGCGCGTCTCCGAGCCGGTGAAGTAGCTGCGCACGCGCGAGCGCAGGTCGCCGCTCTTGCCCACGTAGAGCACCTCGCCGGCGTGGTCCTCGAAGAGGTAGACGCCGGGGGTGGAGGGGACGTCGTCGGCGAGGTGCCGCTTGCGGCGCTGCTCGGGGGTGGGCGCCTTCGCGAAGCCGCGCATCTCCTCCAGCGAGGTGACGCCGAACGAGCCGAGCCGCTCGATGAGGCCGTGCAGCACCTCCACAGTGGCGCGGGCGTCGGCGAGGGCCCGGTGCGTCGGCTCGTTGGACGTCCGGAAGAAGCGGGCCAGCGTGGCGAGCTTGCAGTTGGGCACCTCGTCGCGGGACAGCACGCGCCGCGCCAGGTCGACGGTGTCGACGACGGCGAACGCGGGCCAGGCGTAGCCGTTCGCGGCGCACGCGGCCTTGAGGAAGCCGATGTCGAACGAGGCGTTGTGCGCGACGAGGACGCAGCCGCGCGCGAACTCCAGGAACGCCGGCAGCACCGACTCGATCCGCGGCGCGGCCGTCACCATCGCCGTGGTGATGCCGGTGAGCGCGGTGATGAACGGCGGGACGGGGCCGCCCGGGTCGACGAGCGTGCCGAGCTCGCCGAGCTCCTGACCGCCGCGCACCTTCACCGCGCCGATCTCGGTGATGGCCGAGTCGGCCGCCGAGCCGCCGGTGGTCTCCAGGTCGACCACCACGAAGGTGACGTCGCTGAGGGGGGTGCCGAGGTCGTCCAGGGTGCCCTGGACGCCGTGCCCCCGGGCCCCGTGCCCCTGGGCTCCGCGCCCTTGGACACCGTGCGCAGCCGTCATGAGCGCGACCGTAGAGGACCCCACCGACAGAACTTCGTGCCGCTAGGGTTGGGGGGCGCCGGGACGTCCCGCCGGGCGGGGGCCGCGAGGACGGGCGGGAGGCATCCCGCCGAGGGCCGGGCGCGATCCGTCCGATCGCACGTTCGCCCTGGTTAGGGCGTACCGCGCTCGGGAACACACAGCCCACCGGCGGCGCAGCCCGGAAGGAGCGGGATCATCGACAGCGGTCCCGAAGCGACCCCCGGCGACGGGGAGCCCGCGGAGAAGGCGTCCCGCCCGCTGCCCGAGGCGGTGCGGCAGGGCGTGGTGGAGGCCGCCGCCGACCTGATCGGGTCACTGCCCTCCGACGAGATCCCCGTGCCGCTGCGCCGGTTCGCGCGGTTCGAGCGCCGCAAGCGCGCCAGGCTCGCGGGCCAGCACATCGCGGCGGTGCTGGAGAAGGACGGGGAGTTCCGGAGCCGGGTCACCGCGCCGCTCCGGGAGGCGCAGGCCGACCTGGTGGAGGCGGTCGAGGGCGGGAACGTGCCGCCCGCGGCCGACCCGGTGCGCGTCGCCGTGCTGGCGTACCTGCTGCGCCCGGCGGGCTGGACAGAGCTGGTGGAGTCCGCGCGCGAGGAGCTGGCGCGTTCGGCGAGCGCGTCGGAGGAGCAGGAGGCCGAACGCCGCGTCGCCGCGCTGAAGGCGGAGCTCGCCGCGACCCGCGACGCCCGCGGCGCCGAGCTGGCCAAGCTGCGCGCCGAGCTGCGCGAGACCAAGGCCGAGGTCGCCGAGCTGCGCCGCAAGCTGCACGACGCGCGCACCCGGTTCCGGGCCGCGGAGGAGCGCGCACACGCGGTCGCGGAGGAGGCCGACCGCGAGCTCGCCGCCGCGCGCGAGTCGACCGCCGCGTCGGACAAGGAGCTGCGCAGGCTGCGCGCCCGGGCCGCGCGGGCGGAGGAGGCGGCCGAGACCGCCAAGCGGGCCGCGCGGGAGGGGCGCAACGTCGACGACGTGCGGCTGCGGATGCTGCTGGACGCGCTGGTGGACGCCGCGCAGGGCGTCCGCCGGGAGCTGGCCCTGCCCTCCACCATCGGCCGTCCCGCCGACGCGGTCGGCGGGCTGGAGCCCGACCGGCTGGCGCACCGCGCGCTGCCCGGCCGGGCCCTGTCCGACAGCGACCCGCAGCTGCTGGACCGGCTGCTGACGCTTCCGCAGGTGCACCTGGTGGTGGACGGCTACAACGTCACCAAGACCGGGTACGGGGAGCTGCCGCTGGCCGACCAGCGCAGCCGGCTGCTGTCGGGGCTCGGCGGGCTCGCCGCGCAGACGCGCGCCGAGGTGACGTGCGTGTTCGACGGGGCGGAACTGGACGCGCCGGTCGCCATCGCGGCGCCGCGCGGGGTACGGGTGCGGTTCAGCCACCCGGGCCAGACGGCGGACGAGCTGATCGGCGAGCTCGTGCGGGCCGAGCCGCCGGGCCGCTCGGTGGTCGTGGTGTCGTCCGACCGGGAGGTCGCCGACGCCGCCCGGCGCGCCAACGCGCGCCCCTGCCCGTCCTCCCTGCTGCTGCGCAGGCTGGGCCGCTCCTAAGACGCCCATAAGGCTCCGATAAGGCAGTCCTCGCGGTATGTGATCATGGCGTCACTAAAAGTGGATGATAATGAGAGATGTCAATCAAAGAGTGATGAATCGGTTGTGACGGCTGTTGCCCCTCGCTAATGTCGTCCGCTGACGTCGTGGACGAGAGGGGCGAAACCGACCGTGGCCAATGATCACATCGGGGCACCGGCGCAGCGGCCTGGCCGCGGGGCGGGCTCTGCGGGCACAGGCCTCCGCCGTCGCCTGGCGGCCGTCGCCGGACTGACCGTGGCGGTCTCCCTGACCTGCTCCCCGGTGGTGGCGCACGCCGAGCCCAAGCCGACCCGGGCGCAGGCCCAGAAGACGCTCGACAAGCTCAACGAGAAGATGGACCAGAAGGTCGAGCAGTTCAACCAGAACCGCGAGAAGCTCAAGGTCGCCAAGAAGAAGTTCGACGCCGCGACCAAGGCGAGCAAGCAGGAGCAGGCCGACTTCGAGGAGCAGCGGTCCAAGATCGCGCAGATGGCGGCCACCGCCTACAAGAACGGTGACTCGGCCGACGTCACCGGCTTCGTCGGCAGCAACGACCCGCAGTCGATCCTCGACCAGGCCGCCGTCTTCTCGCACCTGTCGCACGAGCGCAGCTCCCAGCTCACCCAGTTCCTCGCGACCGCCCAGCGGCTCCGCCGCGAGCAGTCCCAGGCGAAGGCCGCCTACGACGAGGTGAAGTCCAAGCAGGACGAGCTGAAGAAGCAGAAGCAGGACCTCGACAAGCAGGTGCAGAAGCAGAAGGCGCTCGTGCGCCGGCTCGGCGGCGGAAGCACGCCCTCCCGCCCGGGCGGCGGCGGCCCCACGGGCGGCACCTACAACGGCCCGGCGAGCGGCCCGGCCCGCACGGCGCTCAACTTCGCCTACGCGCAGCTCGGCAAGCCCTACTCCTACGGCGCCGAGGGCCCGGACTCCTACGACTGCTCCGGTCTGACCATGAAGGCCTGGGCCGCCGCGGGCGTCAGCATCACCCGCACCACCAACACCCAGTACGCCTACACCAGCTCCAAGCGGGTCGCCTGGAACAACATGCAGCCCGGTGATCTGGTGTTCTTCAGCAACCTCGGCCACGTCGGCCTCTACGTGGGCGGCGGCAAGATGATCCACGCCCCGCACACCGGCGACGTCGTCAAGATCAGCGACATCAGCTCCGGCTACTACAAGAGCAACTTCTACGGCGCCGGGCGCCCCTGACACACCCCCTGACCCCCTGCTCCACGGGCGTCACGGGACCTCCATCGACAACGGACCAGGCTTGACCTGGTCCGTTGTTGATTTTGGGGGGGTTTGCCTTCTTTTGGGGTTTTGGTACCTTTGCACCACTCACGGCGCCCTCCAGACGCCGTGGACCCGCGGCGCCCACCTGGCGCCCCGGCCCCACGCGGCGCATCCAGCACCCGCGTGACGGCGGCGCGAGCCACGCGCCGCTCCCCCCAGGCGGCACGCCCCACGTGCCGTCCCGCGGCGCCCGAAGGCGCCGCACGGTCTCGTCGCAGACCCGGCCGACCCCGTCCACCGTGCGCACGCCCGCAGCGTGCATGGCGCTGAGCGCGCAGCCGCGGTGGCGTACACGGGGCAGGCCCCGGACGGTCCCCGGAGACGGGCCGCCGTCCGTCCACAACACAAGGCGCCGCTCGTTCGCACGCGGGAGACAGGTCCCGCGCCGGGCCCCATCTCGCCCCCAGGATCGCAGCGGCAGCGCCGAATCCGCCTCAGCGCGGAACCGGGGACCCATCTGCGCCGGAGTCCGGAGGAACTCTCCGGACGGGCATTCCGGCACCCGGGGTGAATCGGCGCGTCTCTCCCGGCAGTCCGGTGAGAGCCGCCGTAGGGCCACTTCCACGCCCGAACCCGTCAGCTAACCCGGTAGGCGTCTGGAAGAGAAGGAGTGAATCCCGCAGCGTTACCTGGGGCGTGGCCGCCACGCGGCCACGCCCCCACCCCCTGCACTCCGCGGGCGTCCACGCCCGCCGAGATTCCCCATTCAGAACCGGTGTGCCCGCCCCCGGGCACGTCACCGCCGAGTCCGCGGACCGCCGTGCCCCGCATGCGCGTCCACCGTGGAACCGGGGACCCACTGCGTCCTTTTCGGGGTGAATCGGCCTGCCTTCGCGGGCCGTAGGGCGGCTTCCACGCCCGAACCCGTCAGCTAACCCGGTAGGCGGCATGGAAGTCGAGGAGATCCCCCCGTGCCACGCGCGCACTGCAAGAAGACCCACGGCAGGCACCGCAAGCCGAACCCCCTGTCCCTGACCTGGCGGACGACCGGCGGCGTGATCGTCGGCGCCGCCGTGCTCGGCACCGCCGCCGCCACCGCGCAGGCGTCGGTCCTGCCGTTCGGCTCCACCCCGGTGAGGGCCGCCGCCGCGGCCGACCTCGCCCCCGGCCTGACGGCGCACGGCGGCCCGCCCGGGCGCCGTGCCGAGGACGAGCGCAAGACGACCGGCTCGAAGGCTCCGGCGAAGAAGGACCAGCCCGAGCAGCCGAAGGCGGAGACCTCCGAGAAGGCCGCCCCGAAGACCGTCGCGAAGTCGCGCCCCACCGCCGCGCAGGCCATCGAGCTCGCCCGCTCGCAGGTCGGCGTCGAGGAGGACGGCGGCGGCGAGACCAAGTTCCAGGACTGGTACATGGCCACGTCCCGCGCGCGGGAGACCCTCGCGCGCGACGGCGGCTCCCTCAGCGGCTACGGCGACGCGAACTGGTGCGACATGTTCGTCTCCTGGGTGGGCGAGCAGATCGGCTTCAGCGACCAGGTCGGCAGCGACGCCTGGACGGTCGCCCACGCCCGCTGGTTCCAGGAGCACGGCCGCTGGGGCAACGAGCCGAGGCCCGGCGCGATCGTGTTCTTCTCGTGGGGCGGCAGTGAGTCCGTCGACGACATCGAGCACGTCGGCATGGTGGTCAAGAAGATCGACGATGGCACGATCGAGACCGTCGAGGGCAACACCGACAACGCCGTCCGGATAAAGGAACGTTCCACAGACGTCGTCGTCGGCTACGGCTACCCGGACTACCGGTCGTGACGGCGCCCCACGCCCCGCGCCCTGCATAGGATCGCGCCCATGGAGGAAGGCCCCGGGCAGGACGCCCCCGTCACGCGGCGCAGGGTCCTCGCCCTCGGCGCGGGCGGGGTCGCCGTCCTCCTCGCCGGAGGCGCCGGCCTGGCGGGCTCGCGCTCCGGCGGCCGGGCGGCGGGCGCCCGTGCTCCCGGCTCCCCGTCCGCCGGGACGTTCAATCCCTCCCTGGCCTCCGCCGTCCTCGCCAATCGCGCCGCGGCCGTCCGCCAAGGCGACCGCATGGCGTTCCTCGCCACGGTGGGCAACGCCCCCGCCGCCTTCCAGGACACCCAGTCCCGCATGTACGGGAACCTCCGGAAGCTTCCCCTGGAAGGCTGGCGGGAGCGCGTCGTCCGCGTCGAGACCGTGGACGGCGAGACCGCCGTCGTCCGCGTCGAGGCGCGCTACAGGCTGCGCGGCTTCGACCGGAGCGACGTGGCCCGCACCCGCTACCTCACGCTGGCCCCGCGGGGCGGTGCGTGGACGATCGTCGGCGACGGGACGTCCCGCGGCCTCGCCGACGACACCGACATCTGGGACTGCGGCCCCCTGACGGTGGTCAGGGGCCGCACGAGCCTGGTCGTCGGCGACGGCGCCGGCCTCGACGGCATCGCCCGGCGGCTGGACGCGGCCGTCCCGGTCGTGACGTCCGTGGTCGGCACGGGGTGGGCGCGGCGGGTCGTCGCGCTCGTCCCCGCCGACGCGACCGTCGCCTCCGCGCTCGCCGGCCCCGGGCAGAGCCTCGGCCAGATCGCCGCGCTCGCCGCCGTCGCCCCGGCCGCCGGGGGCGGTCGCGGCGAGGACCGCGTCATCGTCTCCCCCGGCACCTTCGGCCGCCTCAACGAGCTGGGCCGCGACGTCGTCCTCGCCCACGAACTGACCCACGTCGCCACCGGCGGCGCCCGCGACGGGCGCACCCCGCTGTGGCTGATCGAGGGCTTCGCGGACTACGTCGGCTACCGGCGCGTCAAGATCAGCACCCGGTCGGCGGCGGGCGAGCTGCGCCGCGAGGTCTCCGCCGGGCGCGCGCCCTCCGCGCTGCCCTCCGCCGACGCGTTCGCCGGCGGCTCCCCCCGCCTCAGCCAGGCCTACCAGGAGGCCTGGCTCGCCTGCCGGATGGTCGCCGACCGGTACGGTGAAGCGGCGCTGGTGCGGCTCTACCGGGCCGCCGGGCGCGCCCCGGAGGCCGCGGCGCTGCGCGACGTGCTCGGCCTGACGCGGGAGCGCTTCACCGCACTGTGGCGCGACTACGTGAAGGAGGAGCTCGCATGAGCGAGGCGGAGACCGACGAGGACCGCGCCGGGAACTCCGCCGCCGGAACCCCCGGCGCCGCCCCCGCGCGCCGGCCCCGGATCGCCGCCGCCGTCACCGCCGCCGTGCTCTTCGCCGGGGTCGCGACCGTGCTCGCGAGGACCACGCCGTGGAACCCGCTCCCCGGGCACGTCCCCGGCGGGCGGGTGGAACCCGATCCCGCGCTGGACTTCACCCCCGCCGAGATCGCCCGCTCCCGGGCGTTCGACTCGGCCGTCAACCCGCCCGCCTACACCGGGCTCCTCGTCGGCCTCGCCCTGATCCTGGTGCTGGGCCTCACGCCGCTGGGCGCCCGGTTCATCGGCTGGGCCACCGCGAGAACCCGCCGCCGGCCGCTTCGGATCATCCTCGGAACCATGGCCCTGACCACGCTGCTGCGCGTCGCCGGGCTCCCGTTCCACATCTGGAGCGAGTCCGTGCTGCGCCGATACGGGCTGTCCACGCAGAGCTGGCCCGCATGGCTCGTCGACCAGGCGAAGTCCCTCGCCGTCACGTGGGTCATCTACACGATCGCCCTGCTGCTCCTCTACGCCCTCATCCGCCGCTTCCCGCGCCACTGGTGGGCCGGCGCCGCCGCGGGCGGGTTCGTCCTCGTCGTCTTCGCCTCGTTCGTCTACCCGCTCGCCGTGGAGCCCGTGTTCAACAAGTTCCACTCGCTGCCGGCGGGGCGGTTGCGCACCGACCTGCTGGCGATGGCCGAGCGGGACGGCGTGCCCGTCGAGGACGTCCTCGTCGCGGACGCCTCCCGCCGGACGACGTCCCTGAACGCCTACGTGTCCGGGTTCGGCTCCACGCGCCGCATCGTCCTCTACGACACGCTGCTGAAGTCGCCGCCCGCCCAGGTCGAGTCCATCGTCGGGCACGAGCTCGGCCACGCCAAGCGCGACGACGTGCTGTGGGGCACGCTCGTCGGCGCGCTCGGGGTGGCGGGGGCCATGTGCCTGCTGTACCTGCTGATGACGTCCCCGCGCCTGCTGCGGCGCGCCGGGCTCGATCCCGGCGGGCCCGGCGCCGGCGGGACCGGGCCGGACGCGCGCCGCGGCGGTGCGGCGGCCGACCCGAGGTCCATCGCGCTCCTCCTCGCGCTCGTGACCGCCGGGACGACGCTCGCCGCCCCTGTCCAGAACCTCGTGAGCCGCCGCATCGAGGCCCGCGCCGACGCGCACGCGCTGGACCTCACCCGCGACCCCTCGACCTTCGTGTCGATGCAGCACGCGCTGTCCGTCCGCAACATCTCCGACCTGGACCCCGACGCCGCGGAGTACCTGCTGTGGCTCACGCACCCCTCGGCCCCCGACCGGATCGCCATGGCCCGCGATTGGGCGCGCCTGCACCGCGTCCAGGTCCCGCCGCCGCTCCGCTAGCCGCGGCTCAGTTGCCCTCGGCCCGCTGCTTCTCGGGCGCCTTGGGCCGGGCGCCCTGCTGCGCCGACAGGGTCGCGGCGTCCACGTGCGCGGCCGTCGTGACCGACCGCTTCAGCGCGCTGCCCTTCACCCAGTCCTGCCACTTCACCTGCCAGTACCCCCAGCCGTTCTCCGGCTCCAGCTGCCGGTCGCTGCCGGTCACCGTGATGGGGTCGCCGCGCTGGGAGAGGTTGTAGAACCACTTGGCGTTGGACGGGCTGACGTTGATGCAGCCGTGGCTGACGTTCTCGCTCCCCTGCGATCCCACCGACCACGGCGCGCTGTGCACGTACTCGCCGCTGTCGGAGATGCGCACCGACTTGTAGACGGTGAGGCTGTAGTACCCGGCGCAGCCGGGGCCGCAGCCGTCCCACTCCGACGTCATGATGGTCGGGTCCTCCTTGCCCATGGCGAGGTGGACCCCGTTGGTGGTGGTGTACTTGCGCTCTCCGCCCTTCCCCATGCTCGTCGGGATGGTGCGGGCCTTCTTGCCGTTGATCCGGACGACCATCTTGTGGCTGTCCTCGCCGGCGGTGGAGACGTGCGAGTCGCCGACCTTGAAGTCGACGCCGTAGTCCTTCCCGCCGTACACGCCCTGCCCGGTGCGCACGCCGCTCAGGTGCGCCCGGAACGACACCTTCGTGTGGGCCGGCCAGTAGCTCTTCGTCCGGAACACCGCCTCCTGGCTGCCGAACCAGCTCCAGCCGCCCTCGACGGTCCTGTCGGCGGTGACCTCCAGCGCCCGCTCGACCGCCGCCCGGTCCTTCACCGGACGGGCGAAGTGCATGATGATCGGGATGCCGACGCCGACGGTCTCCCTGTTGAACGGCGCCTCGATCGTGACGTCGTTGGTCTTCTTCACCACGGCCGTGGAGAAGCCGCTGCGGACCGTGCGGGTCCTGCCGTCCCGGCCGAGGGCGGTGGCGTCGACCGTGTACGCCGTGCCCGGCTTCAGCGTCCACCGGGACCGCCACCGCGTCCTGTCGGCGCTCAGGTCCCCCTCGACCACGCCGTCCTTCGTCGCCACCGTCACGTTCTCGATCGTGCCCTGCCGCGCCTCCACGGCGATGGGGCTGTCCGGCCGCAGCTTCCCGCCGCCTCCGGCCGGCGACACCGCGAGCTTCACCTCGTCCTTGCCGGCCGGCCCGACGCTTCCCGAACACGCCGCGGCACCCCCGCCGACGAGCACGCCGCCGACGACGAGCACGGCCGTGTACCGCCCCCGGTCTCCCGGCCTTGAGCCACTCACCCGCATGTGGACCCCCCGGTCGTTCCACTGGGCGATCTGTCGTTTTCCAGCCCGGTCGCTGGAAAGGCGCCCAGTATGTTCGAAAGGGCCGGTACCCGCTAAAAAGCGGACACCGGCCCCCGATGGGGTTCTTTTACTGATCAGTGGGCGAAATGACCCCGGTAGTACTCGAACACCAGACCGACGGACGTGAGGATCGCCGCGGCGGCGCCGAGGATCACCAGCCACCAGCCGAACACGACGCCGAGCGCCACGGCCGTGGCCGAGAGCGCCACGAACAGCGGCCACCAGCTGTGCGGGCTGAAGAAGCCCAGCTCGCCGGCCGCGTCCGCGATCTCGCCCTCCGGGTCGTCCTCGTACAGCGGGCCCGCGTTCGCGCGCTCGAGGCGCCGGACCGTGAAGTGGATGTAGAACCCGATGAGCCCGGCGAGGCCGACCGCGAGCGCGAGCGCCGTCGTGCCCGTCCAGTCGTTGGACCAGAGCCAGTAGACGACGTCGGTGGCGAGGAAGAAGACCGCGCACCCGTAGAACATGAACGCCTGGACGCGCATCGGCTACTCCCCCTTCGCCCCGGCCAGCTCGCCCTTGGCACCCACGTGCGGGTGGTGCAGGTCGAACGCCGGCCGCTCGGAACGGATCTTCGGGATCGAGTTGAAGTTGTGCCGCGGCGGCGGGCAGGAGGTCGCCCACTCCAGCGAGTTGGAGTAGCCCCACGGGTCGTCGACCTCGACGCGCGTGCCCCGCTTCCACGTGATGTAGAGGTTGTAGAAGAACGGCAGCATCGAGGCACCGAGGATGAACGAGAAGATGCTGGAGATCTCGTTCAGCCCGTGGAACTCGCTCGGGTAGTCCGCGTACCGGCGCGGCATGCCCGCGGCGCCCAGCCAGTGCTGGAGCAGGAACGTGCCGTGGAAGCCGATGAACAGCAGCCAGAAGTGAATCTTGCCGAGGGTGTCGTTCAGCATCTTGCCGGTGAACTTCGGCCACCAGAAGTAGAAGCCGGCGAACATCGCGAACACCACGGTGCCGAACACGACGTAGTGGAAGTGCGCCACGACGAAGTAGGAGTCCGACAGCTGGAAGTCCATCGGCGGCGACGCCAGGATGACGCCGGTGAGCCCGCCGAACAGGAACGTCACGAGGAAGCCCAGCGACCACAGCATCGGCGACTCGAACGTCAACTGCCCTCGCCAGATGGTCCCCACCCAGTTGAAGAACTTCACCCCCGTGGGAACGGCGATGAGGAACGTCATGAAGGAGAAGAACGGCAGCAGCACCTGGCCGGTGACGAACATGTGGTGCGCCCACACGGTGATGGACAGGCCCGCGATGGTGATGGTCGCGAAGACCAGGCCGATGTAGCCGAAGACGGGCTTGCGGCTGAACACCGGGAGGATCTCGGTCACGATGCCGAAGAACGGCAAGGCGATGATGTAGACCTCCGGATGCCCGAAGAACCAGAACAGGTGCTGCCACAGCAGCGCCCCGCCGTGCGCGGCGTCGAAGATGTGCGCGCCGAGCTTGCGGTCGGCCTCCAGCGCCAGCAGCGCGGCGGCGAGGACCGGGAACGCCAGCAGGACCAGGATCGAGGTGAGCAGCGCGTTCCAGGTGAAGATCGGCATCCGGAACATCGTCATGCCCGGCGCCCGCATGCACAGGATCGTGGTGATGAAGTTGACCGCGCCCATGATGGTGCCGAAGCCCGACATCGCCAGGCCCATCACCCACATGTCGCCGCCGACGCCCGGCGAGCGGACCGCGTCCGACAGCGGGGCGTAGGCGAACCAGCCGAAGCTGGCCGCGCCGCCCGGGGTCAGGAAGCCCGCGATGACGATCAGGCTGCCGAACAGGAACAGCCAGTACGCCAGCATGTTCAGCCGGGGGAACGCCACGTCGGGGGCGCCGATCTGCAGCGGCATGATGACGTTGGTGAAGCCCGCGAACAGCGGCGTCGCGAACATCAGCAGCATGATCGTGCCGTGCATGGTGAACAGCTGGTTGTACTGCTCGTTGCTGACGAACTGCAGCCCCGGCTCGAACAGCTCCATCCGGATCAGCAGCGCGAGCACGCCGCCGAACAGGAACATCACGAACGAGGTGATCAGGTAGAGGTAGCCGATCACCTTGTGGTCGGTGGACGACATCCAGGAGGCGATGATGCGCCCCTTGCTCGTCCGCGGCGCGGCGATCGGCGCGCTCGGTGCGTGACTCGTGGCGGTCACTTGGCACCTCCCGCGGCCAGTGCTTGCTTCGAATCGGCGATGAACTTCTGGTACTGCTCGGGCGTCACGACCTTGAGCTGGAACAGCATCCGGCTGTGGTCGACGCCGCAGAGCTCGGCGCAGCGGCCCTCATAGGTGCCGAGCTTGTTCGCCGTGAACTCGAACTCGTTGGTGTAGCCCGGCATGACGTCCTTCTTGTAGATCAGTGCCGGCACCCAGAACGAGTGGATGACGTCGTTGGCGTGCAGCCGCACCCGCACCGTCTTGCCCGAGGGGATCGTCATCACCGGCTTGGCGGGAGCGGGCCCGTTCGGGGCGACGGGCTGGCCGACGACGGAGGCGACCGTCCTCTCCTTGCCCGCGGCGTCCTTCTCCTTGTAGTCGAACTGCCAGCTCCACTGGAAGCCGATCACGTCGACGACCACCGCGGGGTCCTTGGTGGTCTTCTCGACGAAGTTCTCGTCCCTCGCGGTGAAGTAGAACAGGACCGCGATGATGACGAACGGGACCGCCGTGTAGAGGATCTCGATCGGCATGTTGTAGCGGACCTGCGGCGGCAGATCGTTGGAGCGCTTGCGGTGGAACAGCACCGCCCAGATGATCAGGCCCCAGACCACGGCCCCGACCGCGAACGCCGCGATCCAGGAGCCCTGCCAGAGCTTCAGCATGCGCTCGCCCTGGACGCTGATCGGCTCGGGCATGCCCAGGCGGCTACCGCTGCACGCGGTCGCGGAGAGCGCCAGCAGCCCTAGCGCGCCGGCGCTTTTCAATGCGCGGCGACTGCGCACAGGCGTACGCCGCTCCCTAGAGCGGGTCGGACTCACGGAATGCCTTCCCCACGGATGAAGCCCGGTCGGCCGGGCGGAGAGATCAGTGATTACACGTGTGGTGGACACCCTAGCGCGAGGGTCGCGCGAACCCCCGATCGGGTGCCCGGTTAGTGTTCTCACGTGGCAGGACCGAGCGATCCAGGCGGCTACTTCGACGCCGCGTCAACCGAGCCGCCGCATCCGGCGGCGCGCGCCGCGCTGATCGAGGCGCTGGACGCGGCCTGGGCCGATCCCGCACGGCTGTACGGGGCGGCCCGCGGCACCCGGATGCTGCTCGACCGGGCACGCGCGCGTGTCGCCGGCGTCCTGGGCGCCCGTGCCGACGAGGTGTCGTTCACGTCGTCGGGCACCCAGGCGGTGCACCTGGCGGTCCTCGGGGGGCTCCAGGCGCGCCGGCGCACCGGGCGGCACCTGGTGGCGAGCGCCGTCGAGCACTCCAGCGTCCTGCACGCCGCCGAGCTGCACGAGCGCGACGGCGGCGAGGTCACCCTCGTCGGCGTCGACCGCACCGGCCGCGTCGACGCCGCGGAGTTCGCGGCGGCGCTGCGCCCCGACACCGCGCTGGCCTGCCTGCAGTCGGCCAACCACGAGGTCGGCACCCTCCAGCCCGTCGAGGAGGTCGGGCGGGCCTGCCGCGCGGCCGGCGTGCCGCTGTTCGTCGACGCGGCGCAGTCCCTCGGGCGGGCCGACGTCCCCGGCGGGTGGTCGCTCCTCGCCGGAAGCGCCCACAAGTGGGGCGGGCCCGCCGGCGTCGGCGTGCTCGCCGTCCGCAAGGGCACCCGGTGGCGCTCGCCGCTGCCGGACGACGAGCGCGAGGCGCGCCGGGTCCCCGGGTTCGAGAACGTCCCCGCGATCGCGGCGGCCGCGGCCGCGCTGACGGCCTACCGCGCCGACATGGCGGCCGACGCTCCGCGCGTCTCCGCTCTGGTGGACCGCATCCGGACGGAGGTGCCGCGGAGCGTCCCCGACGTCGAGGTGATCGGCGACCCGGTCCGCCGGCTCCCCCACCTGGTGACGTTCTCCTGCCTGTACGTGGAGGGGGAGGCGCTGCTGACCGAACTCGACCGGCTGGGTTTCGCCGTTTCCTCCGGCAGCTCCTGCACTGCGGATACGCTGCGTCCGAGCCATGTGCTGGAGGCGATGGGGGTGATTACGCATGGGAACGTGCGGGTATCGCTGCCGCGAGGCGTCGGGTCGGAGGACGTCGGCCGCTTCCTCACCGTGCTTCCCGACGCCGTCGCCCGCCTCCGCCGGGCGACGATGAACACCTTCGAGACAGGGAGGCGGTCGCGCCCATGAGGTTCCGAGGCCGCGCCAGGACCGTCACACCGCCCGCCGACGCGCCGCCGCCCCCCGCGGAGCCGGAGGGGCCGCCGCCCGTGCTCGTCATCGACGCGCTCGGCCGCAAGTGCCCCATCCCGATCATCATGCTGGCCGAGCGGATCCGGGAGGTCCCGGTCGGGCAGGTCGTCGCCGTCCTCGCCGACGACGCCGCCGCCCGCACCGACATCCCCGCCTGGTGCCGCATGAAGTCCCAGGACTTCGTCCGCGAGGAGACCCTCCGGCAGGGCGGCTGGGGCTTCCACATCCGCCGCACCTACTAGGCGCGCGCAAGGCCGAGGACACGCGGAAGGCCGCGCCGGAGCGGCGCGGCCTTCCGATGTGCCCGTGTCAGGGGCGCGGCTACGGGGTCGGGCAGACGACGTGCGGCTCGATGTCGGCCGCGGCGTCGGCGCCGTAGGCGGCCGCGAAGCGGTCGAGGAACGCCCGGCGCCCGAGGGTGTACTCCTGCGGGCCGGCGGCTTCGAGGGCGTGCGCGGCGATGGCGTTGCCGACCTGGGCGGCGCGTTCGAGCGGCAGGTCCCAGGCGGTCGCCGAGAGGAAGCCGGCGCGGAACGCGTCGCCGACGCCGGTCGGGTCGACGACGGAGTCGACCTGGACGCAGGGGACGTGGACGCCCTCCTCGCCCTCGCGGTCGATGACGACGCCCTTGGCGCCGAGGGTGGTGACGCGGACGCCGACGCGGGAGAGGATCTCCTCCCCCGACCAGCCCGTCTTCTCCTCCGCCAGGGCCTTCTCGTACTCGTTGCTGAACAGGTAGGCGGCGCCGTCGATGAGGCGGCGGACGTCGGCGCCGTCCATCCGGGCGAGCTGCTGGGAGGGGTCGGCGGCGAACGGGATGCCGCGGTCGCGGCACTCGTCGGTGTGCCGCAGCATCGCCTCCGGGTCGTTCGGGCTCACCACGACGAGGTCGAGGCCGCCGACGCGGTCGGCCACGGGCCGCAGCTCGATGGAGCGGGCCTCGCTCATCGCGCCGGCGTAGAACGTGGCGATCTGGTTCTGGTCCTGGTCGGTGGTGCACAGGAACCGCGCCGTGTGGTGGATCTCGGACACGTGCACCGAGGCGGTGTCGACCGTGTGCCGTTCGAGCCAGGAGCGGTAGTCGGCGAAGTCGTCACCGACGGAGCCGACGAGGATGGACTCCTTGCCGAGACTGCCCATGCCGAAGCAGATGTTGGCGGCGATGCCGCCGCGGCGGATCTCCAGCTCGTCCACCAGGAAGGACAGCGAGACCCGGTGGAGCTGGTCGGGCAGGAGCTGGTCGGTGAACCTTCCGGGGAAGGTCATCAGATGGTCGGTCGCAATGGAACCGGTCACGGCGATGCGCACGGCGTCGCTCTCCTCGTCGTGGTCGTCCGGCTGTTTCACCGGCTGTTCGAACCCGTCAGGCTACCCACCATCGCACCACACATCACCGCCGCACGACAGTTCGCCGCGGGACGCCCGCAGGGCAGCATCGAGGGGCGGCCCCGACCACGGGTCCGGACCGCCCCTCCTGTGCTCGACGCTCGACCGCCGCGCGCTCGGCGCGCGTCAGTTGAAGGAGTCGCCGCAGGCGCAGGAACCCGACGCGTTCGGGTTGTCGATCGTGAAGCCCTGCTTCTCGATCGAGTCGACGAAGTCGATCGTGGCGCCCGTGAGGTAGGGCGCGCTCATCCGGTCGACGCGCACCGACAGGCCGCCGAAGTCCTGGATCTGGTCGCCGTCCATCTCGCGCTCGTCGAAGAAGAGCTGGTAGATCAGACCGGAGCAGCCGCCCGGCTGCACGGCGACACGCAGCGCAAGGTCATCGCGGCCCTCCTGCTCAAGCAGGCCCCTGGCCTTCTCGGCGGCGGCGTCGGTGAGGACGACGCCCTGCTGCGTGGTCTCCTGCGTGGTCTCGCCTGAAACCGTCATGTGTTCAGCTCCCGGGTCTCGCTGCGCCGCGCTAGCGGCGGACTGTCGCTTGTCCTCGAAGACGTCTGTGCCTCTTCCCGTAGGACAACGTACCTCGCCACATGGCCATTCCGCTTCTCGGCCGTCTTTAACGCCCCGGACGGGTGCGGTCTACGTCACACCGCCAACCCCCCGCCGCGTATGCCATCATTAGTCGTCAAAGCGACGATAAGTCCCGTCGCGAAGGGAGACCGCCGTGACCACCCCAGTGCGCGACCTACCGCTGCTGCTGCTCGGCAGCGGCGCCGACCCCGCGAGCGAACGCGGCGTGGACTGCCCCGGCGAGCTGCCGGCGGCGTCCGACCCCGCCCTCGTCGAGCGGGCCCGCGCCGCCAAGGCGGCGCTCGGCGACCGCGTGTTCGTGCTCGGACACCACTACCAGCGCGACGAGGTCATCCAGTTCGCGGACGTGACCGGCGACTCGTTCAAGCTGGCCCAGCGGGCCGCGGCCCGCCCCGAGGCGCCCTACATCGTGTTCTGCGGCGTCCACTTCATGGCCGAGTCGGCCGACATCCTGACCGCCGCCCACCAGCGGGTGATCCTGCCCGACCTCGGCGCGGGCTGCTCGATGGCCGACATGGCGACCTTCGACCAGGTCGAGGAGTGCTGGGAGGTCCTGGAGGACGCCGGGATCGCCGACGACGTCGTCCCCGTGACCTACATGAACTCCTCCGCCGACATCAAGGGGTTCGTCGGGCGGCACGGCGGGGTGGTGTGCACCTCGTCCAACGCCAAGCGCGCCCTCGACTGGGCCTACGGCAAGGGCAAGAAGGTCCTGTTCCTGCCCGACCAGCACCTCGGCCGCAACACCGCCGTCCTGGAGATGGGCTTCTCCCTGGACGACTGCGTCGTCTACAGCCCGCACCGCCGCGAGGGCGGCCTCACGCACCGGCGGCTGCGGGACGCCAGGATGATCCTGTGGAGGGGCCACTGCTCGGTGCACGGCCGGTTCACCAAGGAGTCGGTGGACGACGTCCGCGCGCGGGTGCCGGGGGTCAACGTCCTCGTCCACCCCGAGTGCCGGCACGAGGTCGTCACGGCCGCCGACCAGATCGGCTCGACCGAGTACATCATCAAGGCGATCGAGGCCGCCGAGCCCGGCTCGTCCTGGGCCGTGGGGACGGAGCTGAACCTCGTGCGGAGGCTGGCGAACGCCCACCCGGACAAGAACGTGATGTTCCTCGACAAGACCGTCTGCTACTGCTCGACGATGAACCGGATCGACCTGCCGCACCTGGTCCTGTCGCTGGAGTCGCTGGTCGCGGGGAAGGTCGAGAACGTCATCGAGGTGGACGAGGAGACCGCGCACCACGCCCGCGCCGCCCTCGACCAGATGCTCGCCCTGCCCTGACCGGGCGCGGCCGGCCGCCGGACGGGATCACAGGCCGGGGGCGCCCCAGACGGGGAACCACCGGCCGAGGTCCTGCTCGAACCGCAGGTCCGCGCCGATCGCGCCGCGCACCTGGAGTTCGAGCGCGTTGTCGCGCTTGTCTCCGGGGAGCGGCGCGAAAGGGTAGAACGTCCCGCGCTTGTAGAGGTAGACGAGCGCGAGGCGGCGGCCGTCGGGGCCCTTGAAGCCGACCAGGGAGCACAGCAGGTGCGGGCCGAACCCGCCCGCCTCCAGCGTCGCGTTCACCGCGTGCAGGTCCGTGACGAGATCGGGCAGCTGGTCGGGGCGCTGCTCGGCGAGCAGCCACGTGTAGCCGTAGCCGTCGGTGCTGATCTGGACCTTGGGGCCCTCGTCGGCGTCCAGCAGCTCCTGGACGTCGGCCTGGAGGCGCGCGAACGCGCCGCCCTCGGCCGCGCGGAAGCACACCGATCCGAGCCCGGTCGGGGTGAAGCCCGTCGCCGCCTCCAGGGTGACGGCCGCGGTCGACAGCCCGAAGATCTGGTCGAGGTCGGGTTTGGCCGGCTTGGACCGGCCGAGCAGGGTGTCCAGGAACCCCACGGATCACACTCCCCTGCTGAGCTGCTCGGAGATCTTCGACAGCTGCGCGAGCCGCCGGTCCAGCGACGGGTGGGTGGAGAACAGCGCGGAGACGCTGACCCCCCTGCCGAGCGCCGGGGTGAAGAAGAAGGCGTTGAACGCCTGCGAGGAGCGCAGGTCGCTGGTCGGGATCCGCGCGATCTCGCCGCTGACCTTCGTCAGCGCGCTGGCCAGGGCGGAGGGGCGCCCGGTCAGCAGCGCGGCGGCGCGGTCGGCCGACAGCTCGCGGTAGCGCGACAGGGCCCGGGTGAGCAGGAAGCTGACCGCGTAGGCGAGCGCGCTGGCCGCGACGACCGCCAGCAGGATCAGCCCGGTGTTCTGGTCGTTGCTGCGGCGCCCGAACCCGCCCCACAGCCCCCACTGGAGCCCGAACCGGGTGATCAGGCCGGCGAGGATGCCGAGGAACGAGGCGATCGTCATGACCGCGACGTCCTTGTGCGCGACGTGCGCCATCTCGTGCGCGAGAACGCCCTCCAGCTCGACCGGGTCGAGCCGGCGCAGCAGGCCGGTGGTCACGCAGACCACGGCCTTCTTCTGGTTGCGGCCGGTGGCGAACGCGTTCGGCACGTCGGTGTCGGCGATCGCGACCCGCGGCTTCGGGGCGTCCGACATCGCGCAGATGCGGTCGATCACGCCGTGCAGCTCGGGCGCCTCCTGGGGGGAGACCACCCGGCCGTGCATGGCGAACAGCGTCATGCGGTCGGAGAAGAAGTACTGGGCGAGGAGGAACAGCACCGCGACGACCAGCGCGACGCCGGCCCAGTTCGGCACGAAGACGAAAAATGCCCCCACGAAGACGACGTACACCAGCCCCAGCAGGAACATCGTCACGAGCATCCGCGATGTCAGCCCCCGGTCGGAGGCGTAACGCGTTCTGGCCATCCGGCCACCCCCAGTCCTTACTGCTCTTCACTTGGACGAACGTCCAAGGCGCGGGTTTTGTGCCCGGATGTCCATAACGCGGCCCGGGCCCGCGCGGCCGGGGTCGTCCCGGAGGACGGCCCGAGCCCGCAGCCGGTCAGTCCGGGATGAGCCCCTCGTCGCCCAGCATGGAGCGCACCTCGTCGATGTGCGCGTCCGCCGGGGGCAGGATCAGCTCGGACGGCTCCAGGCTGTCGGGCGGAAGCGGCCTGCCCACCTTGCGGACGTTGTCCAGCAGGGCGTGCAGGGCGGCGCGGAACGCGGTCTCGTCGCCCGACTCGATCGCCGCCTCCAGCTCGGCGTCGAGGGAGTTGAGCGAGGACAGGTCGCCCTCGGCCACGTCGAGCTGGCCCTCGCCCATCAGACGAACGATCACTGGGCACCCCCGGGGTTCTGCGGCCACGGGGCCTGCTGGGGGGTGTCCTGCTGCTGGTGCTGCGGCTGGGCGGTCGGCGAGCCCTGGTTCAGCTCCTTGGGCGCGGGGCCCTGGCCGAGTTCGGCCTTGAGGCGCTCCAGCTCCAGGTCGACGCCGGGGCCGGAGCCCATCCGGTCGAGCTCGGCCTGGATGTCGTCCTTGGGACCGGAGAAGTCCTCCAGGGCGCCGGAGGCCAGCAGCTCGTCGATCGCGCCGGCGCGGGCCTTCATCGTGTCGGTCTTCTCCTCGGCGCGCTGGATCGCCAGGCCGACGTCGCCCATCTCCTCGGAGATGCCGGAGAACGCCTCGTTGATCTTGGTCTGCGCCTCGGCGGCCGTGTAGGTCGCCTTGATCGTCTCCTTGCGGGTGCGGAAGGAGTCGACCTTGGCCTGCAGCCGCTGGGAGGCGAGCGTGAGCTTCTCCTCCTCGCCCTGCAGCTGCTGGTACTGCCCGCGCAGGTCGTTGAGCTGGCTCTCCAGGCCGGAGCGGCGGGTCAGCGCCTCGCGGGCGAGGTCCTCGCGGCCCACCTGCAGCGCCTTCTTGCCCTGGTCGGTCAGCTTGCTCTGCTGCTGCTCGAGCTGGTTGATCTGCAGTTCGAGACGCTTGCGCGAGGTGGCGACGTCGGCGACCCCGCGACGGACCTTCTGCAGCATCTCCAGCTGGCGCTGGTAGGAGTAATCGAGGGTCTCCCGAGGGTCTTCCATCCGGTCCAAAGCCTTGTTCGCCTTGGACTTGAAGATCATCGACATTCGCTTCATCACGCTCATCGCGCGGCGCCGGTCCCTTCGTGCTGTCGCCTCAGTCGTGAACTGGGCTCAATGACCACTGCTGGGGTTCTTATCACCCTACGCGTTAACGCGCGAGGCAGCCACGATGTTCGCAGCCGGTAGGCTGATCCCTGTGTTCAAGCGTCGTACCCCGGAGGCCCCGCCGGATCCTCCTCAGGTAGTAAAGCCCGGCGGCAAGGGCCGTCCCACGCCCAAGCGCAGCGAGGCCGAGAAGCGCCGCCGGCAGCCGATCACGGCTCCGGCGACCCGCAAGGAGGCCTACAAGAAGGTGCGGGAGCGGCAGGCCGTCGACCGCGCCAAGGCGCGCGAGGGCATGGCCAAGGGCGACGAGAAGCACCTGCTCAAGCGCGACCGGGGCCCCGTGCGCCGGCTGGCCCGCGACTACGTCGACTCGCGCCGCACGGTCGGCTCCTACCTGATGTACGCGATGTTCGCGATCGTGCTGCTCAGCCTGCTGCCGATCCCGGCGGCCCGGCTGCTGGTCCTGTTCGCGCCGCCGCTGCTGCTCGTGGTGGTGTTCGCGGAGGGCCTCCTGCTGAGCCGCGGCATCAAGCGGCTCGCCGCCGAGCGCTACCCCGGCGAGGACGCCAAGGGCGTCGGCATGTACGCCGCGATGCGCGCGATGCAGATCCGCCGGCTGCGGATCCCGAACCCGCGGGTGCGCCTCGGCGAGAAGGACAAGGTCTGAGCGCGGGTACGGGCGAGGCCGGGGCCTGAGGGCCGGCTCCGGGACCGCGCCCGGCGGAGGCGTCCGCCACGCGCCGCACGCGCGGGGCGGGGCTAGGGTCGGGGCCATGGAGTTCCGAAACCTGGGCCGGAGCGGTCTGAAGATCAGCGAGATCGCGTACGGCAACTGGCTCACCCACGGCTCTCAGGTCGAGGAGGACGCGGCGCGCGCCTGCGTGCGGGCCGCCCTCGACGAGGGCGTGACCACGTTCGACACCGCCGACGTCTACGCCGGCACGCGCGCCGAGGAGGTGCTCGGGCGGGCGCTGAAGGGGCAGCGCCGCGAGGGGCTGGAGATCTTCACCAAGGTCTACTGGCCGACGGGTCCCGGGGTGAACGACCGTGGCCTCTCCCGCAAGCACGTCTTCGAGTCGATCCACGGCTCCCTGCGCCGCCTCGGGACCGACTACGTGGACCTGTACCAGGCCCACCGGTTCGACTACGAGACCCCGCTGGAGGAGACCCTCCGGGCCTTCGACGACCTCGTCCGGCAGGGCAAGGTCCTCTATGTCGGGGTGTCGGAGTGGCGGGCCGAGGAGATCGAGCGCGCCCTGAAGATCGCCGACGAGATGGGCTTCGACCGGATCGTCTCCAGCCAGCCGCAGTACTCGATGCTGTGGCGGGTCATCGAGGAGGAGGTCGTCCCGCTCTGCGAGCGCGAGGGCGTCGGCCAGATCGTCTGGTCGCCGATCGCGCAGGGCGTCCTGACCGGCAAGTACAAGCCGGGGCAGCCCCTTCCGGAGGGGTCGCGCGCCACCGACGACAAGGGCGGCGCCGACATGATCAAGCGCTACCTGGACGACGACCTGCTGACCCGCGTGCAGAACCTGCGGCCGGTCGCGGACGACCTCGGCCTGTCGATGGCGCAGCTCGCGATCGCCTGGACCCTGCAGAACCCGAACGTCTCGGCGGCGATCGTGGGCGCGTCCCGCCCCGAGCAGGTCGCCGAGAACGTGCGGGCGGCCGGGGTGAAGCTGGACGCCGACGTGATGAAGCGGATCGACGAGATCCTCGGCGACACCGTCATCCGCGACCCGGCCAAGACCGTCAGCCCGCGCAGGCGCCCCTGAGCCCGGCGGGCATCACCGGGGGCCGCGGAGCGCGACGCTTCGCGGCCCTCTCCCTTCCCGGCCGGTCACTCCGGGTCGTGCAGGCTCATCCCGTACACGATCGTGTCGCCGTCCAGGAGGGTCACCTTGTCGACCTCCTCGGTGCGCAGCCCCCGCCAGTTCTCCCCCAGCCAGCTCTCCGCGTCCGCCTGGGTGGAGAAGGTCTCCTCCGACATGCCGATCGTCCGCCCGTCGGCCTTCTCCAGCCGCCAGCTCCACGCCATCGCCCTCGACCTCCCTCGTCGCGGTGAGACTAGCCGGTCAGGCGGCGGCCTCAATGGCGCGGCGCAGCGCGTCCGGGCTCTCGGTGTCGGACTGGGCGAGCGTCCGCCCGTTGACCCGCACGCTGGGCGTCCCCTGGATACCGGACGATATGTAGCCCTGGCTGACGGTCTTCACGCCGGCGGCGTGGCGCTGGTTCTTCACGCACGACGTGAAGTCGTCGCCGGTGAGCCCCAGCGGCTCCGCGTAGGAGAGCAGGTCCTGGGTCAGGTAGCCGGTGGCGTTCTCGTTCTCGGGCTGATGGGCGTAGAGGGCGTCCTGGTAGGACAGCCAGTGGGCGCCGTCGGTGACGCAGCGCAGCGCCGCCGCGGCCCGCAGCGAGTTGTCGTGGGCCGGCTGCGTGCCCGCACCGAAGATCAGCATCGGATGGAAGACGACCTTGGCGCGGCCCTCGACGGCCAGCTGCTTGAGCATCGGGTCGTGCCGGCGGTCGAAGGCGCCGCAGGGCGGGCAGGCGAAGTCCTCGTAGATGTCGACGACCGGGGCCGTGACGCCCGGGCGGGCCATGGTGAGGCTCCCGTCCGCGAGGGGCGTGGCCTCGGCGCCGCCGGCGATCTTGCCGACCCTCAGCCGCTCCCCGCCGCCGTCGCCTCCCCCGTCGTCGCCGCCCCGGACGAGGAAGACGAAGACGGCGGCCACCGCGAGCACCAGGACGAGCCCGGCCCCGACCAGCGCGATCACCAGGCCGCCGCCGCGGCGTCCCGGCGGGGGCGCTCCGGGCATGCCGGGCGGGCCCGGCGGCCATCCCGGCGCGCGGCCCGGCCCGGGGCCGCCGGGCGGGAAGGGCGGCGGGCCGTAGGGCGGCTGCTGCCCGCCCTGACCCGGTCGCGGGGGCCAGGGCGCGTTCGGGGGGTTGCCCACCGGGACTCCTCCAGAGGGGGCGTCGTGATCCTTACGGCCGAGGGTAACCGTAGAGTTCGCGGCGGGATGAACATCGAACTTCGCGGCGTCGCCGCCGCACAGGGCTGGCCGGCGCCGGGGTGCCGGTGCGCGTCGTGCGGCCGGCTGCGCGCGGCGGGCGTCCGGCACGAGCCGTTCGCCGCCGCGGTCGACGGCGTCGCGCTGGAGGACCTGCCGCGGACGGACGTGCCCGGCGGGTACGAGGTCCGCGCGCCCGGCGGAGGGCGCGCGCTGGTGGCCGCGGGTCCGGGGGCCAGGCCGGAGCCGTCCGCGGGCGCCGTGTACGACGCCGTGCTGCTGGACATGGCCGGATCGCCGGACCATCTGGGATACCTGCGCCACACGGGGGCCGTGACGCCGGAGACGCGGGTCGTCGCCGTCCACGTCGACCACCGCCTGTCCTCGCCGTCCGAGCTGGAGCGGCGCATGGCCTTCTGGAACCGCTCGGAGCACGGCCCGTTCCGGACGCTGCTCCTCGGCGGAAGCCGGTCGGGCAAGTCCACCGAGGCGGAGGCGCGCCTGGCCGGGTGCTCGGACGTCCTCTACGTCGCGACCGGCCCCGTCCGCGGCGACGACCCCGAGTGGGCCGAGCGCGTCGCCGCGCACCGGCTGCGCCGCCCGGCGTGGTGGCGCACCGTGGAGACGACCGAGCTCGCCGGCGTGCTCGCGTCGGCGACCGGCCCGGTGCTGGTGGACGGCATCGGCACCTGGCTCGCGGCCGCCATGTCCGAGACGGACGCCTGGGAGGAGCCGGCGCGGGTGGGGCCGCTCGTGGACGGCCTCGTCGCGGCCTGGCGGGGCACGGCGGCGCGGGTCGTCGCGGTGAGCGACGAGGTCGGCCTGTCGCTGGTGCCGACGACGGCGTCCGGGCGCGCGTTCCGGGACGTGCTCGGCCGGGCCAACCAGCGGCTCGCGGCCGAGTCCGAGGAGGCGGCGCTGGTCGTCGCGGGCCGCGTCATGGAGCTCCGGTGACCGTCCCGGACCCCGGATGACCGCCGGCCTGCGGCTGGCGGTGACGCTGCTCACCGTCGTCCCGCTGGGCACGGGCCGGGTCGACCGCGACGCCGCGCGCTCGGCGATGCTGCTCGCCCCCGCCGCCGGGCTGATCCCGGGCGGGGCCGCCGCGCTGGTCCTGCTCGCGGGCGGCCCGCTCGGCCTCTCCGGCCTGCTCGCCGCGGCGCTCGCGGTGGCCGCGTCCGCGGCGGTCACCCGCGCCCTGCATCTGGACGGCCTCGCCGACCTCGCCGACGGCCTCGGCAGCGGGCGTCCCGCCGCCGAGGCGCTGGCGATCATGAAGCGGTCCGACATCGGCCCGTTCGGCGTCGTCACCCTGCTGCTGACGCTGATGGTCCAGGTGGCCGCCCTGGCGTCGGCGCCGCACCCCGCCTTCGCCGCGCTCGTCGCCTCGGTCACCGGACGGCTGGCGCTCCCGTGGGCGTGCCGCACGGGCGTGCCGCCGGCGCGGGCCGGCGGCCTCGGGGCCCTGGTGGCGGGCACCGTGCCGGCACGCGCGGCGCTCGCCGCCAC
>NZ_BAABEV010000060.1:0-42169 GCF_039540335.1 Actinomadura verrucosospora | reverse complement strand
GGTGCCCGCCTGGCGGGCGCCCTCTCGGCGCGAGCGCGCGGGTGCGCGTCTCCCCGGAGGCCCGCGCCAGCGCCTCCCCGAAGTCCGCCGCCGTCGCCCAGCGCCTGTCACGGTCGGGATCGAGCGCGCGCATCACGGCCGCGCCGACCCCGGAGGGGACCGCGGCCAGGGTCTGCCCGAGCGGGCGCGGGGGCATGGCCGGCGGCTCCCCGGTCAGCAGGTGGTGGGTCAGCGCGCCCAGGCCGTAGACGTCCGCGCGGCGGTCCGGCGCGCCGTCCACCTGCGTCTGCTCGGGCGCCATGTAGCCGGGCGATCCGGCGGGCAGCGTCAGCCTCGACAGGTGCTCCCCGGTGCGCGCGATGCCGAGGTCGGCGATCATGATGCGCTCGCCGCCGCCGGGGGCCGACCGCAGCAGCACGTTGGACGGCTTCAGGTCGCGGTGCACGATGCCGAGGTCGTGCAGCTCCTGCACGCCCCGGATGATCTCCTGTGCGGTGCGCAGCGCCTCGCCCGGCGGGAGCGGCCCGTCGGCGAGCCGCTCGGCCAGCGTGCCGCGGTCGGCGTAGGTCATCACGAAGTAGGGCCGGCCGTCCGGCAGCTCCCCGATGTCGAAGACCTGCACCAGCCGGTGCGAGTCGGCGCGGCGCAGCAGCCGCGCCTCCTGGACGAACCGGTCCCGCACGTCGGTGCGCAGGGTCCAGTGGCCGGCCAGGATCTTGATCGCGACGGGGGAGTCGAGGTCGGGGTCGTGCCCCAGCCAGACCGAGGCGAAGCCGCCGGATCCGAGGTGGCTGTCGATCCGGTAGCGCCCGGCGGCGATCGGGGTCTCCACGTCTCCCAATCATGAATGACGGGCCGGGCCCCGCGCAGTGGCTTTGGGTGAAGGATCAGGCGCGGATCGTGGCCGGGGGAGGAGGAATGCGGCTTACCGGCACGGCGTTGTAAGGGCCGGATAATGGATCGCACTGGCCGGGGTGTTCCGGCTACGGTGCGAAGGTTGTGGGGTGAGCGGGGCCCTGGGGGCCTGGAACCCTATCCTTGTCGATGGTTATGGGGACGAGTGTGGAATCGCCGCTCGCCGGCCTGCGCGCGCGCCTGCCGCAGTTGATGCTGCGCGACCAGCACCGGCTGCGCCGCAGGATCGACGGCGCCCAGAAGACGCGGGACGCCGCGCGCCGGGCGAAGGTCGCCGAGGAGATCGCCGCCGAGGTCGAGGCCGCCGAGCGGCGGGTCGAGCGGCGGCGTCTCGCCGTGCCCGAGATCACATATCCGGCGCAGCTGCCGGTGTCGCAGAAGAAGGACGACATCCTCGCCGCGATCCGCGACCACCAGGTCGTGATCGTCGCGGGCGAGACCGGCTCCGGCAAGACGACTCAGATCCCCAAGATCTGCCTCGAACTGGGCAGGGGCGTGCTCGGCTCCATCGGCCACACCCAGCCGCGGCGGCTCGCCGCGCGGACGGTCGGCGACCGCATCGCCGAGGAGCTCGGCACCGAACTCGGCGAGACCGTCGGCTACAAGGTGCGCTTCACCGACCGGTCGAGCGACGACACGCTCGTGAAGCTGATGACCGACGGCATCCTGCTCGCCGAGATCCAGACCGACCGGCTGCTGCGCCAGTACGACACGCTCATCATCGACGAGGCGCACGAGCGCAGCCTGAACATCGACTTCCTCCTCGGCTACGTCAGGGAGATCCTGCCGCGCCGCCCCGACCTCAAGGTGATCATCACCTCCGCGACGATCGACCCGGAGCGGTTCTCCGCGCACTTCGGGGACGCGCCGATCGTGGAGGTGTCCGGGCGCACCTATCCGGTCGAGGTCAGGTACCGCCCCGTCACCGACCCGGACGACCCGTCCGCCGACCCCGACCGCGACCAGGTCCAGGCGATCGTCGACGCGGTCGACGAGCTCGGCCGCGAGGAGCCCGGCGACGTCCTGGTGTTCCTCAGCGGCGAGCGGGAGATCCGCGACACCGCCGACGCGCTCACCAAGCACTTCACCCGCCGGCGCGGGACGACCGAGGTCCTGCCGCTGTACGCGCGGCTGTCGTCGGCCGAGCAGCACCGGGTGTTCCAGCCGCACCGCGGGCGGCGGGTCGTGCTCGCCACCAACGTCGCGGAGACGTCGCTGACCGTCCCCGGCATCAAGTACGTCGTCGACCCCGGCACCGCGCGCATCTCCCGCTACAGCCACCGGCTGAAGGTGCAGCGGCTCCCGATCGAGCCGGTCTCGCAGGCCTCGGCGAACCAGCGCAAGGGCCGCTGCGGCCGCGTCTCCGAGGGCGTGTGCATCCGGCTGTACTCCGAGGAGGACTTCGAGTCCCGCCCGGAGTTCACCGAGCCGGAGATCCTGCGGACCAACCTCGCGTCGGTCATCCTGCAGATGACCGCGCTCGGCCTCGGCGACATCGCCGCGTTCCCGTTCGTGGAGCCGCCCGACCGCCGCAACGTCAAGGCCGGCGTGGAGCTCCTGCACGAGCTCGGCGCCATCGACCCCGCCGAGAAGGACCCGCGCAAGCGCCTCACCCCGCTCGGCCGCCGGCTGGCCCAGCTGCCCGTCGATCCCCGGCTCGGGCGCATGATCCTGGAGGCCGACCGCAACGGCTGCGTCCGCGAGGTGCTGATCATCGCGGCGGCGCTGTCCATCCAGGACCCGCGCGAGCGTCCCGCCGAGAACCAGCAGGCCGCCGACGAGCGGCACCGCCGGTTCGCCGACCCCGGCTCCGACTTCCTCGCCTACCTGAACCTGTGGAACTACCTGCGCGAGCGGCAGGCGGAGCTGTCGGGCAGCGCGTTCCGCCGCATGTGCAAGAACGAGTTCCTGCACTACCTGCGCGTCCGCGAGTGGCAGGACCTGCACGGCCAGCTCAAGCAGGTCGCCAGGTCCCTCGGCGTCACGCTCAACACCGCCGACGCGCCGCCCGACCGCATCCACACCTCGCTGCTCGCCGGCCTGCTGTCCCACATCGGGCTGATGGACGTCGACAAGAAGGACAAGCAGCGGCGCGGGCAGGAGTACCTCGGCGCCCGGGGCGCGAAGTTCGCGGTGTTCCCGGGGTCGTCGCTGTTCAAGAAGCCGCCGCGCTGGGTGATGTCGGCGGAGCTGGTCGAGACGTCCCGGCTGTGGGGGCGGATCAACGCCCGGATCGAGCCCGAGTGGGTCGAACCCCTCGCGCAGCACCTGGTGAAGCGCAACTACAGCGAGCCGCACTGGTCGAAGAAGCAGGCGGCCGTCATGGCGCGCGAGAAGGTCACCCTCTACGGGGTCCCGATCGTCGCCGACCGCCGCGTCAACTACGGCGCCATCGACCCGGCCCTGTCGCGCGAGCTGTTCATCCGGCACGCGCTCGTCGAGGGCGACTGGGAGACCCACCACCGGTTCTTCCACGACAACCGCGCCCTGCTGGACGAGGTGGAGGAGCTGGAGCACCGCGCCCGGCGCCGCGACATCCTCGTCGACGACGAGACCCTCTTCGACTTCTACGACGCGCGGATCCCCGAGGACGTCGTCTCCGGGCGGCACTTCGACGCCTGGTGGAAGAAGGCCCGGCGCGCCGACCCCGACATGCTCGGGTTCGAGAAGTCGATGCTCATCAACGAGTCGGCGGGCGGCGTCAGCGAGTCCGACTACCCGGACGTGTGGCAGCAGGGCGCGCTGCGGCTGCGGCTCACCTACCAGTTCGAGCCGGGCACCGACGCCGACGGCGTCACCGTGCACATCCCCGTCCAGGTCCTCAACCAGGTGCGGCCCGCCGGCTTCGACTGGCAGGTGCCGGGCCTGCGCGCCGAACTGGTCACCGAGCTGATCCGGTCGCTGCCGAAGCAGCTGCGCGTCAACTTCGTCCCGGCGCCCGACTACGCCCGCAAGATCCTCGACCGCGTCGCGCCGCGCACCGAGCCGCTGCTGGACGCCCTGGAGCGCGAGCTGACCGCGATGACGAGCGTGCCGGTCGCGCGGGAGGCGTGGGACCCGTCCCGGCTGCCCGCCCACCTGCGCATCACCTTCCGGGTCCTGGACGCGGCGGGCCGGACCCTCGGGGAGGGCACCGACCTGGACGAGCTGAAACGCCGCCTCGCCGGGAAGGTGCGCGGGACGCTGTCCAAGGCCGCGTCCACGATCGAGCGGTCCGGGCTCACCGCGTGGACGATCGGCGAGCTGCCCCGCACCTACGAGCGCAACCAGGCCGGGTACGACGTCAAGGCATATCCGGCGCTCACCGACGAGGGCGACGCCGTCGCCGTCCGCATGTACGAGACGGAGGCCGAGCAGCGCCGCGCGATGTGGCTCGGCACGCGGCGGCTGATCCTGCTGAACGCGCCGTCGCCGGTGAAGCTCATCCAGAGCCGCCTGACCAACCAGGGCAAGCTGGCGCTCAGCCACAACCCGCACGGCTCCGTCGCGGCGCTGTTCGACGACTGCGTCACCGCCGCCGCCGACCGGCTCATCGCCGAAGCGGGCGGGCCCGCGTGGGACGAGGACGGCTTCCGCGCCCTGTACGACCGGGTCCGCGCCGACCTGCACGACGCGACGGCCCAGATCGTCGCCTTGGTCGAGCGGATCCTCGCCGAGTCGCACGAGATCGACCGGCGGCTGCGCGGTACGGCGAGTCTCACGCTCGTGCCCGCGCTCACCGACGTCCGCGGCCATCTCGGCACGCTGGTGCGGCCGGGGTTCGTCACCGCGACCGGCTGGGCCCGGCTGCCGGACCTGCCGCGCTACCTGCGCGCCCTGCAGGTGAGGCTCGACAAGCTTCCCGAGAACCCGGGACGCGACCGCATGCTCGCGCACCAGGTCGAGGTGCTGGCGCAGGAGTACGACCAGGCGTTGCGCCGGCTTCCCCCGTCCCGGCGCGAGGAGGAGCCGGCCCGGCAGATCCGCTGGATGCTGGAGGAGCTGCGGGTCAGCCTCTTCGCCCAGCAGCTCGGCACGCGCTTCCCCGTCTCCGACAAGCGCATCCGCAAGGCGATGGCCCAGCTCTAGACGGGCGTGCGCGCGAACAGCTCCAGGTGCCCGCACCGGCGGCACCGCAGGGCGTCGATCTGCCAGCGGGGCCGGCCCATGCGCTTCGCGCCGCCGAGGAAGCCCTTCTCCAGCGGGCCGAGGATCCAGCGGGCGTAGCCCTTGGAGTGCTCGCCCGCGTCCTCGATGAAGCCCGGTTCGAGGTCGTCGCCCTCGCACTGCGTGCACGTCGACTGCGTCATGCCGGGAGGGTAGCGGGTCACGCGGGCGGGGGAGCGGCGGGACGACGCGTGATCATGTCGGGTGATACTGGGACATGGCCTTGCGGGAGTACTACCCACCGATCGAGCCCTACGACTCCGGGCTGCTGGACGTCGGCGACGGCGACCGCGTCTACTGGGAGACCTGCGGCAATCCCGACGGACTGCCCGCGGTCTTCCTGCACGGCGGGCCCGGTGGGGGGCTGCTGCCCGACCACCGGCGGTTCTTCGACCCGGCCCGGTACCGCGTCGTCCTGTTCGACCAGCGCAACTGCGGCCGGAGCCTGCCCGGCGCCGGCGACCCCGCGGTGCCGCTCGACCGCAACACCACGCCGCACTTGGTGGCCGACATGGAGCGGCTGCGCGAGCACCTGTCGATCGAACGCTGGCTCGTGTTCGGCGGCAGCTGGGGGAGCACCCTCGCGCTCGCGTACGCGCAGACGCACCCCGACCGGGTCGCCGCCATGGTGCTGCGCGGCATCTACCTCGTCCGTCCGTGGGACGAGCCGTGGGGGCTGACCCCCACCGGCGCGGCGCGGCTGTTCCCCGCCGAGTGGGCCGCGTTCCGGGACGCGATCCCGCCCGCCGAGCAGGACGACCTGCTGGCCGCCTACGGCCGCCGCGTCGGCCACCCGGACCCGGCCGTCCGGCTCCCCGCCGCCCGCGCCTGGGCCGCGTGGGAGATGGCGGCCAACACGCTCCTGCCCGTCCCGCCGCCGGAGCTGGACGACGCGGTGACGGTGGCCTTCGCCCGCATCATGCACCACTACATCGCGAACGGAGGCTTCCTCCCGCCCGAGGGGCTGCTCGGGGGCGTGGACCGCGTCCGGCACATCCCCGCGCTGATCGTGAACGGGCGCTACGACGTGAAGACGCCGCTGGAGCAGGCGTGGGACCTGCACCGCGCGTGGCCGGAGGCGAGATTCCACGTCGTCGAGGACGCCGGGCACGGCGGCGGCGAGCCCGGCACGCGGGACCGCCTCATCGAGGCCACCGACGAGTTGGCCGCTCACTTTCCGGCGAAGTGGGCGCCCCCACATGTACCACCCAAGTCACTGCAGTGACGGGCAGGGGTGCGTAAGGTTCATTCCATGCCTAACAGCGATGAGCGCGACAATAGCGGCCCCGAGGAGACGGCCGCGGCTCCCCAGGGCGCGGTCTCCGAGGGCACGGCGCACAAGGG
Organism: Actinomadura verrucosospora; assembly: GCF_039540335.1. NCBI lineage: Bacteria > Bacillati > Actinomycetota > Actinomycetes > Streptosporangiales > Thermomonosporaceae > Actinomadura > Actinomadura verrucosospora. The sequence goes on along the minus strand of NZ_BAABEV010000060.1, from coordinate 35,764 downwards.
CTCGGCGTACCAGGGCACGGGGGCCGGGGCGCCCGCCGAGACCGCGGTCGCGCGCATGGGCGACCCGGTCACGGTCTGGCCGTGCGCCAACTGCGGTCGCCCCGTCCCGCAGCCGGTCGGCGCCGCCCGCACCGTCCGCTACTGCCAGGACAACGACGGCGCCTGCGCCCGCGAGGCGCGCGAGCGCCGCGACCGCGGCCGGGACGCGCCGGGCCTCACCGGGCAGGTCGCGTCGGCGTGGGAGATCGTCGAGCGGATGGAGCGGGCCGCCGACGCGCTCGCCGACTCGCTGACCTCCGAGCTGAGCGTCGCCGGCGTGGAGCGCCGCGTCGCCGAGGTGCGGGCCGAGGCCGCCCGCGAGCTCGCCATCGCGCAGAGCGAGCGCGACGCCTCCCAGCGCAAGGCCGAGGAGGCGTGGCACGAGGCCGTCTCGTCCCGCAAGCGCGCCGACACGGCCGAAGGGGAGGCGAGCCGCGCCCGTGAGGAGGCCAGGCTCGCCACCGCCAAGCGCGACGCCGCGCAGCAGGCGTGGGAGGAGGCCCACCAGATCGCGCAGCAGTCCATGACGGCCAAGCTCGCCGCCGAGAGCGAGCGCGACCGGGTCGCGGCCCGGGAGACCGAGCTCCTCGCCGCGCTGGAGGCCGCCCGGGCCGAGCTCGTCGGCCTGCACGCCAAGCTCGCCGAGGCGGAGAGCGCCGCCGAGACGCAGCGCGTGGAGGCCGCGGTGGCCAAGCAGGGCGCCGAGGACCTGCGCAACGCCATGCGCGACACCGAGGCCCAGCGGCAGCGCGCCATGCAGGCCGCCAGCAAGGCCGAAGCCGAGCGCACCACCGCGATGCGCGCCCAGTCGGAGGCCGAGGCGGAGGTCGTCCGCGCCAACGCCCGCGCCGACGAGGCCGCCAAGGAGCGCGACACCGCGCTGTCCCAGGCCGCGGCCGCGACGGCCGAGCGGGACGAGCTGAACACCAAGGTGAACGACCAGGCGGTGCAGCTGCGGCAGCTGTCGCAGTCGGTCGCCGAGCAGCAGGCCGCCCTCACCGCACTCGCCGAGGAGCGCGACGCCGCCCGCGCCGAGGCCGACCGCGCCCGCCGCCAGATCGACCAGCTCACCCACAACACGCTGTCGTCGAACTTCCCGCCCGGGGGGCGGATGTCAGGCGGAGGCCACCCGGCGCCCCCGCCCGGCGAGCCGCCCACCGGAGCCCCCGCCCCGGGCCCGGGGCCCGGCATGCCGCCGGGCCCGCCGCCGATCGGCGGCCCCTTCCCGGGCGGCGTCCCGGCCCGCCCCGGCGCGCCGGCGCCTCTCGGGGCCCCCGTCCCGAACCAGCCTCCCGTCCCGAACGGGACGCCCGCCTCGACCACCGGCGGCCACCTCGCCCCGGGCGGCAACCCCCCGAACCAGGTCCGCCCCCTCAACGGCGCGGACCGGGAAGACCCCCTGTTCACCGGCCCCTGACCATCGACGCCCGGGCCGGCCGCGCCGTCCCGGGCTCAGCCGAGGCCGGCCACCAGAAGCAGAGCAAGCGCCAGGGCCGCCACCGAGGCGGACATCAGGACCTGGTCGCGCTCCTTCGCCGCGGTGCGCCGCGGCGCGGGGACCCTCCGGCGGCTCCGCCCCATGTCCACCGCGGCGCGGCGGGCGTGCTCCCAGTAAGCCCCCGTGTACACGGCCAGCGCCGCCAGCCCCACGATGAGTAACCCGTCTCCGCGCATCGATCGGCCTCCCGTTTTCCGCGGAAGCTCAGATTGAACAGCGGATCCGGCGCGCGTGACAGTGTCGGACGACACAACTCGCCGAAACAGGCGGACTCGGGCGGCTGCGCCGTCGGAACGTCAGCCGGACGGTCAGCGCCCGAACGTCTCGGGATCGACCTCGATCCAGATCTGCTCGGCGCGGCCCAGCAGCCGCCCGTCGGCCCCGTACAGGGCCGTCGCCGCGTGCATCTTGCGGCCCTCGCGGCTGCGCGCGAACCCCATCACCACGCACCGCTCGCCGGCGTCCGGCACGTCCATGACCTGCGCCGTCATCGTGCCGAGGACCGCCGGGCGGCCCGCGACGTCGAACGACCAGCCGCCGGGGCAGTCCAGCACGGCCCACACCAGCTCCCGCTCGGGCACCCGCTCGGGGATCCACGGCGCCGCGACGGTGCCCTCGGCGACGGGGCCCGGTTCGAGCCGCAGCCCGTCGCCGGGCTCGCGCTCCGGCCCGCAGACGAAGCAGCCGGGGAACGGGTGGTTCTCCGCCGCCCGGTACTTCTCCGCCGCCTTGAGCGCCTCCTCGAACGGGACGGCCGCGATGGGCGGCACCACGATCGCGCCGGCCAGCGCCTCGGCGACGAGCCGCTCGCCGTCCCACAGCCGCGCGCTGTGCCCGCGCTCGTCCTCCACGGTGACGGCGAGCTCGGTCTCCAGCGGCGGCGGCCGCCGCAGCGTCACGGTCACCGTGTCGATCGGCACCCGCCCCGCCAGGCGCCCCGCCACGTACCCGCCGTTCCCCGACCCCTCCGGCCCGTGGAACCGCCTCTCGATGATCATTTCTATGTCCCCCGTGCTCACGTACACCAAACCAAAACGGGACCGATCATATTGAGCCCCACCGACATCCCACCCCCCGGGGGTAGCCGGGCGCCGCGCGCGCTACACGGCCCGGGAAGGCTGCGGCCTGCCCGGACGGGTGGTGAAGAAGACCGAGAGGGAGCCCCGCAGCCGGGCGCGGACGGTGTCCTCGTCGACGGGGCCGTCCGCGGGGACGGGGGTCCGGTCGAGGGCGCGGGCGATGAGCAGGTCGACGTTGCGGTCGGCGACGAGGACCGAGCACGTGTCGCACCCGTACCAGGGATAGAGCATGTTGAGGACGGCCACGGCGGTGTCGTCGTCCGACAGGTGCGTGGTGTCGAGCTCGACCTCGAACATCTCGGTGTCGTCGGGATCGAGCGTCGGGTAGTAGAGCCACTGCGGCGCGGCGACGCCGCAGAAATCGCATACCCGGTCGAGCGGGGCGGGCTCTCCGACCGCGAGCTCCAGCTCGTGGTCCCACGGCTCCACCCGCCGGTTGTGGCGGTAGCCGACGCCGTCGAGCGTGCCCTCGCGGTTGTGCGTCACGTCGTGCACCTCGCCGCCGCAGCGGGCGCACATGAAGCCGAGGTCCTCCATGTCCCTCCCCGATCCCTGGGGCACCGGCTCTCACAGTATCCGGCCGGACGCCTCGCTCGTACCAGGCCGCGGCGTTCGGGTACGGTGATGACCCTTCACCGACGCATCCGCCCCGGCGACCCCGGTCTCCCGCGTCCGCACGCCGCACATCTCCCGCGTGCCCACATACCGTGCTCTCGAACGGGAGGTCCCGTGCCCGACGTCGTGCTGAACGCCGACAAGATCGATCTGGTGCGCGAGCGGCGGACGCTGCTCGACCGCGTCACGCTGACGGTGCTGCGCGGCGAGCACTGGGCGCTGCTCGGCCCGAACGGGGCCGGCAAGAGCACGCTGCTCGGCGTCCTCGGCGCCTACGCCCACCCGACGCGCGGCACGGCGGAGATCCTCGGGCGCCGGCTCGGCCGCGTGGACGTCCAGGAGCTGCGCAGGCTGATCGGGCAGGTCAACCCGCGCCACCCCCTGGAGTCGGCGCGGACGGTCCGCGAGATCGTCCTGACCGGCGCGACGGGCACCATCGAGCTCGTCCCGCGCTGGACGCCCGCCGAGGGGGAGCTGCGCCGCGCGGACGAGCTGATCGCGCTGATGGGCCTCACGCACCGCACGGACGCGCGCTGGCCGAACCTCTCGCAGGGGGAGCGGGGACGCGCGCTGATCGCGCGGGCGCTGATGCCCGACCCGCCGCTGCTCCTGCTCGACGAGCCCGCCACGGGCCTGGACGTCGCCGCCCGGGAGCGGCTGCTCGCCGCCCTCGACCAGCTGCGCGCCGAGCGCCCCGACCTGACCACGGTGCTCGTCACGCACCATCTGGAGGAGCTGCCGGTCAGCACCAGCCACGCGCTCCTGCTGCGCGAGGGCCGGGTGCTCGCCTCCGGACCCTCCGGCGAGGTCCTCACGACCGAGCTGGTCAGCGCGTGCTTCGACCATCCGATCACTATCAGCCGGCACGACGGGCGCTGGGCCGCGACCGCCGGACGGGTCTGACCGGCCGTCGCGCACTCCCGGGGCCGGCTAGCCGCCGACGACGCGGTGCTTGGCCAGATGGGCCAGGACCGCCTGGTTCGCCTCCCACCCGTCCGGAAACTTGACCGGCACGCCGAGGTGCACCGGCTCGGCGGACGGATGCGCGTCCAGCAGCTCGGGGATGCCCGCGCGCGCCACCACGACGCACGCGTGGCGGTGCCGCGACGCCAGCACGCACAGCCGTCCCGACTCCAGGTGGAACGCGGTCGCGTCGCGGCGCCCCGACAGCGGGTGCAGCACGACCGTCACGTCGTACTCGCGGCCCTGGAGCCGGTTGGCGGTGTCGACGGTGATGCCCTCGCCGTGCGGGCCGAGCGCGGCGCGGATCGCGGTGACCTGGTCGCGGTGGGCCGCGCCGATCGCGACGCGCGCGGCGTCCACCGGTTCGGAGCCCAGCTCGGAGTGCGCGACGGGGCCGCGCTGCAGCAGCCGGACGGCGAGCGCCGCCGTCGCGCGCACGGCTTCGGAGTCGGTGCGCAGGGTGTGCCGGGCGGGCAGCTCGTAGAGGGCCCACCCGGTGGCCGCCGCCTCCTCCAGCGCGTGGTCGTAGGTGGTGCCCATGCCGCGCGCGGCGAACTCCAGCCTCCGGTCGCCCGGGCCCGTCCCGGCGCGGAACCCGGTGAACGGGTAGAACGCCTCCGACACCACCGGCGCCGCCGACGCGGGCAGCCGCCAGGACACCGGCAGCCGGTGGACGGGAAGCTCCGGGTTGTGCGCGAGCAGGACCGACACGGCGCTGCGCATCGGGTCCCAGGTCAGGCCCGCCCAGCGTTCGACCTCGACGGTGGAGAAGGGGTCGAGCTGGCCGGGGTCGCCGACGAACAGCGCCCGCTCGAACCGCCCGGCGATGCGCAGCAGCAGGTCCGAACGCATCTGGTACGCCTCGTCGACGATCGCCCACGGCCACGACCCGTCCGAGAGCGTGGCCCATTTCGCGCCCGTCGCGATGACGACGGTGCGGTCGGCGAGGTCGTCGGCCTTCTGCGCCACCCGCACCGACGGGTGCGCCATGACCCGCTCGGACGGAACGTAGCCGGACGCCGACAGCCGCCCCAGCGTGATGCCGGGGTGCTTCGCGGCGATCCGGTCGATGAGGTCGTCGACCTGCTCGTTGGTCTGCGCCACGATCATCAGCCGCTCCCCGGCCTCGGCCAGGTGCGCGGCCGCGCGGACCACCAGCGTCGACTTGCCCGCTCCCGGCGGGGAGTCGACCACCACGCCGCGGTGCCCGCCGCCGAGGTCGGCCAGGACGCCGTCGACGACCCGCGCCGCGGCCTCGCCGGGTTCCAGGGGCGGCTCCGGGTCCCGCGCCGCCACCGGCGCCAGATGGCGGCCCGCGTGCCCGGTCACGACCATTCCTCTTCGGCGTCCTCGTCGGTCGGCACGTACTCGACGGGCGGCCCGCCGTGCGTCCACGGCGTGTCCTCCCGGTCGGGGAACCTCGCCACGCCGAACGAGCCCTCCGTCAGCGAGGTGAAGCACACCCGGTCGCCGACCTCGGGGACGGCGCCCGCCTCGGGGGTGAGCTTGCGGCCCATCCCGCCGGTCAGCTCCAGCAGCACGCCGCCGTCGTCCAACTCCACGATCCTCCCCTTGAGCGCCGGTCTGGCGGCGCTGCACACGGTCGTGCCGACGTCGAGCCGCACCGGGTCGCGCGTGCCGACCCGCAGCAGCGGGCGCAGCTTCGGCCGCTTGCCCGTCTCGTCTAGCCGGGTGGGGTCGCACTCGGTGACCGTTCCGCCGAACGCCTGGCCGGCCAGCCGGTGCTCGGCCATCACCAGGGGATCGTCGAACGCCCGCTGCGCGTCGTAGGCGTCCTGCGCGCGTTCGAGGTCGTGCAGCCGCCGCGCCGCCCGGACGGGCGGGTCGCGGCGCGCCTGAGGATACGCCTCGCCGAACGTCTGGTGGTAATAGGTGAAGGCGTCCCGGTCGCGCTCCCAGCGGCGCGGGACGCTCGCTCCCTCCGGCAGGGCCCGCAGCAGCTCGACGGCCCGCCACATCAGGTCCCAGGTCGGGGTGAGCTGGCTCGCGACCGCGGCGCGCAGCCGCTCCTCGGCCGCCGGGGCTCCGTTCGACCGGTCGTAGCCGGCGATCGCGGGGGCGAGGACCTCGTTGTCGAACGTCGGGTCGGTCGTCGGGCCCGCGGGCGGGCAGACGACGGGGTCCTCGGCGCGGGCCGCCGCGGCCGGCCCGTCGAGGCCGTCCGGCGGGTCGATCCAGCCCATCAGCGCGGCGAGGTTGCCGTCCTCCAGCGAGCTCTGGCCCGTCGCCCAGTGCAGCCGCAGCAGCTCGGTCGCCGCCCCCAGCAGCGATGACCCCGGATGGTCGTGGCGGTCGGCGAACCACGTCAGCCACCGGCCGAGCACCGGTACCGCGGGGTCGACCGCGTACGGGCCCTCGGTGCTGCGGAACCGCGTCGACCGGCCCACCATCCGCAGGAACGCGACGCCGCCCCGGTTCGGGACGAGCAGCTGCGGCGCGTCCCCGTACCGGATCCGCTCCTCGCCGTCCTTGCCGGGCGGCAGCTCCTCGACCGGGCCCCGGCTCGTCTCGATGTGGTTCAGGACGAGCTTGGCGAGGCTCGCCGCGAAGGCGAAGCGCAGGTCGCGGTTGCGCGGCTGCGGGACCACGAGCAGGGTCGCGTCGTCGGGGTCGCTGCCGAGCATCACGGCCAGGGGCGCCGCCGCCTCCCCGGCGAGCTTCAACGGGACGAGCACGAGCGGGGCGCCGGAGACATGCCAGTGCCGCACGGTCGCGAGCGGCTGCGCGACCCCGGCGGCCGCCGCCTGCAACCGCGCGAGCGAGGACAGCGCACTCATGGGCGGATCACGCGGCCCCGTGCAGCGCCTCGTCGCGCAGCCGGGCCGCGGCGCGCAGCTGCTCGGCCGTCTCGGCCAGGTCGTCGGAGGGACGCAGCGACCCGTCCGCCAGCGCGAGTGCGGCGCCGATCGTGTCGATGCCGCCGAGGTCGTCGCGGACGGACCGGCCGAGCGCGCCCGTCGAGCCGCACGCCCGCGCCTCGTCCCGGCAGAACAGCGCCATCTCGCAGCCCGCCATGCACTCGGGCGCGTACCGCGCCTCGACGGCCCGCACGGACTCCGCGAGCGCGTCCCCGGGCGCGAACGTCAGGTCGTCCGGCAGCTCGGCGAGGATGTCGTCGACGCGGGTGAGGCGCGCGAGCTGCCGTTCCAGGACGGCGAGCTGGGGACGCACGTCCAGCGGCGTCGCGGTGGGCCGGTTCGAGAAGTTCTCCGGGCAGACGAGGAACACCTCGTGCGACACGCGCGCCGGGTCGTGCCCGAGCTCGGCCGCCAGGCGCCGCAGCGCCAGCACGTACACCGCCGACTGGCGGGCCGCCGCCGCGACCTGCTCGGGCTCGGCCTGCCCGTCCACGACCGCGAACGACTTGATCTCGATGACGTGCATCCGGCCTTCGAGCTGGAACGCGATCACGTCCGGCTCCAGGTAGGCGGGCCGCCCGGCGATCTCCAGCCGCAGCAGCGGATGGTCGAACAGCGTCCCCTCGCCGGTCTCCAGCGCGCGGGCGACCAGCCGCCGGGTGCGCGAGTGCCGCAGCTCCCGGCCCTCGTTGCCCGCGACCACCTCCAGGTCGTCGTAGGCGACCTCGGGGACGGCGAGGCCGAGCCGCTCGCGCAGCAGCGTCAGCAGCTCCGCGCAGCCGTCCGCCTTCACCTGCGCCTCGAACGCGTTCCCGCGCGTGATCGCGAACTGCGACTGGCCGAACGGCGCGGGGAAGCCCAGGGCCCGCGCGACCGCGTCCTTGTCGACGCCCGCCGCGTCCATCACCCCGCGGCGGGCGCAGCCCGGATTGGACGTGAGCGCGGCGATCGTGCGGGCGTCGTGGTTGCGCGGGGGCGCGTCGCCGCGCAGCCGGTCCAGGTCCGGCGCGGTGTCGGTCATCGGTCCGTCTCTCCGTTGATGGCGGGGCGCCGGCCGGGATCCCGCAGGGCCCGCAGCCGGGTGCCGAACAGCCGTTCGGCGTCGTCGAGCCGCTCCCGGGCGCGTGCCGCGGCCGACTCGCGCCGCCGCCGGTCCGAGGCGCGGTGCACGTCCAGCTCGGCCCGGGCGGCCTCGGCGAGCACGGCCGGATCGACTGTACCGACCGTACCGCTGGCCGCACCGGGAATGTTGGACGCGAAACGCCACAGCAGCCGCTGCACGTCCGGCGACGGCGACCCGCGTCCGGCGTGCTCGGCCAGGCGCAGCGCGCAGGTGAGGAAGTCGGTGCGCGGGCTGAGCGGCCCGACGACGCGCTGCTCCAGCGGCCACGTGCTCACGGTGAGCAGGCCGCGCGCGGGGGCGAGCAGGTCGGCGGTCAGCGCGGCGCACAGGTAGTAGGGGCGCGCGTACGGCGCGGTGCGGAAGGAGCGCTCCTCGTCGCGGCGCAGGCTCGTCAGGCTGCTCCCGGGGATCTCGCCGGGGAAGAACGCCGCGTACACCGACCCGATCAGCTTCGGCGCGGCGGGCGCCCCGAGCAGGGTGAGGGCCTGGTGGACCTGCTCCCGGACGGGCAGCAGGCCGCGCGGGTCGGCGTGCGCGTCGCGGCGGGCGCCGGACCCGGTGGTCTCGCCGAGGACGGCGTCGTCCCACGCCGCCTCGCCCCGGCGCAGTTCGGCGCGCAGCTCGCGGGCCCGCACCCGGTCGCCGGCGGCCATGGCCCGGCGCACGGCGGCGCGCAGCTCGGTGATGCGCGCCTCCAGCTCGTCGGGGGTCGGGACGCCGGGGGGCCGGGACATGCGGCAGACAGTACAGGTACTTCCCGACACTTCCAGTGTTTTCCAGTTTTATGGGGTCCGGACGGGGTCAGCGCGGCCTGCGCCACACGAGGGAGTAGCGCCACAGCAGGTGCCTGCGGAACACGGCGCCGGGCAGCAGCCGCAGCGCCTCGTCCCGCACCTCGCCCCACGTCATGTCGGGGTCCATGACCGGGGCGTCGGGGTCGCCCGCGCGCCGGCGGTTGCGGAACCGGTGGAAGTAGTGCGCCGGGAGGCCGGCCGCCGCGTACGCCCGGTCGCGCGGCCCCTTGTTGCTCGCCAGGCCGATGACCACCAGGGTGCCGCCCGGCCTGACGGCGCCGCGCATCGCCGTCAGGCCCTTGACGAAGTCCATGTGGTGGATGGCGGCGACGCTGCAGACGAAGTCGTAGAAGTCCTCCGGCAGGTCGTATTCGAGGAGGCCCGCCTCGACGAAGTCGACGTTGCCGACGCCCTCGCTCGACCGCGCCGCCTCGGCGACCATGTCCGGCGACCGGTCGAGCCCGGTGACGTGCACCGCGCGGGGCGCGAGGCGGCGCGCCAGCAGGCCGTCGCCGCAGCCGACGTCCAGCGCCTCGCCGCATCCGCGCGGCACGTTGCGCAGCACGACGCCGTGGTAGTGCGTGTTGTGGTTCCAGTAGTCGCCGGTCATCGTCACCGCCGGGTCAGGAGCGCGGGTCGCGCCGGAGGGGGTGCCCCTCCGGCACCTCCACAATAACGATCTTGACGCCGTCGGGGTCCTCGATCCACATCTCGACCAGTCCCCACGGCTCCTCGCGCGGCTCCCGCGTGACGCGGGCGCCGGCGGCCGCGAGCCGGTCGTGCTCGTCCCGGACGTCGCGGACCTGGAGCCAGAGCATCGGCGACGACCCGGTCCGGCCGCCGCCGTGCCCCGACACCTCCAGCAGGCCCGGACCGAGGAAGAACACCACGCCGGGGGAGTCGGCCGGACCGAACTCCCGGTACACGGCGAGTCCCAGCACGTCGCGGTAGAAGCGCTGAGTCAGCGCCGGGTCGGCGGGGCGAAGCAGGATGCGGCTGCTCAGTACGTCCATGGCACCATCCTGACCCCGGCGCCGCCCGGCGCCCGTACCGGCGCGCCCGCCCGCGCGAGTCGGCCCGGTGCCGGCCCGGTTCAGTCCGCGAAGCTCGCGCGGTAGGTGGCGGCCATGTCCTCGTCGCCGTGCCCCTGCTCGATCGCGCGCCGGAAGCGCTCGCCCGCCGCGTCGTTGACGTCGACGCGGACGCCCGCTGCCGCGGCCGAGTCGTGGATGAGCCGGGTGTTCTTCTCGGCGTTGCGGACCGCGAAGCTCGGCTCGAAGTCGCCGTCGAGCATCGCCTTCATCTTGACCTGCAGGTAGGGGCTGTCGAGCGGGCCGCCGGTGAGGACCTCGCCGAGCAGGGACGGGTCGAGCCCGAGGCCCTGCGCCAGCGCGACCGACTCGGCGACGACCGACGTCAGCGAGATGGCGTAGCTCACGGCGGCCAGCTTGAGCCGGGTGCCCGCGCCGCCCGCGCCGTCCTCGTCCAGCCACACCGTCTTGCCGCCGACCGCGCCGAAGACCGGCTCCAGAACCTTGCGCGCGTCCTGCGGCCCGGCCGCGAGGATGATGAGCTTGCCCTGCTCGGCGGGCTGCTTGGTGCCCTGGACGGGCGCGTCGACGAACGCCAGCCCGTGGCCGTCGGCGAACCGGGCCAGCCGGGGCACGTCCGCGACGCCGACCGTGCCCATCTGCGCCCAGACCTGCCCGGCGCTCAGCCCGGGGGCGGCCTCGTCCATCACCGCCAGGGCGGTCTCGGCGTCGTTCAGCATGGTGATGACGACGTCGGCGTCCCGCACGGCCTCGGCGGGGGAGGCCGCGACGGCGGCGCCGTCGGCGGCGAGCGGCTCCGCGCGGGCGGCCGTGCGGTTCCAGACGGCGACCCCGTGGCCGTTCCGCAGCAGGTTGCGGGCCATCGCGGCGCCCATGATCCCGGTGCCGAGCACTGCGACCTGAGTCATCTGCCCCTCCTTATGGACTGCTTATGGACTGTTCGATACATAATCGTGCGGGACGAGGCTCGCACATCGCGGTCCGATCCGCATCCGCAGGGTCCTTACCCGCCGGGAGGGCGGGATGCGCCGCCGCGCCGTCCGACCGGCGGGGCGGCCGGTCAGCCGTAGGCGGGGCTGTCGCCCGGCGCGTCGGCGTACACGGCGGTGTAGGGCACGGCGAAGGCGTCGAGGGTGCGGTCGAGATGCGCCGACCACCAGCTCACGAGCGTGGCGGGAGCGCGCTCGCCCGCGCCGTCCTCGCCGAGGTAGCGGTGCCGCAGCGGGGCGACGTCGCAGAGCCGCTCCCACCATTCGCGGTGCACGGCCGACTGGATCTGGCCGGCGTCCAGCGGGAAGGCGGAGCGGTGCCCGCGCACGAACGCCTGGACGCGGTCGAGATCGAGGCCGCGATCGTCCTCGCAGGCGAACAGCCGCGCCGCCGAGCGCACGACCTCTCCCGCGACCGGGCCCGTGGTGAGGCCGTCCCAGCCGAGCACGGCGGTGACGTTGCCCGACCCGCCGTAGCGGAGGTGCTCGGCATGGAACGAGCCGTGCAGGTGCCCGACCGTGCTCACCTCGATGTCGGGCGGCTGGTGCCCGGCGAACTCGGTGAGCAGGGCGCGGCGTTCCCGCAGACGGCGCGCGGTCAGCGCGTCGAAGTCGGTGCCGTCCCCGTCCGGGACGTCGCGCAGCATCGCCTCGACGGCGGCGGCCGCGTCGGCGGCCCGCGGAGCCGGCACGAGCATGCTCTGCTGGACGGGCGGCGTGAGCTCGTCGAGCGCGGCGTGCAGGCGTCCGAGCAGCTCGCCGAGGGCCTCGCACTGGGTGAACGTCAGCTCCAGGCCGCCGCGGCCGCGGCCGCCGACCCACGGATACAGGACGTATCCGCGGCCGGCGGCCGTGACCAGCGTTCGGCCGTTCCGCGCCGGCACGGGCGCGTGGACCGGAAGGCCGGCCGCGTCGAGCGCGGCCGTGACGCCGTGCTGGAACAGCAGGCGGCGCCGGTCGGCGCCGGTGTGCTCCCTGAGGAAGAACGCCCCGCCCGCCGCGTCGACGCGCCAGCTCCGGCCGCCCGGCCCGGTCGCCAGCGGGGTCGCCGTGCCCGAAGCGCCGATCTCCCAGCGCTTCAGCAGCCGCGGTGGAAGCGGATCCGCGCCGGTGGCGCCGTCGTCCGCCGCCTGCCCGCCGTCGCCGGCCCGCTGTTCGGCGTCGGCCCTGTCTCTGGCGTCAGCACTCTGGGACGTCGGCACCTCGGCACCTCGGCTGCTTCGGACGGACGGCGGTCGAATGAGTGTTCTACGCCGACGCTACACGTCCCGGCCGCGGCGCGAAAGTGAACCGCGCCGCCCCGCGTCTCAGACGCGTTCGAGGACGACGACGGGGATGTCGCGGTCCGTCTTCTTCTGGTACTCGTCGTAGTCCGGCCACGTGGCGGCCATCTTCCGCCAGAGGGGCGGCTTCTCCTCGGGTGTCGCCGTGCGGGCCCGCGCGGTGAACTTGTCGCCCTTCACCTGCACCTTCACCTCGGGGGTGTCCTGCAGGTTGCGGTACCAGAGCGGCGGCTCGTCCGCTCCGCCCTTGGACGCCACGACGAGGTAGGCGTCGCCTTCCGTCTGGTAGATGAGCGGCGTCGTGTGCTCCTTGCCGCTGCGCCGTCCGGTGGTGGTGAGCAGGAGGGTGACGGTGCCGTTCCAGTCGTGTCCCTCCGCACCGTCGGTCGCCTGGTACCGCTCGACGTGTTCCTTGCCGTACAACATGGTTCTCTCCTCATTTTGCCCTGGCCATGGGGGCGCCCCTCTGTAACCCGCGAGGCGGGGCCGCCCTTCCCGGGATCACTACCCTGGCGTGGTGGATGATGCGGCGGAGGTGGCGCGGCGGTGCGCCGAGACGATGTACGCGCAGGACAAGGTGGCGCAGGACCTCGGCATGCGGATCACCGAGATCGCGCCGGGGCGGGCGCGGCTGCGGATGACGGTGGCCGAGACCATGGTGAACGGGCACGGGATCGCCCACGGCGGCTATCTGTTCCTGCTCGCCGACTCCGCCTTCGCCTACGCGTGCAACACCTATGACTCCGTGACGGTCGCGGCGTCCGCCGACGTGGTGTTCGTCGCGAGCGCGCGCGGCGGCGACGTCCTGGAGGCGACGGCGGTCGAACGCACCCGCTACGGGCGGAGCGGCGTCTACGACGTCACGGTGCGGCGCGTCCCCGGCGGGGAGGTCATCGCGGAGTTCCGCGGCGGGAGCCGGAGCCGGGACCAGCGCGTCATCGACGGCGGCGCGCCTTGAGGCGCACGGGTCACAGCTCGTTCAGGACGCGGGTGAGGTAGCGCGCCGTCTCGTCGGGGCGCTCGGCGGTGATGCACAGGTTGTTCATCGCGCGCATGTAGGTGTCGACGTCGGTCGGCTTGTCGAGGTAGAGCGCGCTGGTGAGCTGCTCCAGGTAGACGACGTCGGACAGGCCGGGCTCGGCGAAGCGCAGGATCGTGAACGGGCCGCCGGCGGCGGCGTGCCCTCCCGCGCCGAACGGCACGATCTGGAGGGTGACGTTGGGCAGTTCCGACACCTCGATCAGATGCCGGATCTGGTCGCGCATCACCTCGCGGCCGCCGAGCGGACGGCGCACGACCGCCTCGTCCAGCACGGCCCACAGCGTCGGCGCGTCCGGGGAGGTGAACCGCTCCTGCCGGGTGGTGCGGATCTGGACGCGGCGCTCGACCTCCTCGTCACTGGCGTCGGAGTATCCGAGCCGGATGACGGCGCGCGAGTAGTCCTCGGTCTGCAGGAGCCCGGGGACGAACTGCAACTCGTAGGTGCGCAGCAGGGAGGCGGCCTCCTCCAGCCCCAGATACACCTCGAACCAGCTCGGGAGGATGTCGCCGTACCGGTGCCACCAGCCGGGGGTGTTGGCCTCCTTGGCGAGCGCCAGCAGCGGGGCGCGCTCAGCGGGGTCGGAGACCCCGTAGAGGGTGAGCAGATCGGCGACGTCGCGCTCCTTGAAGCCGACCCTGCCCAGTTCCATTCGGCTGATCTTGGAGTGCGAACCGCGGATCTCGTAGCCCGCCTGCTCGGTGGAGATGCCGCGCGACTCGCGCAGCCGCCGCAACTGCGCGCCGAGGAGAATGCGCAGGACAGTGGGCCCGCCGCGGCGCGGATAATCGATCAGCCGTCCGGCCGGATCACCTTCGGCCGGAGGTGTTGGGGCAGCTGAATCCTGGGACAAGGGGTCACCAGCCAGTCGACGGGTCTGCTCGCGGGCGGAACGGCACCGCACTATGTTAGAGGATGCTCGGACGTTTTTGGGAAGTAGGAATACCGCCTTGCGGTCCGGGTGTGCCCGAACGGCGGTTGACGTGCGCGAAGCCGCAGCGGAGTCCCCGTGACCAGTGCTGTCGGTGGCGATGCGGCTGCGGAACGTTGCAGAGCCGTTGCATCGGAGTCGCCGCCGAGGTCATTTTCCCGGCACTGGGGCCGACGGCGGAGCATGAATTGCGGATGGCTCTCCCGCAAAGGGGGCGTCCAATCCTGACAGGCTATTTCGCGGGCTGTCGTCGTCCTCGTGAATGTCCCCTGACCACTTATTTGGCCAACATTCCCCTGAGTATGTTCCGCGGAGCCGGCCGGACGAGTGATGAAGCTCTCGTCCCGCGCGGGCGCGATTCCGGGCGCCCGCGGCGTTCACCCTTCAGGGCGGCGGTCGCGGCCGCCGTTCGACAGGCGAGTACGTCCCACGCAACTGGGAGGACCCATGAATGTGACCCGTGAACGACCGGAGATCCGGTTTCTGACCTCGGGCGACGTCTCGGCCCACGAGCGGGCGGCGGCCGAGCGCGCCGTCCGGGAGGCGCTGACCGGCATCGGCGGCGTCACGTCCGTCCAGGTCACGCTGAGCGTGGTGGCCGACCGGTCGCTGCCGCGGCCCGCCCTGGCCCAGGCCGTCGTCGAGCTCGACGGCCGGCGCGTGCGCGCGCAGGCCGCCGCGCCCCGCATCGACGAGGCCGTCGACATGCTCCGCGAGCGACTGGCGATTCGGGCGAGTTCCCTGCGGACCGGCTGAGACCTTCCTCCGCGCGAGTTCCCAGAAACGAGCGGCGGCGCCCCGCACGGGGACGCCGCCGTCGATGGCTTCCGGGCCCTCAGGCGTCGCGCCTGGCGAGGACGAGGGCGGCCAGGCCGAGCGGTACGAGCGCGTATGCGAGCAGCAGGCCGGTCGCCGCGCCGGGGGACAGCAGATCGCCGTAGACGGAGTTGTCCGCGCTGAGCCCCGCCATCTGGGCGGGCAGGCCGCCGGGCATGACCGAGCCGACGCGCTCGCTCCACGGCCGGGGCAGGTGGAAGGCCAGCAGCGGCAGGACGTGCCACAGGAACACCACCGACACGAGCGTCCCCGCCGTGGACCGCAGGAGCACGCCGAGCGACAGCCCGAGCAGCGCGAACACGGGCACCGCCGCCCCCTCGATGAGGAAGCCGGGCAGGTCGTGGGCGACGGAGGCGTGCTGGTCCGGGAACGGGCGGTCGCCGATGACCAGCCGGGTGCCGAGGAACGAGCCGACCGTCGCGGCCTCCCCGGCGACCAGGGCGACCGTCCCGACCACCGCCGCCTTGGCCGCCGGCAGCGCGCTGCGCCGCGGCAGCACGGTGAGGGTCGTGCGGATCATCCCCGTGCGGTACTCGGACGTGACGGACAGCGCGCCGAGGACCGCCAGGCACAGCGACGCCGCCCACACACTGAGCTCCTGCAACGGGCGCAGCAGGAGGTCGTCACGGCGGTCGGCGGCGAGGCCGTCCCAGACGTGCGCCATCTGCACCGCGAGAAGCACGGTGAACCCGGTGAAGGCCGCCGTCGCGGCCAGCACCCAGTAGGTCGAGCGGATCGAGCGCAGCTTGCGCCATTCGGCGGCGACCGCGTGGGCGATCACGCGTCCCTCCGCGTGAACGAGAGGGCGCCGACCGCGAGCGCGGCCACCGTGTACGCGACCAGCAGCGCGATCGCGGCGGCCGGCGCCAGCACGCCGTGGTCGGTCGACGAGCCGGGCGCACCCGCGATCTGGTTGGACAGGCTTCCGGGAAGCGCCGACCAGATCCGCTCGTCCCACGGCGACGGCAGCAACTGGGCCAGGGCGGGCGCCACGAACAGCACGGCCATGCCCGCGGTGATCGTCGCGGCGGTGGAGCGGAGGACGGCTCCCAGCCCGAAGGCGATCAGCGTGATCGCGGCGGTCGTCAGGCCGAGCCACAGCAGATGGACCGCGACGTCCGGCACCGGCCCCTGGAACGTGGCCACGGGACGATCGCCCACGATCGCGTTCCCGGCGGCGGTTCCGGCGGCGAGCGCGGCCAGTGACGCGGTGAGCACCGTCCCCGCCGCCACCGCCCCCTTGGCCGCGTACAAGGCCAGGCGGTTCGGCAGGACGGCGAGCGTCGTCCGGACCATGCCATGCGCGTACTCCGACGTGAGCGTCAGCGCCCCCAGCACCACCGCGCACACCGGTAGCGCCACGACCAAGGGCTGCTCCGCCGGGGCCGCCCTCGCCCTCGCCTTCTTCGCGGCCGGCAGGCCGTCCCAGTAGCGGGTCACGTACCAGGACCACAGAACACAGAGCAGCATGAACGCCGCGATCGTTCCGAGGACGGCGAAGGTCGAGCGGATGGTCCGGAGCTTGTACCACTCCGCGGCGAGCGCGTCGATCACGGCGCCACCGCCCCGAACTCGGTGCTCCCCGCCGTCAGCTCCATGTAGGCCTCCTCCAGAGAGGCGCTGTGCGGCGTCACCTCGTACAGCGGGATCCCGTGCGCCGCGGCCGTGTCGCCGATCGCGGCCACGTCCAGCCCGGTGACCGTGAGGGCCCCGCCCGGCACGGACTCGACCGAGCCCCCCGCCGCGGCGAGCACGCCGCTCAGCTCCGCCGGACGGGGCGAGCGGACCCGCACCCCGCGGCGGAACCGGTCCGCCAGCTCCCGCACCGACGTGTCCGCGATCAGGCGCCCGCGCCCGATGACGACCAGCCGGTCGGCCGTCAGCTCCATCTCGCTCATCAGATGGCTGGACACCAGGACCGTCCGGCCCTCGGCGGCCAGCGCCCGCATCAGCTCGCGGATCCAGCGCACGCCGTCGGGGTCCAGGCCGTTCACCGGCTCGTCGAACATCAGCACCCCCGGATCGCCCAGCAGCGCCGCGGCGATCCCGAGCCGCTGCCGCATCCCCAGCGAGAACCCGCCGACCCGCTTGCGCGCGACCCCGGCGAGCCCCACCTGCTCCAGGACCTCCGCCACCCGCCGCATCCCGATCCCGTTGCTGCGCGCCATCCAGCCGAGATGGTCGAACGCCCGGCGCCCGCCCTGCACCGCGCCCGCGTCCAGCAGCGCTCCCACCTCGCGCATCGGCCGCTTCAGCGCCGTGTACCGCTGCCCGCCGACCAGTGCTTCACCGGACGCCGGACGGTCCAGACCCAGCACGATGCGCATCGTCGTCGACTTGCCCGCCCCGTTCGGGCCGAGGAACCCCGTCACCGTCCCCGGCCTCACCGTGAACGACAGGCGGTCCACCGCGGTGGTGCCCCCGTAGCGCTTCGTCAGCTCGCGTATCTCGATCATGCAGTCGAGGGTCGTACGCGGCCGCCCCGCGCACATCGGAACGCGGGCGGGAACCGCGCGTGCGACCGTGCTCCGAGAACGTCCCGCCGCCTCCACCCCAGGTATGACGGACACCGGACCGAGGCGCGGGCACCGCCCGTGCCGCTACCTTTCGTGACGTGGACGAATCCGAGCTGCGCTCCCCGCTCCCGCGGCTCAGCCGGCGCGGCCTCATCGGCCTCGACGCCGGGGCCGCGCTCCTCTACGCCCTCGTGCTCCTCGCGCTCCCGGCGGGCACCGGCGCCCCGCCGCTCCTCCTCGTCCCGCTCGTCGCCGCGGCGGCCCTGCCCCTCGCGGTGCGGCGCCTGTGGCCCGTCCCGGTCTTCGCCGCCGTCCTGTCCGCCTCGACCGCCGCGCTGATCCTCGGCCTGCCCTGGGACACCTACGCCGCCGCGGGGTTCGCCCTCTACCAGGTCGCGCTCACCCGGCGGCGCCGCCGCTGGGTCCCCACGCTGCTCATCGGCGTCGTCAGCGCCGTGTTCATCTTCGCCGGAGCCGTCGCCGGTCCTGTCGGAGCGCAGGCCGAGATCCTCGGAAGGGTTCTGCTCGGGGCCTCCGTTCTGGGCGCGTCCTGGACGCTCGGCCGGCTCGTCCGCGAACGCCGGGCCCACGCCGCGCACGCCGCCCGCCGCCTCGCCGACGAGGCCGTCTCCGGCGAGCGGCTCCGCATCGCCCGCGAGCTCCACGACGTCGTCGCGCACAGCATGAGCCTCATCGCCGTGAAGGCCGGCGTCGCCGTCCACGTCGCCGAAGCCCGTCCCGAGGAGGCCCTCGACGCCCTCCGGGTCATCGAAACCACCAGCCGCGGCACGCTCGCCGAGATGCGCCAGCTCCTCGGCGTCCTGCGCACCGGCGCCGCCGACGCCGACCTCGCCCCGTCCCCGGGCCTCGCCGACCTGCCCGGCCTCGCCGAACGCGCCGCCATGGCCGGCGTCCACGTCGACCTGGACGTCGACGCCGGGGAGCTCCCCGACGGCGTCGCCCTCTCCGCCTACCGCATCGTCCAGGAGGCGGTCACCAACGTCGTCAAGCACGCGGCCCCCGCGCGCTGCCGCGTCCGCGTCCGCGCCGACGGGCTCCGCATGCGCATCGACGTCACCGACGACGGGCCCGGCTTCCGCGTCCTGCCGGGCGGCGGCGGGCACGGGCTCATCGGCATGCGCGAACGCGTCATGATGTACGGCGGCGACTTCACCGCCGGCCCGCGTCCCGAAGGCGGCTTCGCCGTGTCCGCCGCCTTCCCGTACGACTCCTAGGAACCCCGTTGGATCTGAGCGTCCTCGTCGCCGACGACCAGGCCCTGCTGCGCGGCAGCTTCCGCGTCCTGATCGACACCGCGCCCGGCCTGCGCACCGTCGGCGAGGCCGGCACCGGGGCCGAGGCCGTCGAACTGGCCGCCCGGGAACGCCCGGACGTCGTCCTCATGGACGTCCGCATGCCCGAGATGGACGGCATCGAGGCCACCCAGCGCATCTGCGCGGACATCCCCGGCGTCCGCGTGCTGATCCTCACGACGTTCGACCTGGACACCTACGTGTACTCGGCGCTGCGGGCCGGGGCGAGCGGCTTCCTGCTGAAGGACACCCCGCCCGCCGACCTGCTGTCGGCGATCCGCGTCGTCGCGTCCGGCGAGTCGCTGCTGGCCCCGTCGGTGACCCGGCGGCTGATCGCCGAGTTCGTCCGCCGCCCCGGCCCGGCGCAGCCCCCGCCCGCCGCGCTGGACACCCTCACCGAGCGCGAGCGCGAGGTCCTCGCCCTCATCGCCCGAGGGCTGTCCAACACCGAACTCGCCGAGCACCTCCACCTGAGCCCCGCCACCGTGAAGACCCACATCGGCCACCTGCTCGCCAAACTCCACGCCCGCGACCGGGCCCAGCTGGTCATCACCGCCTACGAAACCGGCCTCATCCGCCCCCGCTGACATCTGCCCGGACCAGGCCGGGCCCCGGTGCCGGCGTGGTGGTCACAGGAGTGCCGGGGCGAGGCGTTCGTACTGGTCGGCGGCCGAGGCCAGGTCGGGGGCGAACACCGTGACGCAGACATGGTCGGCTCCCGCGTCGAGGTGCTCCTGGATCCGCTTGGCCACGGCCGTCTCGTCGCCCCAGTTGAAGCATGCGTCGATGACCTCGTCGGACCCGCCGCCGGAGACCGCGCCGTCGTCGTAGCCGAGCGTCTTGAGCGAGCGGATGTAGGGGGACCCTGGGAGTTCCAGCATCCCGGTCCCTCTCGCGAGTGCGCGCGCCTTCACCGGATCCGTCTCAAGGATGGCGGTCTGCATGACGACGAGCAGCTTGCCCTCGCCGAGCCTTCCCCGGGCCTGCCTGGTGTGCTCGACGGGCATCGCGGCGGGGAGCGCTCCGTCCGCACGGTCCCGGGCCAGCTCCTGCATCTTCGGGCCCAGGGCCGCGAGCAGCCGCGGAAAAGGCTTCTCGGGCACCGGGGCCGCCTCGACGGCCGCGTCCATGCCGTCGAGGTACTCGCGCATCCGGTTCAGCGGACTGGACCACTTCTGCCCGCTCCGCTCCACGATCGCCCCCATGCTGACGCCCACACCCAGCGCGAGGCGCCCGGGGTAGGCGTCGGCCAGGACCGACGCGGCCCCCTGCATGGCGGCGGGATGCCGCGCCCACAGGTTCGCGATCGCCGAGCCGGCGACGATCCGCTCCGTCGCGGCGAGCATCACGCCCAGCTGCGTGAACACCTCCCGGCCGCCGATGCCCTCGTTCACCCATACCGCTCCGTAGCCCGCGCGCTCCACGCGCTGCGCCGCACGCCGCCACTCGTCGGCCGGCGCGATGGGCGTCACGAGCCCGACGCCGATCCTGCCGAGCCCGGCCCGCGCCGCGTCCACCGCCGTCATCGGTCCTCCTATAATCGGAACGAGCAACCCGCTTAGGACGTTACCGGAACGTCCGCCCCGTTTGTCAACCGACCAAGGAGGCGCCCGGTGAGCGGACGGCCCCAGCGCGCCGACGCGCGCCGGAACCGCGAACGCATCCTCGAAGCCGCCTTCGAGGCCTTCGCCGCGGACGGCCGCCTCGTCCCGCTCGACGACATCGCGCGCCGGGCGGGGGTCGGGGCCGGGACCGTCTACCGGCACTTCCCGACCAAGGAGGCCCTGTTCCAGGCGGTCGTCACGGACCGCATCGAGCGGATCGTGGACGAGGCGCAGGCCCTCGTCCGGGCGGAGGAGCCGGGGGAGGCCTTCTACGGCTTCCTCATGTGGGTCGTGGAGCGCGCGATGTTCAACCACGCCCTGTGCGACGCTCTGGCCGCGGACCTGCGAACGCTCGACGCCCGCGGCCTGGAGGAGCAGTTCGGCTCGGCGCTGGAGGAGCTTCTGCGGCGGGCGCAGTCCGCCGGCGAGGTCCGTCCGGACGTCGACGTGGACGACGTCCGCACCCTCATGGTCGGGGCCATGCTGATGGAACGCCGGCGGCGCCCCGAGGGCAGTCCCGGCCGCATGACGGCGCTGGCGTGCGACGCGCTCCGGCCCGTAACGAAAGGCGACGAAACGGCGTCCCCGGAGCGTAACGAAAGGCGGTGCGAGGTGTGCGGGAAGCCCCTCACCTCGGCGCCGACGGGCCGCCCCGCCCGCTTCTGCGGCACCGCCTGCCGCCAGAAGGCGCACCGCCGCCGGAAAACCGCTTGAGCCGCGGCGCGCCCCCGCGCCACGCTGGCCACATCATGCCCGCACGCGAGATCCGCGCCCGCCACGACCGCGACTCGATCACCGTCTACCAGGCGTACTCACCGGAGATCGGCGTCCCGGCCGCCGAGCACGGCACGTTCGTCCCGCCGTTCTCCCGGAACCGCATGACCTGGATCAAACCGTCGTTCCTGTGGCTCATGGCCCGCAGCGACTGGGCGCGCAAACCCGGTCAGGAGACGATCCTCGCCGTCCGGATCAGCCGGGCCGGCTGGGAGGAGGCACTGGGGCTGGCCGTCCCGACCGATCCCGACCGCCGCGTCTTCCGGAGCTCCGAGGAATGGCGCCGCCGGTTCGCGGAGGCGGTCGTGCACGTCCAGTGGGACCCCGAACGCTCCCTCGACGGCCGGAAACTCGAAGCGCGCAGCATCCAGATAGGCCTCAGCCGCCACATCGTCGACCGCTACGTCGACGATTGGATCCTCGGCATCGATGACCTCACCCCGCTGGTCCGCAAGATCCACGGACTTCGCAAGGCCGGGCGCACCCCTCAGGTCAGAGCCCTGCTCCCCAAGGAACGCCCGTATGCCCTGACACCCGCCCTGGCCGCCCGCCTAGGGGCCTCCCAGTAGCCGCGACCAAGGGCGCGCTGGGGTTAGCGACCCGCTGCCCGCGCGGCTCTGGAGCGGACCGGCCAGTACGAAAGAGTGCTCCGCGCGTACCGTCAATTGGCAGAGGCGCCGGGGCAGGCGCTGCGCATCATCGCGTGCGATAGGCATCCAGACGGTCGGCCAGTTCGCGCGGTCGGCTCAGAGCGACGAGGTGCCCTCCGGGCATCTCGTCCACGCTGATCCCGAGCCGTTCAGCGACCACTCGCCTCTGGAACTCCAGCGGGAAGAGTCGGTCGTCGCGTGATTGCAGGAACACGGTCGGAGTGCTGGGCCACTTGTTTAGCGGCCACGGCTCTGCGAACGGGGTGGACGACTGCACGGTCTCCTGCGCCAGCGCCACGGCCTTCACGTCGTCCGGCACGTCGTGGAAGAAGCACTCCTCGACGTCGAACTCCGCGGACGGTGTCCGTCCCTCCCGGATCGCCTGGTCGGACATCGCCTTCGCCTGCCCGGTGTTCCCCCACCAATCACCGCCCGTCTCGCCTGGCGACGGGACCATGGCGTTGAGCAGCACCAGAAGGTCGACGGGCACCCGCTCGCAGACGAGCGGCGCTGTGAACCCGCCCATCGACTGCGCCACCAGGATGATGTCCGTCCGATCCCCGATCGCCTCGACGACCGTGTCGGCGTACTCCGAGAGCCCCGCGGCGTCGTCCCCGGCCGGAAGCTCGACGGCTACGGCATCGTGCCCCCGAGCGCGCAGCTCCGGCACCAGCCGATGCCAGAACCAGGCCTGCCCGCCCGCGCCCGGGATGAGTGTGTACGTCGCCATGTTCATCGACCTCCGTAGTGCGGCGGCAGCGACACTAGCGAGCCGCACGGACATTCCCCTTCCCCCTCAAGCCCGATCAAGGTCGGGGCACCTGAATGCGAGAACCATCCCGGCGCGTCGCTCGCTTCGAACGTGTGTTCGTATTAGCTTGTCGTCCCGTGCTGATCGATGAACCGGTCTCGGCTGAGACCACGCCCACGGGCCGCCCCTCCCACATCACCGGCCCCCGAGGCCGCTACCACGTGCGCCGCGTCCTGGAGGAATGGCAGGCCCCGGGCCAGGCGAGGTTCTACCGCCTCCAGGTCGCGACACCCGACGGCCCCGCCATTGCCGAGGTCATCGCCCCGCACAACCCGGGCCCCTGGACCCTCCACCAGGTATGGCCCTGACCCGTCACCCTTGGTCCCCATCAAGCCAACCCACCCGCACGCGGACGCCGTCCCCAAGCCGAGCACCCTCCACCAGGTATGGCCCTGACCCGTCACCCTCACTCCCAACCAAGCCGACCCACCCATACGCGGCCGCCGTCCCCAGGCCGAGCACCCAACACCCCAGTCAGCCGCACCTCCACCCGTCGGCCGAGGCTCCCTCAAGCCACCAGATGGGCTCTGACATCCCAGGCCCGATACACGTCGCCTTCGCCATGGCACGGCGTCCGGCCAGGCCGGTCCCGCTTGTGCGCAGGCGCCATCTCTGGCGTCGGCGTCCAGCGACACCCGTAAGTCGCGCTGCCCGCTGGGGGCCGGTGGTTCCTCTAACCGTCGGGTGTGGTCGTGACGCTGCCGGGCTCGGTACCCGTTGTTCACCACGGTTCGGCCCTCCGGACAGGCCGTGGCCATCGGTGCGCGGATGCCGTATCCGGGGGCGGCGTCCAGCGACGCCCGTCCGCCGTGCTTCCTGCCCGGCGGTCGGGGTCCCCTTTCAGGGCGTCTCGCGGCACGACGCTGCCGACCTCAGCGATCCCGCTCCAGTCGGCCTGCAGCCTGTCCGACCTCGGGTCGGGGCTTCGGACGGCCGGGCGGCGATGACGTCCGGGCCGCGAACGGGCATGGTGCCGACCGCCATGGCGGCGGGTGTGCCTGTGCCGGTCCCGCGCTGCCGTGATCGACAGATCTTCATCGACCTTCTTGTGCGAACCGGGCCTTGGCGGGGCGCACGCGGGAGGCGAAGATCGGCGCCATGGATCTGCTGGAGACTCTGGTCGGCAAGGGGCTGCGCCGTGAGCCGCTGTCCCGGGCCGAGGCGCTCGCGGTGCTGGAAACCTCCGATGACGAGTTGCTCGACGTGGTGGCCGCCGCCGGCAAGGTGCGCCGGCACTGGTTCGGGCGGCGGGTCAAGCTGAACTACCTGGTCAACCTGAAGTCGGGGCTCTGTCCTGAGGACTGCTCCTACTGCTCGCAGCGGCTGGGGTCCAAGGCGGGGGTCCTGACCTACACCTGGCTGAAGCCCGAAGAGGTGGCCGCGGCGGCGGAAGCGGGCGTCGCCGGCGGCGCCAAGCGCGTGTGCCTGGTGGCCAGCGGGCGCGGTCCGACCGACCGGGACGTGGAGCGGGTCGCCGGCATCATCTCGGCGATCAAGGAGCGCGACGAGGACGTGGAGATCTGCGCCTGTCTCGGCCTGCTGTCCGGCGCGCAGGCGGGGCGGCTCCACGAGGCCGGCGTTCATGCCTACAGCCACAACCTGAACACCGCCGAAGCCGCGTACGCGGACATTTGCACCACGCACGAGTTCAGCGACCGGGTCGACACCGTGCGGCAGACCAAGGAGGCAGGCCTGTCAGCCTGCTCGGGGCTGATCGCCGGCATGGGGGAGAGCGACGCAGACCTGGTGGACGTGGTGTTCGCACTGCGCGACCTGGACGTGGACTCGGTCCCGGTGAACTTCCTGATCCCGTTCGAGGGGACGCCGATGGCCGAGAAGTGGGCCCTCACCCCTCAGCGGTGCCTGCGCATCCTGGCGATGGTGCGTTTCGTCTGCCCGGACGTGGAGGTGCGTCTCGCCGGCGGCCGGGAGATCCATCTGCGGACGCTTCAGCCCCTCGCCCTGCACGTGGTCAACTCGATCTTCCTGGGCGACTACCTGACCAGCGAGGGCCAGGCCGGCAAGGCCGACCTCGACATGATCGCCGACGCGGGCTTCGAGGTCGAGGACACGGCCACCACCACACTGCCCGAACACCGAAGGCGCTCGAAGACCTCCGCATCCGATGACGAACCCGAACACGAACACGTCCACGGCGACGCCGCCCGTCCTCCACGCCCCTCCCCGCCTGCCCGAGCCGACCTGGTAACGGTGCGCCGCCGAGGAGCCGGCACCACCCTGCCCCCCAACGCCTGACCCCGCGCCGCCCCTTGGGGCCAGCGCCGCGCCAGCCAGCCCGCACCCGATATCGACCTCCGTGTCGAACACCACGGCCGACCTCGACTCCCGGCCGTCCAACACTCCTAGGAGTACAGCGTCGCCAGCCGCGCGGCGCACCTCAGCCGCCGCCCCTCCACCTCCTGCCGCGCGCCCCACCCACAACAACTGCAACTGGCGCCGACCACGCAAAACACGCGAGGCGGTCTAGTGACGAACTGCCTGATGAGGACCTGAACAAACCAGCCCCACACAGCCCAACCACCCGGCTCCCTGCGACCACGCCATCCCCCACCCAGCCAAAGGAACCACCAGCACCACCAGTCGAGCGGGCGCGGGCGGCGCTGGCTGGGGGAGGCGCGGGTGGCGCCAGCTGGGGGGCCGCGGGCGGTGTCGGTCGGGCGGGCGCGGGCGGGGGCGGTGCTGGCTGGGGAGGCGCGGGTGGCGCTCGCTGGGGAGGCCATGGGCGGTGCCCGTCGAGGTAGCCACTGGGGCGCGGGTCGGGGGTGCGGCGGGCGGCGTCTGTTGAGGGGGGCGAGTGCGTCGCTGGCCTGGTCGATGCGGTCGACCGGGTGGCGAACTTGATTGCCTGGGGCGGTGGGTTCGCGAGCCCCGGCGCGCGCCGAACCCACCGATTTCACACCAGTACTGCTGGTTCACGAGGCCGCGCTGCTCGGCGCAGTGCTTCTCGCCCTCGACCGGGTCGTCGCCCTGCGGTCCGTCCGCTCCTTGTGGCGTGGCTCCTCAGGCTACGAGGGGGTGTGTCTTCGTCTGGCGAGGGAGGGTCTCAGCGCCGCGAACCGTGCTTGGCGCGCGACACACCCGCGTCGGGAGCGGCGCCCCGGGGCATGACCCGGGCACGCCGTCTCGGCGGGCGCCCGGTACAAGGACGGAACACGGCGCACCGGGTTTGGAGGTGCCCTGGGTGTAGCTGATTGCTCGGAGGTCAGTGGGGGAGGCGAAGGACGAGGCGCTTGGAGAAGCCACCTCGGTCCGCCGCTTTGGCGGCGCGTCGCTCCTCCAGTTCCTCGGGGGAGAGGCCGTGGAGGGCGGCGAGGGCGTGAAGCACCTCCAGAAGGTCGGCGAGCTCCGCGGGGTCGTTGGACGCGATGTATTCGCCGGCCTCCTCGTAGAGCTTGTTGCGCAGCAACGCCCCTTGTTCCCCAGGGGCCGCGGTCCGTGTTTCCGGGGAACCGCCCGCGTCCCGGATGATCTCGGGGATCCGGTCGCGGACGAGCTTCTCGGATCGGCGTCCCTCCCCGGTCTGGTGCACGGTCCCGCCGTGGCGCCGGTCCAGGGACTGGACCCACTTGAGGGCGACCGCCGCCGTCTGGATGAGTTCGTTGCGGAGACTTCGCGGATCGGGCTCGGCCAGCGCCTCGTAGAACTCCTCGGTGAGGATGTGGCGCCACGTCAGTTCGCCACGCGACCATGCCGCGGCGCATTCCTGCTTCGCCTCCTCGGCTCGTGGGGTGAAGCCCGGGCCGGTTCCGTCAGGGAACTCCTGGACGCCCCACTTCCGGTCTTGGGCTTCACGTTCTGCCGCCACGTCCGCCAGCGCCCTCGCGAGCGATCCCGGTGCCTGCTCGGTCTCCATGCCCGACGACGTTAGCCACTCGGATGGCCCGCCATGGCGTGGTCCGGTTCGCAGCTGAGCAGTTCATGGAGGATGGGCGGGAGCTCGTCCCACAGCCATTCGTTCAGTGTGCCCGGAAAGTCCGCGGGCGGGCGTACGGCCAGACGGTGAGGCGTCACCTCGGTGATGCGTACGGCGAGAGGGCCGTCGTCCCACATGGACTCGCGGTTGCCCCAGAAACCGGAGAAGTCGGCGCTCGTCAGCAGCAACTCCGCAGGCAGCGCATGCTCTCCCGGATGCCTGCCGAGTGGCAGCAGCCGTTGCGCGGTGGTGCGCAGGACGTTCAGCGCGGCCAGGTCGTGCGGGCAGGCGACGCCGGTGATCTGCAGCTCGGGCAGGCCGAACCGGCACAGCCCCCGGGTCGTGAGGTAGACGCAGGAGCAGCCGTCGATGTCGTCCTCGTCGGCGGTGCAGAGGCCGGAGTTCCGGTAGGGCGGCAGGGCGGCGCCGAGCCAGTCGTCGGCGAGGGTGAACTCGTCGAATCTTCCGAAGGGCACGACGGGAAGGACCTGGCTCGACAGTGGGTCCACCAGGACGCCGCAGACCGATTCGGCGACCGCCTTCGCCGCGGCCCGGGCGAGGTGAGGCCCTAACGGCAGGTCACCGGCCGGCAGGACGGACGTGACGCCGATGTGGTGCGTCGCCTGGCGGAGCCTTTCGGTGTCGTCGGCGTCCGCGCCATTGATGCCGGAAAGGTCCCAGGGGGAGCTCGCGGCGGGGTGGCACGCGAGCGCGAGCCGGGGAGAGCCGAGCCTTTCCGAGATCGCCGCCGCGAAGGAGCCGGAGAACCTCCGGAGGATCGCCGCCGCCAGGTCGTCGGGGTTCCTGTCGGTCGCGACGACGAAATCGGCGGTCGTCTCTTCGGGGACCGTGATGGTGACGCGCATTGCAGCCTCCTCGTGGCAGGTGGACCGGCGTGCGAGGTCCAGCATCGGGGAGGCCGCCGGGCGGGCCGAGGCGAATGGGATTCTGTGGATAAAGGCAGCCGGGCTTCTGCGTGGAAGGCTGGGGGGATGGACGCGATACGTCGGCTCGGAGTCGGGCTCGCCGCGCTGGGGCGGCCGGCCTACATCAACGTGGGAAGCGCCGGGGAACTGCCGCCCGGACGAAGCGTGGAGGCGATGCGCGAGGCGACCTGGAGCGTCCTCGACGCTGCGTACGCGGCAGGCGTTCGGTGGGTGGACACTGCGCGCTCCTACGGCCGGGCAGAGGAGTTCCTTGGCGGCTGGCTAGAGGCACGTGCTCCCGAAGGGGTCCGTGTGTCGAGCAAGTGGGGCTACGCCTACGTGGGCGAGTGGAAGACCGACGCGAAGGTGCATGAGGTCAAGGAGCACAGCCTTGGCCGTTTCCAGACGCAGTACGAAGAGACGCGAAGACTTCTGGGCGGGCACCTGGCCGTTTACCAGGTGCATTCACTCACCGAGGAGAGTCCGCTGTTCCAGGACGTCCCCCTCCAGGAGGCTCTGGCCCAGTTGGCCGGTGAGGGGGTGCGCGTCGGGTTCTCGACGTCTGGACCACGGCAGGCGGACACGATCAGACGTGCCATGGGGTTGGAGGCGGCCGGTCAGAGGCTGTTCAGCACGGTCCAGTCGACGTGGAACATCCTGGAGACCTCCGCTGAGGACGCGCTGCGCGAGGCCCACGAAAACGGACTGCATGTGCTGCTGAAGGAAGTGCTGGCCAACGGCAGGCTCGCTGTGCAGCCGCCCGTAGAGGTGCCGGACGTCGCGTCCAAGCACCATGCGGGGCCGGACGCCGTGGCTCTGGCGGCGGCGCTCAGCAAGCCTTGGGCCGGGACCGTCCTCATCGGCGCCGTGAGCCCGGCCCAGTTGCGGGCGAACCTCGCGGCGACAGAGGTGCTCCTCGACGAGGGCGATCTGGAGGAGCTGGCTGGGTTGAACGTTCCGGCGGAACGCTACTGGGCCGAACGGAGCGCGCTTTCCTGGGTGTGAGCGGTCGGACGAACCCCCGTGCCATGGCACGATTTGAGCACCCTCACCATGATCGGATCGCCGTGTCCCCGCAGCCCGAACCGCCCCAGATGATCGGCCCCTACCGCGTCGTCTCGCGGCTCGGTTCCGGTGGGATGGGCGAGGTGTTCCTCGGGGCGTCGCCCAGCAGGCGGCTGGTCGCCGTGAAGGTCATCCGGCCGGAACTGCTGGACGACCCCAAGTGGAGGGAACGGTTCCGCCGCGAGGTCACCTCGGCGCGCTCCGTGAGCGGTTTCTACACGGCGCCCGTCGTCGACGCCGATCCGGACGCGCCACAGCCGTGGCTGGCGACGCAGTACATCCGCGGTGTGAGCCTCTCCGCAGTCGTCCGGGAGAAGGGGCCGCTCCAGGAGCAGACGGCCTGCCGCCTGGGGGCCGGACTGGCGGAGGCGTTGATCGCGATCCATGGGGCGGGGATCGTTCACCGCGACCTGAAGCCGTCCAACGTCCTGCTCGCCTCTGATGGTCCTCGAGTCATCGACTTCGGAATCGCCCGGCTCTTGGACGCCCTTCCGCTGTCGCGTACGGAGATTCTGGGGACGCCCGCGTACATGTCACCGGAGCAGGCTCTTGGCGATCCCGTCCATCCGGAAAGCGACGTGTTCTCCCTGGGGTCGACGCTCGTCTACGCGGCGACCGGTGCGGCACCCTTCGGTGACGGGCGCAAGGTTCGAGGACGCATCGTCTACGGCGAACCCGACCTCGCCCTCCTGCCGGCTCCCATGCTGGGGCTCGTCACGCGCTGTCTGTCGAAGGACCCAGGGGAACGTCCGACACCCGAGCAGATCCTCGTCGCCTTGAGCACGTTGCTGGACGCGCACTACGGCGAGGAGTGGCCACCACTGGACGTCGAGCAATTGATCGACGTCCGGGAACGGACGCTGGTGGAATTGACAGCGGACCAGCCCACCTTGCGTGAGCCGCGCCCTGAGGACGTGCACGGGCCGACATGACCTGCCGGCCATGGCGGCGGGGCTGAGATTCTTCTCACTTTCCCCGTCTGCACCGGCGCGGCGCCGGACGGCCGCCGTGGCATCCCCTCCCGGCGCGCGAGATCATGAGAACGCCTCACCGGCCGACCGGCCGGGACGACCGGTGGGGAGGGCGAATTCTGGTCGATCGCTGCTGACCGTCCAGCTTTCTGCCCAGGCCAGTCGGACGAGGCGTTTCAGGCCAAATCGTCCCGTTTCGCTATGCGGGCGGGACGGTCGGGTCGCCGCGACCGCGAGTGCCGGTGGAGCGGGCATGGCGAGTCGTGAACGGCTCGCGCGCCCGCGCGACCGGCCGGTCCGCCGTCAACGGGGACGGCCCGGATCAGCCCCTGTGATCACGTGGATACGATGAAACCGGAACGTCTACGCAGGTGTGGACGCAGTTGGGAGTGAGCGAGTATGTCGGATTTCGAGCTCGACCACGCGGGCGGCCGCATGCCTCTGGAGGTCAGCGAGGCGACCGAGGGTCCGTCGGGGCTGGTCGTCGGCAGTCTCCTCAAGGAGACGGGCCATGTCACGCTCGATCCGGGCTTCACCAACACGGCGTCCACCACGTCGGCCATCACCTACATCGACGGTGAGGCGGGGATCCTGCGCTACCGGGGCTACCCCATCGAGGAGCTGGCGGAGAAATCGTCCTTCCTCGAAGTGGCCTACCTGCTGATCTACGGCGAGCTGCCGACGGCCGACCAGCTGAGCACGTTCACCGACAGCGTCCGCCACCACACGCTGCTGGACGAGAAGTTCCGCGCCTTCTTCTCCGCCTTCCCGCGCCGCGCGCACCCGATGGCCGTACTGTCGTCCGCGGTCAGCGCCCTGTCGACGTTCTACCAGGACAGCCTCGACCCGTTCGACCCGGAGCAGGTCGACCGGTCGAGCATCCGGCTCATCGCGAAGCTCCCGACCATCGCGGCCTACGCCTACAAGACGTCCAACGGCCAGCCGCTGCTCTACCCCGACAACTCGCTCGGGTACGTGGAGAACTTCCTGCGCATGATGTTCGGCCTGCCCACGCAGCCGTACGAGATCGACCCGGAGATCGCGCGCGTGCTGGACATGCTGTTCGTCCTGCACGCCGACCACGAACAGAACTGCTCCACCTCCACCGTGCGACTGGTGGGCTCCAGCCAGGCGAACCTGTTCTCTTCGGTGTCCGCGGGCGTCGACGCTCTGTTCGGCCCCCTGCACGGTGGCGCCAACCAGGCCGTCCTGGAGATGCTTGAGCGCATCCACGACAACGGCGACGACATCGACTCGTTCGTCGAGCGCGTCAAGAAGAAGGAGCCCGGCGTCAAGCTCATGGGCTTCGGGCACCGCGTCTACCGCAACTACGACCCGCGCGCCGCCGTCGTGAAGAAGGCGACGGGCAAGGTCCTGGACGCGCTCGGCAAGTCCGACCCGCTGCTGGACCTGGCCATGCGCCTCGAAGAGGTCGCCCTCAGCGACGACTACTTCATCGAGCGCAAGCTGTACCCGAACGTGGACTTCTACACCGGCGTCATCTACAAGGCGATGGGCTTCCCGACGAACGCCTTCACGGTGCTGTTCGCCCTGGGCCGGCTCCCCGGCTGGATCGCCCAGTGGCGCGAGATGATGAACGACCCGTCCACAAAGATCGGGCGCCCGCGCCAGGTTTACGTGGGGCCGGGCGAGCGCCACTTCGTGGAGCTTTCCGCTCGCTAGCGGCGGTTCCCGGGCGCGGTCCCGGGACGGCGGGAGTGCGCGTGCGGCGGGCGGGGTCCCCACCCCGCCCGCCGCTTGATCATCTTCGGGAGCGCGGCCGGGTTAGCCTGGGGGCGACGACTCCCCAGCGGAAGGCGCTCCCCCATGCCCTCCATCGCCGAGAGCAGCCTTGTCAGCCTGGATTTCTGGTCGAAGCCGCAGGACCGACGCGACGAACTGTTCGCCTCCCTGCGGGCCACGGAAGGGCCGGTCTTCTGCCCCGTACCGGACGAACCGGGGTTCTACGCGATCGTCCGCTACGAGGAGGTCGCCGAGGCGAGCCGGAACCCCCAGGTGTTCAGCTCGCAGCCCACCGCGGTCAGCCTGGTCGACCCGCCCCCTCAGGTCGCCGCCTACACCGGCTCCATGATCAGCATCGACGATCCCCGGCACGCGCGGCTCCGCCGGATCGTCTCCCGCTCGTTCACGCCGCGCCTCGTCCAGCGGGTCACGGGGGACGTCGCCGTCCTGGCCCGCCACATTGTGGACGAGCTGACCGAGCGAGGCCCGTGCGACTTCGTCGAGCACGTCGCCATGCCGATGCCCCTGCGGATCATCTGCTCGATGATGGGCATCCCGGAATCCGCGTACGACGACGTCATCGAGGCCACGAACGTCATCACCGCCATCGGCGACCCCGACTACGTCGGCCCTGACGGAGCCGAAAGGACGGTCGTCCTCAGGGAGAAGTTCTCCCTCCTGCACGCACTCATGGCCGATCTCGGCCGCCTGCGCAGCGAGAACCCCGCCGACGACCTCGTCACCGCGCTGACTCATGCGAACGTCGACGGGGAGGCCCTCGACGACACCGACCTGGGCCGCTTCTTCTCGCTGCTGGTCGTCGCGGGGAACGAGACGACGCGCAACGCGCTGTCGCACGCCGTGTGCCTGCTCACCGACAACCCTGAGCAGCGGGACGTCCTGCTGGGGGACCTGGACGTCCGGCTTCCGGCCGCCGTCGAGGAGATCGTCCGCTACTCCACCCCGGTGACGTGGATGCGCCGGACGCTGACCCGCGACCACGAGCTGGGCGGCCACGTCTACCGCGCCGGAGACCGGGTGGTCCTCTACTACAACTCGGCGAACAGGGACGAGAGCGTCTTCAAGGATTCGCACGCGTTCGACGTCACGCGCTCGCCCAACCCGCACTTCGGTTTCGGCGCCCCCGGACCGCACTTCTGCCTCGGCGCGCACCTGGCCCGCCGCGAGATCACGGCGCTGCTC
The DNA here is from genome assembly GCF_039540335.1 of Actinomadura verrucosospora. Classification (NCBI taxonomy): domain Bacteria; kingdom Bacillati; phylum Actinomycetota; class Actinomycetes; order Streptosporangiales; family Thermomonosporaceae; genus Actinomadura; species Actinomadura verrucosospora. The sequence goes on along the minus strand of NZ_BAABEV010000060.1, from coordinate 3,133 downwards.
CGCGAGTTGTACACGCGACTGCCCACCTTGCACGCCACCGCGCCGCCCGTCCGTCAGCGGGCGAGCTTCATCAATGGGATCAAGTCCCTGCCCTGCGCGTTCTGACTCCCGCCGAAGGTCTCGGCCTGCCGCAGGCGTCGCCGTCCCTCCCATGACGCGGCACCGGTTATCCACAGAAGCGCGTTCTAGTCGTTCCGGCGACGCCCGTGCCTGAGGCTGAGTCGCGTTCACGTCAACGCGACAAGAAAGGCCCGGCCATGCCAGAGATGACGCGCACCGATCACAGCGCCAACCAGCTCGCCACGCTTCTCGGTCTCGCCCGCTGGCAGATGCGCCTCGGCCTGGAGCACGGGCTGCTCCCGGAACCCGACCTGGAGGGGGACCGGTGGTCCGCCGCCCTCGCCGAGGGAGCCCGCGGCCGGAGCGAGGAGATCGTCGCCCGGTTCGGCGACGAGCCCCCCATCGGCTCGGCGAAGGCCGCCGCTCGGCTGGCGTCCCGGGTGGGCCTCGACGTCGAGCGCGGGGACGTCGAGGTCCTGGTAGCCCAAGGCGACCTCGACGTCATCAGCACCTTCCGCGGCTTTCCCGTCTACCTGCTTCGCGATCTCGACCGGCTCGATCCCGACTCCGTGCGCCGCGTGGTCGCCACCAGGAAGGGCCCGCTGACCGACACCGTCGACGCCGGCGGAGCGGCGACCATCCTCGGCTGGCACCGCAGGACCTTCGACCGGATAGCGGTCGAACGGGGCCTTGAGACGGACAGGCTTGGCCGTTACCCCCTCTCCGACGTCCGGGCGCTGAGCGCGGACGAGGATCTGACCCGCCAAGTGGAGGAGGAGCAACGAAACTTGGTCCTCGCTCGAACACGCCGGTCCGAGGCCCGAGTCGAAGACGTGATCCGCGCCTGGATCCTGCGGTGCTCTGCCTTCCTGGACGGCGACGCCGACCAGCCCCCGGACACGGCGCCCGTAGGACGAGCGTTGAGAAGCCTCACGACGATCAGGGCTGATATTGCGAAACAACGAGAACCCATGCCCTAGAACCCGCCGAGAGACTGCCCCGCAAGGGAGAGCGCCCGGACGGGCAGGACAAAGCGATGAGGACCCGGGAGCGCTGCTCGTGCGATCTTCAAGGGCACCTCACCATCGAGGGACGCGCGAAATGGGCGTCGGTCTAACCGCGTCGGGAGGTTGAGCGGCGACGGGTCGGTGGCTTCTGGGTGTCCTTCTGCTGGGCCAGCACCTTCAGGAGGCGGTCACGGGCTTCCGTGCGGGACATCGCCGGAAGGCGGGAAGGGAAGTTGGACGCCACGGCGGGAGGCGCCTCGACCAGCCCCTCGTCGTCGATCACGGCCTGCTCGCCCGTCCAGTGACCGAGCAGGACCGCGAACACGGCGTCCGGATGGTGGGTGAGGAGTGCCATGATCCGCTCGGCCTCCTGGGCGCAGTCGGCCACCAGCAGGAGACGACGCCCCTCAGTGACGCCGCTCCTCTCGCGGATGGCGAGTTCGGTTTCCAGGTACGCGAGCGCCGCGTCGAGGTTCCCCGGGATGAACAGCCCCGCCGGATCGTCGTCGAGCAGCTCATCCTCGGCCAGCCCGAAGAGAGTGATGGCGTCGGGCCGCGGGACGACGACTAGTGAGTTGTCACCGTGTACGTCGAGCGCGGTCAGCGCCAGTACCCGCGCGGTGGACGTCGCACCTGGCCCTGTGAGCCCAGCGGGCGGCGTGGCGAAGGGGTTGAGCGCAGGACGGTAGGTGAATCGCACGGGCTGCGGGTCCTGGGCGCTAGGCGCGGGCACGGGGGCAAGGCCGGCGGTAGCGGCGGTGTAGATGCGATGCCGGAACGGATAGCACATCGCTGCTGCGGCGGGGAGAAGCAGGCTGAGAAGCAGTACCGGTTGCAGCGAGGAAGGACGTGAATCGACCTCGTCGGCCTGTTCGCGCGGTCGGACCGGAGCGGAGGCCACGGATGTGCGCTTGGGGGTGCTCTGAGAGGGGCTGGGAGACGGGGAGGCGCTTCTCGGACGGGCCGGCGCCGCAGGACGAGGAACAACGTTCTCGCGCGGGTGCGGCGATGGCGCCTTGTGCTCCTTCTTCGGCTTCCGGTCGTAGCGCTCGCCCCAGCGAGGCAGATCTCGGCCGTGGCCCGAACGTCTCCGAGACCTCTCGTACATCGCCACCCATGCCTCCTTGCACTTGTGCGCGGCGTACCGGTCGCCGACGGCGTGGCGACAGACGGGCGGGACGGGCCTGCGCGGTTCCGGCTCGGTTCCAGCGGCCGCGTCGGACGGACCCGCCGCACCGATACTGATGGCGCCGGCCATGGCGGTACATCCCAGGAACCCGCACGTGCAGCGGAGCCATTCGCCGAAGGCGACGGCAAGTTTGGGATGTGCCAGGAAACGGTTCATCTTCGCCCCGGGGGATCGCGTCGGTCACCGTGTGAATGCCGATCGTAGCCACTTTGGCTACGGAGCGTTGAACATTGCCCACAGTCGGCTTCTGTGATCGGACCGAGTCGTTGCCGCCGCGCGGGCGACTGATATGTATGGCAGATTCCGGATCATCCCGAAATGCCGCTTCGCTGCCCCTACCCCCGCCCGCCGGCCCGCCAAAGCGCTGAATACCCGTGAATTCAAAGGGATGCGCGAGGAGGGGGATCGGTGATAAGACAACCCAAGCGACGACACCCCGGATGATCAGTGCCTGCTCGAACCTCCTGAGGAGTCCCCCGAAGTGGCATGCTCGGGTGACGGCACGGTCCCAAAACTGTCACTCGCTGTCACTGAGACCAATGGCTGAACTCCTCCAGGTGGTCGCCACTCCCGACCCGGCCAGGAACGCAATGATCGCGCGTCCCGGACGAAGACGAAGTCGCGCGTATTCACCTTCACTCCAGGCCGGACCGGTCACATAGACAGGCGTCGCCGCAATCGACTTGCCACCGACCTTTGTTCGATTCCCCCCACCATCAACCCCCAAGACCACCGATGCGCTTCTGCGCTTACCAGCGCGACGGCCTGTCGCTGCGCGACCGGCAGCTGCTCAACCTCGCCGCCCTCACCGCGATGGGCGGCGTGGATCCGCAGCTCGCCGGGCATGTGCGGACCTGCCTGCGGCTCGGCATGGCCC
>NZ_BAABEV010000059.1:0-43194 GCF_039540335.1 Actinomadura verrucosospora | reverse complement strand
GTGCTCGCGGCGTCCGGGCCCGCCGAGGCGCGGGCGGCGGCGGGGCGCTGCGGCGATCCGGCCCTGCGCCCCTGGTGCGACGCCGCGCTCGCGCCCGACCGGCGCGCCGCGCTGCTGCTGCCGCGCAAGACGCTCGACGAGAAGATCTCGATGCTGGCGTCGGACGATCCGTTCGGCGGGCCGCTCGGCGGCTTCTCCGAGAACGCGCACGCCGACACCGCCGACGGGATCGAGCGGCTCGGCATCCCCCCGGTCCGCATGGCCGACGGCCCGGCCGGCGTCCGGCAGGGCAGGGCGACGGCGCTGCCCGCGCCGATCGCGCTCGCGGCCGCCTTCGACCCGCGGGCGGCCCGGCTGTACGGCGGGACGGTCGCGTGGGAGGCCAGGCACCGCGGGAACGACCTGGTCTTCGGCCCGACCGTGGACGTCCTGCGCACGCCCCGCAACGGCCGGACGTTCGAGGGCTTCGGCGAAGACCCCTACCTGTCGGCGACCCTCGGCGTGCCGTGGATCCAGGGTGCCCAGGCGCAGGGCGTGATGACCTCGGTCAAGCACATGGCCGTCTACACGCAGGAGACCGACCGGCTGTCGCTCGGCATGAACGTCGACCCGCGCACGCTCCGCGAGATCTACCTGCCGCCGTTCGAGGCCGCGGTGAAGGACGCGGGCGCCGCGACGGTGATGTGCGGGTTCGGCAGGCTGAACGGCCGGTGGGCCTGCCAGGACGGCGCCGTCCTCAACGGGATCCTGCGGTCGGAGTGGGGGTTCACGGGGTTCGTCCCGTCCGACCACACCGCCGCGCAGGACGCCGCCGGCGCCGCCGAAGGCGGGCTGGACATGGAACTGCCCTTCGGCATGAAGTACAACGCCTTCCTGCTGAAGGCCGCCCTCGCCCAGAAGAAGGTCTCGCCGGCCGCCGTCGACGCGCACGTGCGCAACATCCTGCGGACGATGTTCAGGTTCGGGGTGTTCGACCGGCAGGCCTACCCCAACGACCTCAGCCGCGCCGACCGGACGGCGAGCCGCGACGCCGCCCGGGTCATCGAGGAGGGCGGGATCACGCTGCTGAAGAACGACGGCGTCCTCCCGCTCCGGGCCCCGAGGTCGATCGCGCTGATCGGGCGGGCCGCCCGGCAGAGCCCGAGCGGCTTCGGCTCGGCGAAGGTCGTCCCGTTCGCGACCGTGCGCGCGCAGGACGGCCTCTCCCGCCGCGCGGGCTCCGGAACCCAGGTGACGTACCACGACGGCGACGACCACGCGGGCGCCGCCGCCACGGCCCGCGCCGCCGACCTCGCCATCGTGTTCGCGACCGACAGCCAGGGCGAGTTCTTCGACAAGTCGTGCCTGACGCTGCGCTGCGGCGAGCCGCTCAGAGGCGATCAGGACGGGCTGATCTCCGAGGTCGCCAAGGCCAACCCCAACACGGTCGTCGTGCTGAACACGGGCGGACCCGTGCTGACGCCCTGGGCCGGGCAGGTGAGGGGCATCCTCGAAGCCTGGTACCCCGGCCAGGAGGGAGGGGACGCCCTGGCGCGCGTCCTGTACGGGGACGTGGATCCCGGCGGACGGCTTCCGGTGACGTTCCCCGTCGACGAGAACGACGCGCCCGCGTCCGGGAACCCGGTGCAGTACCCCGGCCTCAACGGGAGCACCACGTTCTCCGAAGGGGTCATGGTCGGCTACCGGCATTACGACGCGAAGGGCATCGCGCCCCGTTTCCCGTTCGGGCACGGCCTGTCCTACACCACGTTCGCCTACAGCGGACTGGTCGCGACCAGCAAGTCCGTGCGGGTGACGGTCACCAACACCGGGCGCCGCGCCGGCGTGGCCGTGCCGCAGCTGTACATCGGCATGCCGTCGCCGGGCGCGGAGGTCCCGCAACCGCCCAGGCAGCTCAAGGGATACGCCAAGGTCGCCCTCGCTCCCGGGCGGAGCGCGAAGGTGACGTTCCCGCTGTCGTCGCGCTCCTTCGCCTACTGGAACCAGAAGGCGAAGGCCTGGAAGGTCGCCGACGGCTGCTACAAGATCATGGTGGGCGAGTCGTCCCGGCGGATCGCCGGCTCCACCGCGCTCGGGACGTGCCGCTGACGGCGAAGATCGCAGTTCCCCTGCCCCTCGTCCCGATTACACGGTACAAAGGGGGAGATCTTCGTCCGCCCCCGCCGAGTCGGAGTCCTCAGTGCCGCACGACACCTCCCGCGGGAGGACGGATCCCCATCCCCCGCGTTCCTCCTCGAACCGCCCCGCCCGCGCCACCCGCGCCGGGCAGCCCCACGGCGCCCACGCCGGCCGCCCGGCCAAGCCGCACCCCGGGCCGGGCCGCGTCCCGGCCCGTCCCGCGCACGGCCGCGACCACCGGTCCGGCGCCCCGCTCGGCCCCGACGACCCGCGCGGCCTCGGCGGCTACACGCTGGTGGGGCGGCTCGGCGAGGGCGGCCAGGGCGTCGTCTACCTCGGCCGCGACGGCGACGGCGAACTCGTCACCGTCAAGCTGCTGCGCGGCGGCGTGGCGGCCGGGCAGCGGGCGCGCAGCCGCTTCGCCAAGGAGGCGGACGCGGCCCTGCGGGTGTCCGGGCGGCACACCGCGCGCGTCCTGGACGCCGACATGACCGGCGACCGCCCCTACATCGTCAGCGAGTTCGTCGAGGGGCCCTCGCTCCAGCACGTCGTCGCCGACCGCGGCCCGCTCTCCGCGCCGCGGCTCCGCAAGCTCGCGCTGCGCACCGCCGCCGCGCTGGCGGCGATCCACCGCGCCGGGATCGTGCACCGCGACTTCAAGCCCGGCAACGTGCTGCTCGGCCCGGACGGCGCCAAGGTCATCGACTTCGGCATCGCCCGCACCGCCGACGCGACCCCGCTGACCACCGGCCCGGTCGGGACGCCCGCCTACATGGCGCCCGAGCAGATCGAGGACGAGCCGGTCGGGCCGCCCGCCGACGTGTTCGCGTGGGGCGCCTCGATGGTGTTCGCCGCGACGGGGCGCCCGCCGTTCGGCACGGGGCCGAGCGCGGCCGTCATGCGGCGCGTGACGTCGCGCAAGCCCGACCTCGGCGACATGGAGGGCCCGCTGCGCGACCTCGCGGCCCGCTGCCTGGACAAGAACCCCGCCGCGCGCCCGACCGCGTCGCAGATCGTCCGGGCGCTGCGCGAGGGCCAGGCCCCGGCGCCGAAGCCGCGCCCGACGCGGATCCCGCGCTACCGGTGGCGGATGATGGTCGCGCTCGGCGGCGTCGTGGCCGCCGGGTTCCTCCTCGGCGTCCTCACCTGACCCGCACCGCCGCTCACCAGTGCGGCGGGCGGTCCTCCAGCAGGCGCGCGTCGTCGTCGCCGGCGCGCCACTCGCCCCACCCGGTGTCGGTGTCGTCGGACGTCTGGTCCGGCAGGACGTCGAGGTCGTCGTCGAGGTCGACCACGCGGTCGTCGTCGGGTCCCACGTTCATGGTCTCCATTGTCGGCGACGGGACGGCGGACCGCACCGTGATCCGCGTCAAACCGCGCCGAGCGGCCGGGCCGCCAGGCGCCGCGCGAACCGCGCGGCGGCGGCGCCCGGGTCGTCGGCCTCGGTGATCGCCCGGACCACCACGACGCGTTCCGCGCCCGCCGCGAGGACCTCGTCCAGGTTGCCGAGGTCGATGCCGCCGATCGCGAACCACGGCCGCGCGACGCGCTGCGCCGCGACGTACTCCAGCAGCTTCGGGCCGGGGGCGGCCCGGCCGGGCTTGGTCGGCGTGGGCCACACCGGGCCCGCGCAGAAGTAGTCGGCGCCGGGCTCGGCGGCCGCCGCCGACGCCTGCTCGCCCGAGTGCGTCGACCGGCCGATCAGCATGTCGCCGCCCACGATCGCGCGGGCGGCGGGCACCGGCAGGTCGTCCTGGCCGAGGTGCAGCACGTCGGCGCCGACCGCGTGCGCGATGTCGGCCCGGTCGTTGACGGCCAGCAGCGCCCCGTGCCGCTCGCACGCCGCCCGGAACACCTCCAGGTAGGCGGTCTCCTGGCGGGCCTCCAGGCCCTTCTGGCGGAGCTGGACGATGTCGACTCCGCCCGCGAGCACGGCGTCGAGGAAGGCCGGCAGGTCTCCCTGGCGCTCCCGCGCGTCCGTGCAGAGGTAGAGGCGGGCGCGGCTCAGCCGGGCGCGCAGCGCGACGGCGCGCTCGGTGGGGAGGTGCCTGGACACGGCCGGGGAACGTCCTTTCCACAGATGATCACGAAATCGCGCGCGCGGTCACCCGCCGCGCGCGACCCCGCGATCGTGTCACGTGCGTCTCACGCCGCCGGCGGCGGCCTAGAAGGCGAGCGCCTGGGCGCGGCGGCGGACCTCGGTCCCCCGGTTCTCGGTGAGCGCGTCCACGGGCGTTCCCGGCAGCGTGTCGTCCGCCGTGAACAGCCACCGGATGGTCTCGGCGTCGTCGAAGCCGGCGTCCGACAGGAGCGTCAGCGTGCCGGGCAGTCCCTTGATGACCTGGCCGTCCTTGATGAAGGCCGCGGGCACCATCGGCTCCCCGCCCCGGCGCACCGCGAGGATGCGGTGCTCGTGGATGAGCTGCTTGATCCGGTTGGGCTTGATCCCGAGCCTGTCGGCGGTCTCCCGGAGGGTGAGCCACTCGCCGGCCAGGGCGTCGGTGCGGGGGTCCAGTGCGCTGTCAACGGTTGCGTGCATCTGCGTCACGCCCCCTTGCTACCACGCCTTCGGAAGACTCAAACCCGCTGCGCAGCCGTTACGTCCCCTCTGATCGCTCTGCGCGAACAGCCTGCCGCACGGGGACGTCCGGGTCGGCGATCGCCTCCGGATCCACCGGCGTCCCCGCGGCGATCACGCGCCTCGCCTGTACCAGGTCGCGGGGCCGGCCGACGGTGAGGATCGCGTCGAGGCGGTCTCCGGTCAGCCACGCCACCGCCCACCTGGGATCGGACGGGTCGCCCCTGCGCACGAGCCGCTCGGACGCGGAGTGGTCGCCCGCGTACTGGACCATGCGCCCGAACTGCTCCGACCAGAAGTACGGGGCGGCGTCGTACACGGCGTCCTGCCCGAGGAGGGCCGCGGCGGCGACCTCGGGGGCGTTCAGCGCGGCGTCCCAGTGCTCGACGAGCAGCCTGCGCCCGTAGCGGTGCGACCACCAGGCGGCGCAGTCGCCGACCGCCACGACGTCGGGCCGCAGCGCGCCCGGGGTCTCCTCTCCCATGTAGGTCCGGAAGGAGCCGTCGGTGACGACCCCGCGCTCCAGCAGCAGCCCGGAGCCCTCCAGCCACGACAGGACGGGCCGGACCCCGACGCCGACGACCACCTCGTCCGCGTCGACGCGGCCGCCCCCGGCGAGGACGAGGCCGCCGTCGCGCACCTCCGCGACCTTCACCCCGGTCCGCAGCTCGACGCCGGCCTCGGCGTACCAGGGGGCGGTGAGCGCGCCGACCTCGGGCCCGATCGCGCCCGCCAGCGGGGTGTCGGCCGCCTCCACGACGGTGACCGCGCAGCCCCGGCGGGCCGCGGCGGTGGCGACCTCGGCGCCGATCCAGCCCGCGCCGACGATCACGATCCGGGCGCCGGCGGTGAGCCGGGCGCGCAGGTCGCGGGCCTCCTCGATGGTGCGCAGCACGTGCTGCCGCCCCTCCCCGGGCAGCGTGATCGGAGCGGCGCCGGTCGCGATCACCAGCCCGTCGAAGGGCAGGTCGCCCGCCGTGGACGCCACCGTTCCGCCGCGTCCGGGCCCGTCCAGCCGCAGGCCGGTGGCGCGCTCGCCGAGCAGCAGCTCGCAGCGCAGCGCGTCCCAGTCGGCGTCGACGGTCGTGTCGTCGGACTCGCCCGCGAGGACGGCCTTCGACAGCGGCGGCCGGTCGTAGGGCCGGTGCCGCTCCGCCGACACGAGGGTCAGCGCGCCCTCGTACCCCTTGCTCCGCAGGGCCTCCACGGCGCGCACGCCGGCCAGCCCGCCACCCACGACGATGACCCTCTCCATGAAGGTCACCCTAACGGGCGGCGATCCGCGAATGGACAGGTGTCCAGGCAGTTGCCCGGTTCGCCGAGGTCGTAAGGTGGGGGCAGCGGAACGGCACAGCAGAACAGCACAGAGCGCGGGAGTCCGGTGCGACCGGGCTGAGAGGGCGGCTGAACGGGCCGCCGACCGCCACGACCTGATCCGGATCATGCCGGCGAAGGGAGCGCGCATGCAGATCGTCATCATCGGCGCCGGGGTGATCGGCCTCGCCACCGCCTGGCGCACCGCCGCCGGCGGCGCCGCCGTCACCCTCGTCGACCCCGCGCCCGCCTCCGGGGCCTCCTCCGTGGCGGCGGGCATGCTCACCCCGGTCAGCGAGCTGAGCTACGGCGAGGAGCCGCTGCTGCGGCTCGGCCTCGCCTCCCGCGACCGGTACGGCGCGTTCGTCGCCGAGCTGGAGGAGCTGACCGGCCTGGAGACCGGCTACCGCACCGAAGGGATCATCGAGGTCGCGTTCGACTCCGACGACCTGCGGCACCTGGACGACCTGCGCCGGTTCCAGGAGAGCCTGGGCATCCCCGCCGAGGCGCTCACCGGCCGCGAGTGCCGGCGGCTGGAGCCGATGCTCGCGCCCGGCGTGCGCGGCGGCCTGCTCGCCCCCGAGGACGGCTCGGTCGACCCCCGCAGGCTCGCCCCGGCGCTGCTGGCGGCGTGCGAGCGGCTGGGCGTCCGGCTCGTCCGGCGGCGGGCCGAACGGGTCGTCGTCGAGAACGACGCCGCCGCCGGCGTGGGGCTGGACGACGGCACCGTGATCCCCGCGGACCGGGTGCTGCTGGCCGCCGGGCCGTGGTCGGGCGACCTCGGCGGCCTGCCTCCCGGGACCGTTCCACCCGTCCGCCCCGTCAAGGGCCAGGTGCTCCGGCTGCGCACCCGCGCGCCGTTCCTGCGGCGGCCGACCCGCGGCCTCGTCCGGGGATCGTCGGTCTACCTGGTGCCGCGCGCCGACGGAGAGATCGTCGTCGGCGCCACGCAGGAGGAGCTGGGCTTCGACACGCGGGTCACCGCCGGCGGGCTGTGGGAGCTGCTGCGCGACGCCCGCGAGCTGCTCCCCGGCATCACCGAGCTGGAGTTCGCGGAGGTCACCGCCGGGCTGCGGCCCGGCTCGCCCGACAACGCGCCCGTGATGGGGCCGACCGCGCTGGGCGGCCTGCTGGTGGGCACCGGGCACTTCCGCAACGGCATCCTGCTCACGCCCGTGAGCGCCGACATCCTGTCCGCGATGCTGCTGGACGGGCCCGTCCCCGAGGTCGCCGGGCCGTTCGCCCCCGACCGCTTCTCCCCCGAGGTGAGCGCATGAAGGTGATCGTCAACGGTGAGCCGCGCGAGCTGCCCGACGGCGCGAGCGTGGCCGAGGTCGTCGCGTCCGTCACCGCGGCCGCGACGGGCGTGGCCGCGGCGCTGAACGACGAGGTCGTCCGGCGCGCGGAGTGGGCGGCCACGCCCCTGCGGGACGCCGACCGCGTCGAAGTGCTGACCGCCGTCCAGGGAGGATGAGGATGAACGACACCGACGGGCTGGTCATCGCGGGCGAGGAGCTGGGCTCGCGGCTGATCATGGGGACGGGCGGGGCGCCGAGCATGGCGGTGCTGCGCGAGGCGCTGACCGCGTCCGGGACGGAGCTCACCACGGTCGCGATGCGCAGGGTGGACCCGTCCGCGCGCGGCTCGGTGCTGGACGTGCTGACCGAGTGCGGCATCCGGGTGCTGCCGAACACCGCGGGCTGCTTCACCGCGGGCGAGGCCGTCCTGACGGCCAAGCTCGCCCGGGAGGCGCTCGGGACGAACTGGGTCAAGCTGGAGGTGATCGCCGACGAGCGCACGCTGCTGCCCGACCCGATCGAACTGGTCGAGGCCGCCGAGCAGCTCGTCGACGACGGCTTCGTCGTCCTGCCCTACACCAGCGACGACCCGGTCCTCGCGCACCGTCTGGAGCAGATCGGCTGCGCGGCCGTGATGCCGCTCGGCTCGCCGATCGGGTCGGGGCTCGGCATCCGCAACCCGCACAACATCGAGCTGATCGTGGAGCGCGCGACCGTCCCGGTGATCCTGGACGCGGGGCTCGGCACGGCGTCGGACGCGGCCCTGGCCATGGAGCTCGGCTGCGACGCCGTGCTCCTCGCGACGGCCGTCACCCGTGCGCAGTCCCCGGCGCGGATGGCCGCCGCGATGCGGCACGCGGTCGAGGGCGGGCGGCTCGCGCGGCTCGCCGGGCGCATCCCCAAGCGCCGCTACGCCCAGGCGTCCTCCCCGTTCGACGGGCTCGCGACTTCGTAGCGGAGCTAAAGCCACACATGTAGAAATATTCGCTGGACCTGCACATTCGCGCGCCACCAGACTGGACACACCGGGGCGCAACCGCACACATCGCTTCGGTGTCGATGGAAGCGTCCCCTCCCTAAGGTGCGTGACATGCAGCAAGACAGCGGTGCACGCGCGAACAAGCTCGCGGTGGCGGCGGCGACGGTCACGGTGGTCTTCTGGGCCTCGGCCTTCGTCGCCATCCGCAGCGCGGGCGACGAGTACAGCCCCGGCGCCCTCGCCCTCGGCCGCCTCCTGTCCGGGACGGTCGTGCTGGGAGTGATCTGGCTCGTCCGGCGCGAGGGCCTGCCGCCCAAGGCCGCCTGGCCCGGCATCGTCACCGCCGGCCTCCTGTGGTTCGGCGCCTACATGGTCGTCCTGAACTGGGGCGAGCAGCTGGTGGACGCCGGCACCGCCGCCCTCGTCGTCAACATCGGGCCGATCCTCATCGCGCTCCTCGGCGGCTGGCTGCTGAAGGAGGGCCTGTCGTCCCGGCTGCTGCTCGGCATGGCCGTGTCGTTCACCGGCGCCGCCGTCGTCGGGCTGTCGATGTCCGGCGACGGCCGCGCGTCCGTCGGCGGGGTGCTGCTCTGCCTGGCCGCCGCCGTCACCTACGCGGCGGGCGTCGTCGCCCAGAAGCCCGCGCTGAGGCACGCGTCGGCGCTGCAGTTCACCACGTTCGCCTGCGCGATCGGCGCGCTCGCCTGCCTGCCGTTCTCCGGGCAGCTCGTCTCGCAGGCCGCGCACGCCCCCGCGGGCGCCACCCTCAACATGGTCTACCTGGGCGTCTTCCCGACCGCGGTCGCCTTCACGACCTGGGGATACGCCCTCGCCCGCACGACCGCCGGGAAGATGGGCGCCACCACCTACGCCGCGCCCGCCCTGGTGGTGCTGATGTCGTGGCTGTTCCTCGACGAGGTCCCCGGCCCGGTCACCCTCGGCGGCGGCCTGCTGTGCCTCGCCGGCGTGGCCGTCTCCCGCAGCACGCGGTCGCTGCGCCGCCGCGTCCCGCCCGTCACACCGGAACCGGGCGCCCCGGGGGCGTCACCCTCCGGGCTCATCGATGCTCATACTCGCGACGGATGAGATCCACGCGGATTCGCCCGTAAACTCGCACCGATGGACGCGACGGTTGCTGATCCACTCGTCGGGCGGGTGCTCGACGGGCGGTACCGCATTGAGTCCCGTATCGCGCGCGGCGGCATGGCCACGGTCTACCTCGCGCGCGACCTCAGGCTCGACCGGGTCATCGCGATCAAGGTGATGCACGCCGGACTCGCCTCGGACGAGGACTTCGTCGCCCGCTTCATCGGCGAGGCCAAGGCCGCCGCGGCGCTGTCCCACCCGAACGTCGTCGCCGTCTACGACCAGCGCACCGACGGCGAGCACGTCTTCCTGGTGATGGAGTACGTCGCCGGCCGCACCCTGCGCGACGCGCTGAACTCCCTCGGGAGGCTCGGCCCCCGCGCCGCCCTGGAGATCATGCAGCCGGTGCTGGCCGCGCTCGGCGCCGCGCACCGGGCCGGGCTCGTGCACCGCGACGTCAAGCCCGAGAACGTGCTGATCACCGAGGACGGCCAGGTCAAGGTCGCCGACTTCGGCCTCGCGCGGGCCGAGACCGCCAGCAAGATGACCAAGACCGGCATGATCATCGGAACGGTCGGCTACCTGGCGCCCGAGCAGGTGCTGTCCGGCAACGCCGACTTCCGCTCCGACGTCTACGCCGCCGGGATCATGCTGTTCGAGCTGATGACCGGGCGGCTGCCGCACCAGGGCGACACCCCCCTCGCCGTGGCCTACAAGCACGTGAACGAGACGGTGCCGCCGCCCTCCAGCGTCGTCCCCGGCATCCCCCCGCGGGTGGACGCCCTGGTCACCGACGCCACGAGCCACGACCCGGCGCGCCGCCCGCAGGACGCGAACCAGTACCTGGCCGAGGTCGCCGAGGTGTTCGGCGGCCTCCCCCGCGACTTCGACCGCCGCGTCGAGGAGGCGTCCCGCAACGCGACGAGCGTCCTGGAGGCCCCGCCCGCCCACGGCCGCACCGCCGTCATGGACGCCGAGACCCTGGCCCCCCGGCACGACGTCCGCCCCACGAGGACCGACCGCGCCCTCGGCGCGCTGACCGGCCGCTACGTCCTGATCGCCATCGGCCTGGTCGCGGCGGTCATCCTCGGCTGGGCCGTGTGGTACCAGACGTCCGGCCAGTACGAGCACGTCCCCTCCTCGATCATCGGGATGAAGGTCGCCGAGGCCCGCGACCAGCTGGAGTCCGACGGCATGGACGTGCGCACCGCCAAGGCGGTCTACAGCGACCGCGTCCACAAGGGCGGCGTCGCCAAGTCCGACCCGCCCGCCGGGGCCCGCGTCGCCAAGGGCCAGACGGTCACCCTCACCCCGTCCCGGGGCATCACGCCCCGCGAGGTCCCCGACGTCGGAGGCAAGTCCCTCGCCGACGCCAAGAAGACCCTGGAGGACAAGGGCTTCACCGTCGGCCGGACGAGCAGCACCCCCTCGCAGACCGTCTCCAAGGGCGACGTCATCAGCACCGACCCGGACGCCGGCGAGAAGCAGTCCCCCGACGTGCCCGTCTCCATCGTCGTCTCCACGGGCATGTCGATGCCCGGCCTCCTCGGCCAGAACGGCGACTCCGCCGCCAACCAGCTGCGCTCCATGGGCCTGGACGTCACCGTCCAGAAGAAGCAGGTGAACGGCAAGGACCCCGACACGGTGGTCAGCCAGGACCCGTCCGAGGGCACCGGCGTCTCCCGCGGCGACAAGGTCACCATCGTCGTCAACAAGCGCGACTGCATCGTCGACGCGGGCCCGTTCCAGTTCGGCTGCGACGACGGCGACGGCAACCAGAACGTCCCCGTCCCCGACCTGACCGGCCGCCGGGTCAACGAGGCCAAGAAGGCGCTGGAGGACTCCGGCTTCCAGGTCAACGTGACGGGCTTCGGCGGCAACGTCGTCCGCTTCCAGTCGCCCAGCAGCGGCGAGGCCCCGCGCGGCTCCACCGTCACGATCGTCCGGGGCCCCTGACCGGCTAGTCTGAACGGGCCATGACCTCACCCATCAGCCCCGTCGGGGCCCACGTTCCCGTGTCCGGCGGCCTCGCCACCGGCGGCCTGAAGTACGCCGCCGAGATCGGCGCCGAGGCGGTCCAGGTCTTCGTCTCCAACCCTCGCGGCTGGGCCCTCCCCGAGGGCAAGCCCGCCGAGGACGCCAGGCTCCGGGACGAGGGCATCCCCGTCTACGTCCACACCCCGTACCTGGTCAACCTCGGCTCCCCCACCCCGGAGACGCTCGAGAAGTCGCTCGCGGCCGTCCGCCACTCCCTGACCCGGGGCCGCGCCATCGGCGCCCGCGGCGTCGTGGTCCACACCGGCTCCGCCGTCACCCGGACCTACGACGAAGCCATGGCCCAGGTCCGAGAGCACGTCCTCCCGCTCCTCGACGAGATCCCCGAGGACGGCCCCGACCTCCTTCTGGAGCCCATGGCGGGCCAGAACAACATGCTCTGCGCCAAGGTCCAGGAACTGGCCCCGTTCTTCGAGCGCCTCGACCACCACCCGAAGCTCGGCGTCTGCTTCGACACCTGCCACGCCTTCGCCGCCGGCCACGACCTGGCGGCCCCGGGCGGCGCCAAGGACACCCTCGACGCCCTGGTCGCCGCAGTGGGCGAGGGCCGCCTGAAGCTGGTCCACGCCAACGACTCCAAGGACGCCTGCGCCTCGGCCAAGGACCGCCACGAGAACATCGGCGCCGGCCGGATAGGCGAGTCCCCCTTCGCCGACCTCTTCCGCCACCCCGCCACGGCCGGCGTCCCCTTCATCATCGAGACCCCAGGCCGAGCCCCCGCCCCCCACGCAGAAGACATCAAAACCCTGAAGCGCCTAAGAGACGCCCCCTGACGTCACGCCCTCCGTCGCCATAAGGGCCCACGGACGCTGGCGCTGGGGCGCGATCGGGTCCGAAGGACGTTTCGAGCCTGCGAGAAACTGACACGTAGCGAGCCGCCAGGCGAGCCCTTCAAGCCGACCCGCACCCGCTACTGCGACAACCTCAGCCACCACAGCAACCCCGCGACAACCTGACGGTCGCGATCGCGTCCGAAGGCAGATTCAAGCGAAGCAAGAATCTGATCGCGCAGCGAGCCGCCAGGCGAGCCGGAGCGATGCCAGCGATCGCAAGCTTTTATCGACGATGGAGGGCCGCCAGGCCCGAAGGAGGAGAAAAAAGCAATAAAAAACGACTCGGGCGTCGCTGAACAACCCCCCGACTGTTCAGCGACGCCCGAGCCACAGGTCGCGGGATCCCACCCCCCCGGTACGGGATCCTGCGACTCACGATCCGGCGTGTGTCGCCGGATCTCCGGATTTGCTCTAGTGGGAGGGTTCGCGGCCGGGGGCCGCCCGCCCCTCCTCGGGCGGTGTGACGTGTGGTGCCACTGAGAACATTAGAGGGGGTTCGCCACCTGTGGACAGCGGGACGACGCGCCTCTCGATGAACGGTGTGTAGTCATAGTTGTACGGAGCGTAGTCGTCGGATGAGCGGTCCGTGGAGCGGGACGAGCGGTCCGGGGCGGGGGCGCGGCGGGCCGCGCGGCGCCGTAAGCGGTTCATAACGGGGCTCAACGGGCGAACACGTCCTCGGGGAGGTGCAGTTTCGTCAGGGCGCGGTCGGCGCGGCGGGGGACGCGGCGGCGGGTCAGGAGCGAGACCGCGACCATGACGGCGAACGCGGCGGGGGCGATGAGGGCCGCGGGTTCGGCCACGGCGGCGGCGGGCCAGCCCGTCAGGGGGAGCTCGTACAGGTGCAGGACGCCGGAGGCGACGGCGAGGCCGGTGCCGACGATGAGGCCGGCGGCGGCGCCGGCCGCGGTCAGGCCGCGCCACCAGATGGCGAGCAGCAGGAGCGGACACAGGGAGCACGCCGAGACGCAGAGGGCCAGGGCGACGAGGCCGGCGGCGCTCTGCGTCCCGATCCTCGGGAGCAGGGCGAGCGGGACGAGGAGCGCGAACACGGTGGCGATGCGGAAGGACGCGACGCCGCTGCGGCGGGCGCACTGCGTGACCGTGCCGGCGATGGTGACGACGAGGCCGCAGGAGGTGGAGATGAACGCGGCGAAGGCGCCGAGGGTGATGAGACCGGTGAGGAGCGCGCCGGCCGGTCCGGGGATGCGCTGGGGCAGCAGCAGGACGGTGGCGTCGGTGTCGCCGGTCATCAGCAGTTCGGGCGCGTAGAGGCGCCCCATGGACGCGTAGACGGTCGGGAAGACGTAGAAGAGCGCGAGGAGCACGGGGACCAGGGCGGCGGTTCGGCGGGCGGTGCTTCCGCTCGGGTTGGTGTAGAAGCGGATGAGGACGTGGGGCAGCCCCATGGTGCCGAGCAGGATGCCCAGGAGCGCCGAGTACGTGCGGTAGAAGCCGTGCTCCTCTCCGCGGCCGAAGGGCGTGGCCCAGGTCTCGCCGCTCTGGACGGGCAGGCGTTCGGCATGGGGCACCGGCGCCCCGGCCGGGAAGACCACCTCGGCGGCGGGGCCCATGGTGTGCCGGCCCGCGGCGAGGGTCATCGCCCCGCCGCCGTGGCGGACGCCGTCCACAGGTCCCCGGGCGGTGACGAGGACGGCGGCGGGCGCGGTGACCGCGACCTCGGTGCTCACGTGGACCCGGGTGGTGTGCGCGAACCGCGCGGGCCCGCCGCCGACGGGGTCGGGGCGGCCGTCCATCTGCCACATGACCAGCAGCGCCGCGGCGGGCACGGCGAAGGCGACCAGTTTCACCCAGAACTGGAGGCTCTGGACGGCGGTGATGCTGCACATCCCCCCGGAGGCGACGAGCAGCAGGGTGACCGCGACCACGACGGCCCAGCCCGCCCACACCGGGGCGCCGGTCATCACGCGCAGGGTCACGCCGGCGCCCTGGAACTGCGGCAGCAGGTAGAACCAGCCGATGAAGCAGACGCAGCAGGTGACGATGCGCCGCACGGCCGGGGAGCCGAGCCGCCACTCGGCGAAGTCGGAGACGGTATAGGCGCCGGAGCGGCGCAGCGGGGCGGTGACGAACGCCAGGAGCAGGACGTGCCCGGCGGTCGCCGCGACCGGCAGCCACAGCATGTCGGCGCCGTAGGCGAGCACCAGCCCGGCGGTGCCGAGGAACGCGGCGGCGGAGAGGTACTCGCCGCTGATCGCCGAGGCGTTCCGCCAGGGGGTGACGCCCCGGGAGGCGACCAGGAGGTCGGAGGCGGTGCAGGCGGAGCGGCGGTCGCAGGCGCCGAACGCGGCGGTCGCCACCAGCAGCGCCAGGAGCGCCGCCGCCACCGCCACGGCGGTCATCGTCTCTCCGCCGGTCTCGTGAGGTCGCGTTCGGCGCGCTCGGCGCGGCCGAGCTGGCGGAACGACGCGGCGACCCAGATCGGCTGGATGCCGAAGGCCAGGACGAGCCAGGGCAGCGGGACGCCGTGCACGCGGGCCCGCGCCACCGCCGGAACGATCGCCATCAGCGCCGGGAGCGCCGTCACCACGGTCATGACGAACGCGCCGGTGCCGAGGGCGGTGCGCAGCTGGGCGCGGATGAGCCGGCGGGCCTCGGCGGGTCCGATCGGGGGACCGCAGACGAGCGGGGACGGGTCGGTATCGGGCGGGTCGGGATCGGCCGGGCCCGGCGCGGGCGCCGCGGCCTCGGCGGTCTGGGCGGCGCCCGGCGTCGCACCGCCCGGCAGTGCACCGCTCGGCAGCGCACGGGAGCGGACGGCCGCCGCGCCCGCCGTCGTGTCGCGGCGTTCATCGGTCATCGCGGGCCTCCCCCGGGTCTCCGGCGCCCTCGTCCGGCTGGTGGAACTTGCGGACGAGCAGGTCCCGGACCTCGCGGGTGTGGCGGCGGCTGACCTGCAGCAGCTCGTCCCCGATCTGGACGGCGGCACGGCCGCCGTCGAAGCGCAGCTCGGTGATGTGCGCGGCCGCGACGAGGGTGCTGCGGTGGATCCGGATGAACCCCGCGCCCTCCCACCGCTTGGAGAGCGCCGACAGCGGCATGCGGACCAGGTAGCCGCCGTCGGCGGTGTGCAGCCGCACGTAGTCGCCCTTCGCCTCGACGTGGGTCACGGCCCGGCGGGACACCAGCCGCGTCCGCCCGCCGAGCTCGACGGGGATCATCTCGTCGTCGGGGTCGGGGGAGGTCTCCCCGGCGGGCGGCGACGGCCGGCGCGCGGCCGCCGCCACGCGCCGGACGGACTCGGCCAGCCGCTCCGGCCGGACGGGCTTCAGCAGGTAGTCGAGCGCGCCGAGCTCGTAGGCGGTCACGGCGCAGTCGTCGTGCGCGGTCACGAACACCACGTGCGGGGGCGCGGCGAACCCGGTCAGCAGCCGGGTGAAGTCGAGCCCGTCGAGGCCCGGCATGCGGATGTCGAGGAACACGGCGTCGAGGCGCTCGCCCTCGACGAGCATCCGGCTCAGGTCGCGGAGCGCGGCCGAGGCGTCCGCGGCCCCGGTGACCCGCCCGATCCGCGGGTCCTTGCTGAGCAGGTAGGTCAGCTCCTCCAGGGCCGGGCGTTCATCGTCGACGGCGAGGACGTGCAGCATGAGGGCGACTTTGCCGCGATTACCGTCTGTCCGCAATCGGTTCCGAAAAGTGAGTGGCGTGTCGCCCGGATCGCCCCTCAGTCGGGAAAGACGCCCGGACGGTACTTCGGGACGCGCAATTTGACCTTGGTTCCGGCGCCGAGCGCTGTCTCGACGGTGAGGCCGTACTCGTCCCCGTAGACCTGGCGCATGCGCGCGTCGACGTTCGCGAGGCCGATGCCGGGACCGCTCTCCGGCCGGTCGTGGGTGGCGACGCTCCCCCAGCCGGTGGGCCCGGGCCGGCCGAGGGGCGCCGAGAGGATCTCTTCGAGCCGCTCGGGGTCCATGCCGATCCCGTCGTCCTCGACGCTGATCGCGGCCTCGGCGCCCGAGTCGCGGGCCACGATGGAGATGTGGAACGCGCGGCGGCCCCCGGCCATGCCGTGCCGGACGGCGTTCTCGACGAGCGGTTGGAGCGCGAGGAACGGGACGGCGACCGGCAGCACCTCGGGCGCGACCTCGACGTTGCACTGGAGCCGCTCGCCGAATCTGGCGCGCTCCAGAAGCAGGTAGCGGTCGATCGAGCGCAGCTCGTCGGCGAGCGTGGTGAAGTCGCGCGGGTTGCGGAACGAGTAGCGGGCGAAGTCGGCGAAGTCCAGCAGCAGGCCGCGGGCCCGCTCGGGGTCGGTGCGGACGAACGAGGCGATCGTGGTGAGCGAGTTGTAGACGAAGTGCGGCGAGATCTGCGCGCGCAGCGCGCGCAGCTCGGCCTCGGCGAGGCGGACGCGGACCGAGTCGAGCCCGGCCAGTTCGAGCTGCCCGGTGACGAGCCGGGCCGCCTCCCCCACCGCGCGGACCCGCGCGGTGGACGGGCTCGGCCAGTACGCGCTCAGCGTGCCCTCGACGCGGCCCTCGACGGCGAGGGGGGCGATCATGGCCACCTGGACGCCGCACTGGGGGTCGCCGCAGGCGAGCGGCTCCGGCGTGACGACCCGGGGCCTGCCGGAGGTCAGGACGGGCAGCGCGTGCGCGACGGCCTCGCCCGCGTGGGCGCCGCGGCCCGCACCCTCCCAGGCCAGCAGCCGCGGCGCGGCGGAGGCGTCGTCACCGGCGCCGTCGGGGCCCTTGGGGGCGTCGGGGGCGTCGGCCCCGGTCGGGTCGCCGGGCGGGCGCACCGCGACGATCGCGACCGCCTCGGCGCCGAGCAGCGAGCGCAGCAGCCGGGTCGCCCTGCGCGCCGCGTCGCCGGTGAGCCCGGCCCGCAGCGGGGGCGCGGCGTGCGCGATCAGGTGCAGGGCGGCGAGGGCGGCCGCCTCCGCCGGATCGGCGTGCCCGCGCCGCGGCAGGAGGCACCACCGGCGCGGCGCCCAGACCCCGCTGGCCCCGGCTGCCGCGGCGTACACCACGACATCTGTGACGGACGGTAGGTCCATGGAAACTTACGGTAATGGCTATCATCGCCGCGGGTGCGCCTGTTGCCGATTTACCGAGGTCTCGAATGGGACACGTTCGGCCGACCGGAAGTCCCGCGCCGGCGGACCAATCGCGCGGATCCGATCACAGCGGGGGCGACTCGCCCTCGTCCTCCTGATACGAGTAGCGCTGCTCCCGCCACGGGTCGGCGACGTTGTGGTACCCGCGCTCCTCCCAGAAGCCCCGGCGGTCCTTCACCAGGTACTCCACGCCCCGGACCCATTTCACGCTCTTCCACGCGTACAGGTGCGGGATGACGATGCGGACGGGGAAGCCGTGGTCGGGGGTGAGGCGCTCGCCGTCGCGGTGGGTGGCGAACATCGTCCCGTCGGCGAGGAAGTCGCTCATCCGGATGTTGGCGCTGTAGCCGTACTCGGCCCAGACCATGACGTGCGTGACGTCCGGCGCGGGCGGCGCCAGCTCGGTGATCGCCGTGCCGGGGACGCCCCGCCATTCGTTGTCCGGGATGGTGAACTTGGTGACGCAGTGGAAGTCGGCGACCGAGGCGGCCTTCGGCAGCGCGTCGAACTCGTCCCAGGTCCAGCGGTGCTGCTCCCCCGACTCAGTGGCGCCGAAGACCCGGAAATCCCAGTCCTTGGGACGGAACTTCGGGACGGGGCCGTAGTGCAGGACGGGCCAGCCCCGGGGGACGTACTGCCCGGGCGGCAGTTCGCCCGGCTGCGGCGCGGGCTGTTCGGGGTGGGTCATGACGCGGCCATCCTGCCATCCGGAGTGAGCTGAGCCATATCCGGGGTCCGCGGGGGGCCGCGGGTCCCGACATCGGCTACGCTTTCCCCGTGCGCAACGTCGTGTATTTCTTTTGGCCCGACCAGCCCGGACGGCTGGTCTGCCAGACGCTGCGCTGACAGACCACGAAGGCGAAAGCCCCGGGCCGGCCGGCCCGGGGCTTTCGTCGTTCCGGGGACCGGCCGGCCTCCCGGGGCATGAACGAGAGGCAGCAACCCATGGTCGTCGTCATGGCCCCGGAGGCCAGCGAAGCGGACGTCAGAGCCGTCGTCTCACTGGTCGAGACGGCAGGAGGCGACGCCTTCGTCAGCCGCGGAGTGGAGCGGACCATCGTCGGGCTGGTGGGCGACGTCCAGCAGTTCGGCTCGCTGAACCTGCGCGGGATGCGCGGCGTCAGCGACGTCATCCGCATCTCGGCGCCCTACAAGCTGGTGAGCCGCGAGAACCACGCCGAGCGGACGGTCGTCCGGGTCGGCGGGGTGCCGATCGGCCCCGGCACCATGACGCTGATCGCCGGCCCGTGCGCGGTGGAGACCCCCGAGCAGACCCTCGGCGCGGCGCAGATGGCGCAGGCCGCGGGCGCGACGCTGCTGCGCGGCGGCGCGTTCAAGCCGCGCACGTCGCCGTACGCGTTCCAGGGCCTCGGCGAGGCCGGGCTGCGCATCCTCGCGGACGTGCGCGAGGAGACCGGCATGCCGATCGTCACCGAGGTCGTGGACGCCGCCGACGTCGAGCTCGTCGCCTCCTACGCCGACATGCTGCAGATCGGCACCCGCAACGCGCAGAACTTCGCGCTCCTGCAGGCCGCCGGCGAGTCGGGCAAGCCGGTCATGCTGAAGCGCGGCATGAACGGGACGATCGAGGAGTGGCTGATGGCCGCCGAGTACGTCGCGCAGCGCGGCAACCTCGACATCGTGCTCTGCGAGCGGGGCATCCGCACGTTCGAGCGGGCGACCCGCAACACCCTCGACATCTCCGCGGTGCCGGTGGCGCAGCGCCTCTCCCACCTGCCGGTCATCGTGGACCCGTCGCACTCGGGCGGCAGCCGCGACCTGGTCCTGCCGCTGACCCGCGCGGCGATCGCGATCGGCGCCGACGGTGTGATCATCGACGTGCACCCGCACCCGGAGACCGCCCTGTGCGACGGCCCGCAGGCCCTGGTCGACGGCGACCTGCGCGAGCTCGCCAAGCTCGTCCGCGACCTGCCCCCGATCGTCGGCCGCTCCCTCACCAGGAGCGAGGACCCCGACGCCGTGCCCGCCTGATCCGCCCGCCCCGCCCGGCCGTCCGGCGGGGACGCCGAACGGGTATCGTCCTGAACCATGGCTTACTGGGCACCTGATTGCGGACCGCCGCGCTCCTGACGGGGCGCGGCGACCGCATTCCTGCTGATCACGACACGGCCCGGCGCGACCACGCGCCCCGGCCGCGCCGTCCTGCGCCCCGAATCCGGATCCTCCCTTCCGATTCGAGCCCAGGAGCCCTTCTCCCGTGTCACAGAACACCTCTCTTCGGCGCGCGTCCGAAAAGCCCTCTCGGTCCAGTGCCCGGCGCGGCGGCGCCGACGTCCTGCTCGCGGCGTCCCTGTGGGGGACGACCGGCACCGTCCGCACGTTCGCGGACGGCGCGTCCCCGTACTCGGTCGCCGCGATCCGCATCATCATCGGCGGGCTCGTCCTGCTGGCCCTCGCCGCGTGCACGCGCCGCGGCGCGGGGCTGCGCCGCCTGCTGACGGACCGCCGCAACCTGCCGCTCGTGGCCCTCGGAGCGGCCGCCGTCACCGTCTACCAGACGGCGTTCTTCGTCGCCGCCGGGCGCACGGGCGTCGCGGTCGGCACCGTCGTCACGATCGGCAGCGCGCCGGTGTTCGCCGGCGTGATCGGGCTGCTGGCGCGCGGCGCCGCGCCCACCGGACGGTGGGCGCTCGCCACGGCGGGGGCCGTCGCGGGCTGCGCGCTGCTCGTCGGCGGCGGCCGGGACGCGGGCGCGGAGCCGCTCGGCATCGGGCTGGCCCTGCTGTCCGGGCTGTCGTACGCGGTGTACGCGACGGTGGCGTCCGTCCTCATCACCCGGGGCGAGGAGGACCGGGCCGTCGCCGCGGCGCTGTTCGGCGCGGCGGCCCTTCCGCTGGTCCCCGTGCTGCTCGCCGGGCCGACGGGCTGGCTGCTCACCGGGAGCGGCGCGCTCATCGCGCTCTACCTCGGCGTGATCACCACGGGCGGCGGCTACCTGCTGTTCGCCCGGGGCCTGCGCACCACGCCGGCGACGACGGCGACGACGCTGACGCTCGCGGAGCCGGCGGTGGCGGCGGCGCTCGGCACGGTGCTGCTGGGCGAGCGGCTCGGCGGCCCGGCGCTCGGCGGCCTCGCGCTGCTGGCGGCGAGCCTGGTGGTCCTCGTGGCGCCCGTCCGCCGGCGCGGCTCCGGCGACGGCGCACGGGGCCGCGGGGAAGGCGCACAGGGCGGTAACGAATTGGTCTGAACCATTGGCCGGGCACGGCGCGGCGAGGATGATGACCGGCATGACGACGGGAGATGGTGACGCCGGGGGGCGGCTCTTCCCGGAGAACCTGGACGGCGTCGATCCGGTCGCCGCCGTGCTGCTGGCGGACGCGCGCCGCGCCCTGGCCGCCTACCCGGAGCTCGTGGCCCTCGGCGCCGTGTTCACCGCCGCCGAGCGGGTTCCGGGCGGCTGGCAGGTCGTGTGCCCGTTCGACCCGCTGCCGCAGGGCGCGCGCGAGATCCTCGCCGACCACCTGGAGGACCGCGCCGCGGCGGACTACGGAGCCCGGGCGCGCGACCTGGCGGCCGCGGCCCGGACGCTGCGGCGCGAGCCGGCCGACGAGGTGACCGCGGGCGGGCGGCGGTTCCGCATCGCGCGGATCGAGCAGCTGGCCCGCACCGGGCCGGACGGGCCCGAGCCGCCCCGCCCGACCGACCTGGATCCGCTGCCGTCGTGCGGCCGCGTCCCGCCCGTCCGGCCGCACGAGCTGCTGCCCGACGACGGCCCGGCGTCCGACCTCGCGACCGCCGAGCTGCTGTGCCAGGTGCTGGACGCCGCGGCGGCCAGGGGGAACGAGCCGTCCGGCGCGTTCCTCACCCCGGTCGCGCTGGCGCCCGCGTTCACGGTCGCCGAGCGCGGCGAGCGGCGCTGGCGGCCCGTGGGGCGCCTGTACGACGCGCCGCAGCAGGCCCGCGACTCGCTGGCCACCTACTTCAGGCACGTGGTGCCCGCGGTGGAGAGCCCCGCCGAGGACGACGTCGCCCGGTTCGCCGAGGCGGCGGAGCTGCTGGAGGACGACAGCCGCCGCAACGGCATCGCCGTCGCGGGCCGCCGCTTCCGCATCGTCCGCATCGAGCGGATCACCCTGATGGGCCCGGACGGGCCCGAGCCGCCCCGCCCGACGGACTTCGACGCCCGCTAGCCGCGGGCCTCGGACGCCGGGCGGGCGGGTCAGACGGCCGGGTCGCCGTAGGCGGGCCGGTGCTCCTGGACGGACGCGGCGAGCTGGTCGGCGAGCTCGCCGACGTCGAGGCGCTTCTCGATCTGCCGCAGGTCGTCGATCTTGGCCCGGGTCTCGGCGCGGCGGGGCGCGAGCAGGGTGCAGCAGTCCTCGTCGGGCAGCTCGGAGATCGTCAGGGTGCGGATGCGGCGCGCCTGGTCCATGATCTCGACCTTGTCCATGCCGACGAGGGGCCGCAGGATGGGCAGCTCGACGGCGTCGTCCAGCGCGGTGATGTTGGCGAGGGTCTGGCTGGACACCTGCCCGAGCGCGTCGCCGGTGATCAGCGCGGAGCCGCGCAGCCGCCGGGCGAGGACCTCCCCGGTGCGCAGCATCAGCCGCCGCTGCGCGATCACCGCGAGCCGGTCGGCGCCGGACGACTTGATCTGCTGCTGCGCCTTGCCGAACGGCACGACGAACAGCCGGGACCCGGTCTGGAACTTGTCCAGCTCGCGGACCAGCGCGTACGCCTTGTAGATCGACTCGGGGCCGGTGAACGGCATCCCGGAGAAGTGCAGGTAGTCGACGCGCAGGCCGCGGCGCATCATCCGGTACGCGGCGACGGGCGAGTCGATGCCGCCCGACATCAGCACGAGGCCGCGGCCGCTCATCCCGACGGGCAGGCCGCCCTGCCCGGCGAGGCCGCCGGAGTAGACGAACACCTCGTCGCGGTCGACCTCGATCGACAGGGTGTGGTCGGGGTTCTTGAGCCGGACGGGCTGGCCGTAGCGGGCGGTGACGAGCGTGCCGATGTGCCGGTCGAGCTCGGTGGAGGTCATCGGGAACCGCTTGTCGCGGCGCCGGGACCGGACGGCGAACGTGCCGGTCCGCCCGTCCATGAGCTCCAGGGCGGCGCGCTCGACGCTGGCGAGGTCCTTGCCGACCCGCCAGGCGCGGTGCGCCCAGACGATGCCCATGACGTCGGTGATCCGCTGCGCGACCCGCTCCATGGTGGCCAGGTCGGCATCGTGTTTGCGGACGATGAAGACGCCGTGCCGGCGGACGACGTCCACCCGGGCGATCGGCCGGACGGCGGTGCGCACGTTGTCGGCGAGGCGGCGCTCGAACTGCTCGCGGTTCTTGCCCTTGAGGACGATCTCGCCCAGTTTGAGCAGCACGCACGGCTCACCGTCGACCGGCGACTGCTCCCGGACGTCCGCCGCCGCGGTGCCGGGCGCGGTGTCGAGCGTGGTCATGCGTGATCCTCCTGGCGGGAACAGGGTAAAGAGGGGACCTCCAGTGTGGCCCAGAGAGGCCAACACCGCGACCCGCATTCCCTGTTCCCGCCCGGGCGGGACGATCAGCCGAAGAAGACCTCGGCCTCGGAGTAGCGTTCCAGCGGGACGGTCTTGAGCTCCTTCGTCGCCTCGTCGAGGCCGACGCGGATGATGTCGGTGCCCTGGAGGGCGACCATCTTGCCGTAGTCGCCGTCCTTGACGGCGTCGATCGCCTGGAGGCCGAAGCGGGTGGCGAGGACGCGGTCGAACGCGGTGGGGGTGCCGCCGCGCTGGATGTGCCCGAGCACGGTGGCGCGGGCCTCCTTGCCGGTGCGCTTCTCGATCTCGTCGGCGAGGGCCTGCCCGATGCCGCCGAGCCGGACGTGCCCGAACGCGTCCCGCTCACCGGTCTGCAGCTGCATCTGCCCGTCGATGGGGTGCGCGCCCTCCGACACCACGATGATCGGGGCGTAGCGGGTCTTGAACCGGCTCTCCACGTACTGGCAGACCTTCTCGATGTCGAAGGGCCGCTCGGGGATGAGGATGACGTTGGCGCCGGCGGCCATGCCGACGTGCAGCGCGATCCATCCCGCGTGCCGGCCCATGACCTCGCAGATCAGCGCGCGGTGGTGGCTCTCGGCGGTGGTGTGCAGCCGGTCGACGGCCTCCATGCCGATGTTCACCGCGGTGTCGAACCCGAAGGTGTAGTCGGTCGCGTTCAGGTCGTTGTCGATCGTCTTCGGGACGCCGACGACGTTGACCCCGTTGGCGTACAGCTCGCGCGCGACGCCGAGGGTGTCCTCGCCGCCGATGGCGATCAGCGCGTCCACGCCGAGGCCCGCGAGGTTGTCCTTGATCCGCTCGACGCCGCCCTCGACCTTGACCGGGTTGGTCCGCGACGAGCCGAGGATCGTCCCGCCGCGCGGCAGGATCCCGCGCACGGCCTGGACGTCGAGGGCCACGGTGTCGCCTTCGAGGGGCCCGCGCCAGCCGGCCCGGAACCCGACGAACTCGTAGCCGTAGACCTGGACGCCCTTGCGGACGACCGCGCGGATCACCGCGTTCAGGCCGGGGCAGTCTCCGCCTCCGGTCAGCACTCCGACGCGCATGCCGTCACCTTCTCCCGCCACCGGGCTCCTCCCTCGGTCCACGTTCTCAGCCTAGTCGTCGCACGCGGCGGCGCAGGCCTCCGCCGGATGCCCCGGCGCGCCGCCAATGGTCTAGACCATAGCCCGTGGCAGGGCCCCGCGGCACTTCGTTCGCGGCGACGGCGCCCTCAGCCGGACGGGTCCCGGCCGAAGACGCGGACCCGGCCGCGGAAGGCCGCCGCCACTCCCCCGGGCACGCGCCGCGCCGCGACCCCGCGCGGGCGCGGCGGGGCCTGCCCGTCATAGGACCACCGCACCTCCGCCAGCGCGAGTTCCCGCGCCGCGTCGCCCGCGAGACGGTCCCGGTTCGCGCGCGCGAAGTCCCAGCCGTCCCGGAAGGAGCCGCGCGTCGGGCGCTCGGCGGCCCACGCCGCGAAGACCGCCTTCCAGGACGTCCCGTACGAGGCGGACAGGGCCGGCCATGCGCGGGCGACCTCGCCCGCCCGCTTCAGCAGGATCCCGTGCGCGGCGGCCCGCACCGCGCCGGCGTCGAACCCCTCCGGCATCGGCCCGCCCGCCGTCATGGCCCGGACGAGCGCCTCCTGCGCCGCCGCCAGCCCGGCGTCGAATCCGCTCGTGTCGGATCCGCTCATGTGACGGGCTCCAGTCCGGAGGCGGCGGCGACGGCGTCGAGCTCGGCGCGCAGCTCCGCGGCGGGCGGGTAGCGGCCGTCGCGCTCCAGCAGGAGGCCGGGCGGGCGGCGCCGCGCGCACAGCTCCGCGACCAGCTCCAGCACCTCGGCGGGAACGGCGGCGGCGTGCGTGTCGTGGTACCGCCCGCCCTCCTCCGAGCCGCCCGCGACGTGGCAGTAGGCGACGCGGTCCAGCGGGAGGCGGTCGAGGAGGTCCGCGGGGTCCTCGCCGCGGTTGCGCGCGTTGGCGTACACGTTGGCGACGTCCAGCAGCAGGAGTGCGCCGGTGCGCTCCAGCAGCTCGGTGAGGAAGTCGGCCTCGGAGTACTCGGCGTCCGGCCAGTCGAAGAGGGCGGCGATGGGCTCGACGGCCAGCGGGACGGGCAGCTCCGCCTGCGTCCGGCGGATGTTGGCGGTCAGCGCGTCCAGCGCGGCCCGGGTGCGCGGCACCGGCAGCAGGTGCCCGGCCTCGACGCCGCCCGCGCGGACGAACGCGACGTGCTCGCTCGCCAGCGGCGCGCCGAGCGCCTCGGCGCAGGCGGCCAGGTGCGCGACGCGCTCGGCGGCCACGGGCTCGGCGCCGCCCAGCGACAGCCGCACCCCGTGCGGGACGATCGCCGCGCCGCGGTCGCGCAGCGCGAGCAGCTCCGGGACGGGCTCCGCCGGATGCACCGACTCGGCGATCACCTCGGTGAAGCGCAGCCCCGGCAGCGCGCCGACGAACCCGGCGATCTCGGGACGCCAGCCGATCCCCACGCCCAGCCGCATCTCAGCCCCCTCCGCCGCAACCACCGCCCCCTCCGCACCTCCCGCCGCCGCCGCAGCCGCTCCCGCCCCCGCCGCAGCCGCTCCCGCCCCCGCACGAGCCGCCGCCTCCGCAGGAGGAGGACGAGCACACCAAGGCGGTCGAGGAGCAGGAGGAGCCCGAGTGGCCGCCGGAGGCGGCCGCGACCCCGGCCATCTCCAGGTACCGGCCGAGCCCCACGGTCTGGGCGAACACCGGGTCGAGCGCCAGGAGCGCGGCCGTGCCGAACAGCGCCACGCCCATGAGCGCGTCGGGCGCCGGCAGCCCGGCGTAGGACGGCTCGTTCGCCGGGTCCAGGGCGGAACGGGACTCCTTGATCCGCTCGACGGCCAGCTCGCCCTCCCGCGTCCGCTCGGCGCCCGAGGCGAGGCCGAGGGCTCCGAAGCCGAGACCGATCAGCTCGGCGATCGGCACGAGCTTCGCCGGGAACCCGCCGAAGGCGTCGGTCATGACGAAGGCGACGAAGCCCAGCATCATCCACCCGAACATGACCGCCTGGAGGTTGCGCAGCCGGCGGCGCCCGGCCGGCGCGAGCACCATCCCCTGCGCGGCGAGCCCGTCGCGGAGCCGGTCGAGCTCCGCGCGGACGCCCGGCTCGGCGGTGAGCTCGGCGAGCGTTCCGGCCCGCAGGTGCGCGACCGCCCCGAAGACCGCCGCGTCCAGCGGCGTCCCGGCCGCGCGCGGCCCCGCGGCTGACGGCTCGGTGGCCAGCAGCCTGCCGTCGGCGTAGGCGTCGACCGCGCCGTCCAGCCGCAGCGCCGTGAGCGAGGCGGCGATCGCGTGGCGCCCTCCGCCCCGCAGGTAGGCGACCTCGTAGGGATGCAGATCGCGCGCCGGAGGCCTGCCCCGCCGCATCACGGCGCGCAAATTCCGCAGGACCGCCAGCAGCACGAGCCCGACCAGGAGGTGGGCCGCGAGGAACCCCAGCGCGGGCCCCAGGATCTCGTCCGTCATGACGCGCTCCCGTCGCTCTTCGCCTTCTGGCGTTGAGACGCAGGCGCCGCCGCGGCGGTTCGCCCCGCGCTACTCCTCCTCGTCGAGGCCCTTCTCGATGGCGTAGCGGACGAGTTCGACGCGGTTGTGGAGCTGGAGCTTGCCGAGGGTGTTCTGCACGTGGTTCTGCACCGTCCGGTGGGACAGGACGAGGCGCTGCGCGATCTGCTTGTAGGTCAGCCCCTTCGCGACGAGGCGCAGCACCTCGGTCTCGCGGTCGGTCAGCCGCGGCGCGTCGTCGTCCTCGCGGGCCGGGGCGGCGGCGAGGCGGCGGTACTCGCCGAGGACGAGCCCGGCGAGCCCCGGGGTGAAGACGGCGTCGCCCTCGCCCGTCCGCCGGACGGCGTCCAGGAACTCCTCGCGGGCGGCGGACTTGAGCAGGTAGCCGGTCGCGCCCGCCTTCACCGCCTCCAGGACGTCCTGCTGCTCGCCGCTGGCCGACAGCACCAGCACGCGGACGGGCGGGTCGGCGGCGGCGAGGCGCCGGGTCACCTCGACCCCGCTGAGGTCGGGCAGCTGGAGGTCGACCACCGCCACCTGCGGGCGGGCGGCGGCGGCGATGCGGACGGCGGCGCGGCCCTCCCCGGCGGTCGCGACCACGTCGTGCCCGACCTCGCCGAGGTCGCGGGCCACCGCCTCGCGCCACATCGGATGGTCGTCCACGACCATGACCCGCAGAGGCCGGAGGGGAACGTCGCTCACGGTCACACCCTAGCCCGCGGCACGGTCATCTCGACCTCGGTCCCGTCGCCCTCCGCGGAGACGATCGACACGGTTCCGCCGAGGTCGGCGATGCGGCCGCGGATGGACTGGGCGACGCCGAGCCGCCCGTCCGCCGCGGCCCGGTCCAGCCGCCCGGGAGGCATGCCGGGGCCGTCGTCGCGGACGCTGACGGTCACCTCGCCCTCGCCGTCCTCCAGCAGGACCCACGCGCGGGCCCCCTCGCCGCAGTGCCGCCGGACGTTGTCGAGCGCCGCCGCCACCGCCGCCCCGACCTCCCCGGCGGCGTGGGCGGGCAGCCGCACCTCCGTGGCGGGCGTCGACACCGTCACGGAGGTGGAGGCGTGCCCGGTCAGCAGCGCCCGCAGGTCCGTGCCGCCGCCGGAGGCGTCCGGGGGCGGCGCCGCCGGGCCCGCGCCGACGAGGGCGCGCAGCGCCGCCTCCTGCTCGCCCGCGAGGCGGCCCAGCTCGGCCGCCTCGCCGCCGAGGCCGATGCCGCGCAGCCGCCCGATCGCCAGCACCTGCAGCACCGAGTCGTGGATGCGCCGCGCCAGCCGCTCCCGCTCCCGGGTCGCCGCCTCCAGCTCGACGGCCCGCGCCAGCCGCGCCTCCGCCTCCCGCGCGAGACGCACGACGTGCCCGACGACGAGTCCCGCGAAGAACAGCAGCACGATGCCGTTGAACGTCGTGCCGCCGATGCCGCTCGTCCCGGCGGCCGCGTGCACCAGCAGGTTCGCGGCGGCCAGGACGGCCGCGGCGGCGACGCCCGCCCGCCGCCCGCCCGCGACCGCCCACGCCAGCACCGCGGCCGCCACCCACGACACCGGCAGCGTCGGGCGCCCGGCGGAGATGTTCCCGGCCTCCTCCACCCACGCCGTCGCGAGCACGCACCCCGCCGCGACGGCGAGGTCGGCGGCCAGCAGCGGCCGGCCGCGGCGCGCCCGGCCGCTGCCGGCGAAGGCGGCGGGGCCGAAGGCGAACGACGCGTAGCCGGTCCATCCGGCCATGAGGGCGAGGACGGCCCATCCGCCGAAGGGGTGGGCGTAGCCGCCGTGGTTCATGGCGATCACGACCGCGGCGTAGCACAGGGCGAGCCCGCGGTAGACGGCCACGGCCCGCCACAGCGCGGTCTCCAGGCCCGTCCCGCGCGGCTCAGCCGCGGTCACTCAGCCCTCCGTCGTCGTCCTCGACCGGACGCACCTCCTTGCCGGCCAGCTCCGCCTTCACCTCGGCGGAGTACCGGTCGACGTACTCCTGCCCGGACAGCCGCTGGATCGCCATCATGATCTCGTCGGTGATCTCGCGGAGCACCTCGTGGTCGTCCTCGCGCCCGTAGTAGCGGGAGAAGTCCATGGGCTCGCCGAACCGCACGCCCGGCCGGATCCCGAGCCGCGGGTACGGCCGGCCGGGCGGCATCAGCTCGAACGTGTTGACCATCGCCATCGGGATCACCGGCACCCGCGACTTCAGCGCCAGCCGCGCGACCCCCGTCTTGCCGCGGTACAGCCGGTTGTCGGGCGCCCGGGTGCCCTCAGGGTAGATGCCGAGCAGCTTGCCCTCGCCGAGGATGCGCAGCCCCGTCTGCAGCGCCGCCTCGGCGGCCGAGCCGCCGGTCCGGTCGACCGGCACCACCCCGACGCCGGTGAAGAACCCCTTGCTGATCAGCCCCTTGATCCCCCGGCCGGTGAAGTACTCCTCCTTGCCGATGAAGAAGATCGGGCGCATCAGCGGCAGCGGGCCGAAGAAGTGGTCGGCGAACGACAGGTGGTTGCTCACCATCAGCGCCGGCCCGCGCTTCGGGACGTTGCGCGCCCCCCGGTTCCGCGGCCACCACAGCAGGTACATGACCGGGGAGAGGACGATCCTCAGCAGGATCCAGAACCAGAGCATCGTATGCGGGTACCTTTCCCTCGGACCGGACGCCCCCGCGCGGGCGTGCCCCGGTCCTGGCCGACGGGAGATGATGGGACATCCTCCCACTCTCCGTCCCACCGATCTACCGGCCGGTACCCGTCACCGGGACCCGGTCGCCCCGGCGGCGGGCCGGGAATAACCGTAGGCTCGAAGCGGTAAATCTCAATCGAGTGCGCCGGAGGGCTTGTCCCGGGCGGCGCAGCGAATACCGTGGGACACACGTTTCGGGGTGTCCGGGAGTGCCTCCACGCGGGGGCGACCGGGCACCACATGTCAATGGGGGGAGCGGAGGCCGCCATGCCGGTGCTGTCGGTCACGCCGGAGTCGTCGAAGGAGCCGGCCCCGTGAATCGCCGTGGCAATGGACTGTCAGCGGAGACCTACGCCCCACTGGTCGACCTCGCGCCGCATCTCGCGGACGCGATGCTGTCGGCGCTCGGCGAGGCGGGCGTCGCGGCCTACGCGGCGTCCCCGTCCGGCCTGCCGGAGATCGCCGAGGCGGCGGCGGAGCCGGTCGCCGGCGACGTCCTCGACCGGCTGTACGTGGACGTCGACATGAAGCCGGCCGCCGAGGGCATCCTGCGCGTGCACCTCGCCCGGCTCCGCGAGGCCTCGGCCCGCGGCTCCGACGGCGACCGCGACGGCTCCGAGCTCGCCGACGCCGACCTGCCGGGCCCCGAACGCGCGGACGCCGAGCGCCTCGACGCCGCGGAGCGCGCCGGGACCGGCCTCGCCGACCCGGGCGCCGGCCAGGCGGGCGCCGCCGCCGAGCGCGACGAGGACGCCATCTGGGCCGAGATCGTCGCCGGGTACGACACCGTCCCCGAGGGCGACGAGGTCCCGTGGCCCGACGAGGAGAACATCCGCGAGCCCGCCGACCCCCCGGGCGAGGGCGAGGACCGCACCGGGCGGCTGCCCCGCGCCCGCGTGATCAAGCCGGCCGAGGAGGCGGCGTTCCCGGCCGGCGACGACGATGACGACGAGGGGCACTACGTCCCGCCCCCTCCCCCGCCGCTGCCGAGCGCCGACCCGCTCACCAAGGGCGCCTGGATCGCGCTGATCGGCGGCCCCGTCTACCTGCTGGTCACCGTCATCCTCGACTGGGAGGTCCCCGGCTGGGCGGCCTTCCTCGCCGTCGCCGCGTTCATCGGGGGCTTCGTCACCCTCGTCCTGCGCATGGGCGACGAGCCCCGCGACCCCGACGACGGGGCCGTCGTCTAGGGCGGCCCCAGCTCGGCCAGCACGGGCCGGTGGTCGGTGGCCAGGGCATGGTCGCCGGCGTCGTCGGGCGGCACCCCGCACGCGGTGATCCGCACGGCGGGGTCGGCGAAGACGCCGTCGATGCGGCGCTTCGGGTCGCGCGCGGTGAAGGTGAGCTCCCCGCCCGCCGGAGCGGCCGCGTACGCGTCCTGGAACCGGTCGGCCAGCAGCGACCAGGACGGGCCGCCCGGCTCCTCGTTGACGTCGCCCGCGAGCACGACCGGGGCGCCGTGGCGCTCACGGGCGCGGTCGAGGTGGGCGAGGATCTCGTGGACGTGCCGCAGGCGCGGGCCCTCCGCCAGGTCCAGATGGGTGCTCGCGGCGATCAGGCGGGCGCCGCCGACCTCCAGGACGGCGATCGCGAGGGCGCGGCGGTGCAGGCCCGGGTCCGGCGAGAGCAGGTGGAACTCGCGGGCCACGCGGCGCACGTGCGGCGCGGCGAGGACGGCGAGCCCGCAGGCCCGCCGCCCCGCCGCGATCCGCAGGCCGCAGTCCCGCGCCAGGCGGCGGCGCCGCAGCCGCCACCCCCAGAAGCGCGGGACCTCCTGCAGGCACACCACGTCCGGGGCGTTCGCGCGGACGACGCGGGCCACGGCGGCCGGGTCGTCGCGCAGCGACCGGACGTTGTAGGAGAGCAGCCGGACGGCGGCCACGCCTAGACGATCACGTCCTGGAACGGGCGGACGCGCGCCAGGTCGGCGGCCCCGACGATGCCCGCCGCGGAGCCCAGCTCCGCGATCCGGATGTCGGGAAGCGGGCGGTGGCCGCGACCGGTCAGGGCGTCCTCGAACGCGGAGCGGATCGGGTCGAGCAGCAGGTCGCCGGCGTCCGACAGGCCGCCGCCGATGATGAAGGCGCCCGGGTCGAGGATCGCGCTGAGATCGGCCAGACCCTGGCCCGCCCAGTGCGCGATCGTCCGGAAGCACTCCAGCGCCGCCTTGTCGCCCTCCCGGGCCGCCTGCGACACCTCCGGGCCGCTGATGCCCTCGGGCCGCCCGCCGCCGAGCTCCAGCAGCCGCCCCGCCATCGCGGGCGCCACCCGGGCCAGGTCGCGCGCCTCGTGCACGAGGGCGTTGCCGCTGGCGTACTGCTCCCAGCAGCCGCGGTTGCCGCAGCCGCAGCGGCGCCCGTCCGGGACGACCCGGAAGTGCCCCATCTCCGCGCCGATGCCGAACCGGCCCCGGTACAGCTCGCCGTTGATGATGATGCCGCCGCCGATGCCGGTGCCGAGGGCCACCAGGACGAGGAAGTTCTCGCCGCGCCCGGCGCCGAACCGGGCCTCGCCCCACGCGGTGGCGTTGCCGTCGTTCTCCACGACCACCGGCAGCCCGACGAGGCTCTCCACCTTCTCCTTGATCGGCTCGTCGCGCCAGGCGAGGTTCGGCGCGAACAGCACGGTGGAGCGGGTCTCGTCGACGAAGCCCGCGGTGCCGAGCCCGACCGCCGCGACCTCCTCGTACTTGCCCTTCAGCAGGTCGACGACCTCGGCGATGGTCTCGGCGGTCTCCTTGGGGTTGGTCGAGGGAGTCGGCCGGCGGACCTTCTCCAGAATCGTCCCCCGGTCGTCGACGACCCCCGCGGCCACCTTCGTGCCGCCCACATCCACGCCGATGGTCAGGGCCATGTAACCCTTCCTCCTCCTCGCGTCGCCCCTGGCTGGAGCCACTCCCGCTCTACCCGATGTCGATGGGGCCGCCGGTGGCGGCCGACCACGGGTCGCCCGGATCGGGACGTTCCGACCGATCGGACGTACCCGCCCGCGCGCCCTCCGACGCCTCCGGCGGCCCGGTCCGGTCGGACCCGCGCGTCCGGGGGGACCCCTGCGCCCGGTCGGGCGCGCGGGTCCGGTCGAACGCCGCCGCCACGTCCAGCGCGGCGGCGACCAGGGACCGCCCGGCCTCGCGCAGGTGCCGTCCCACGTCGCCGCCGGACTCCCGCTTGATCGCGATGGCCCGGCAGACCGGGCAGTCGCGGCACTCGGGGGCGCCGGTGGCGATGTGCGGCCCGCGGGCGCGCCCGCCCGGCCCGCCCGCCGGCTCGTCGGCGATGGCACGGTCCCACACGTCCCCGGCCGGCTCGTCCCGGCCCGCGCGCTCGTCCCGGCCGCCGCCCATCCGCCTGATCAACGCGTCGACGAGCTTGGCCGCCTCGTCCAGGACGTCGCCCGGCTGGTCGCTCATGTCTCCATCTTCCATCCGTCGTCGGCGTGAACGGTATCGCCTCCGCGCCGTGTTCAGGCCACCGCCTGCGGCGGGATCAGCCCTCCACGTGGCGCCTGAGGCCCTTGAGGGCGGAGTCGATGATCCGCTTCTCGCCCTTGCGCTTCACCATGCCGATCATGGGGATGCGGACGTCCACGGCCAGCTCGTAGGTGACCTCGGTGGCGCCGCCCTCCTCCGCGAGGACGTAGGAGCCGTGCAGCCCCGTGACGACCGTGCCCGGCTCCACCAGCTCCCACGTCACCCGGTCGTCGCCCTCCCAGGTGTAGGCGAGCCCGACGGTGTCGCTGAACGGGCCGCCGTCGAACGTGAGCCGGGCGCGGGCGGCCCGGCCGTCCTCGCCCGTCTCCTGCACGGTGAACTCGCGGATGCCGCTCGCCCACCGCGGGTACGCCTCCAGATCGGCGATCACCGCCATGATCTCGGCCTTCCCGGCCTTGACCGTGATGGAGGAACTCGTGCGGTCCGCCATCTGCGTCTCCCTCCGGCTCGCCCCGAACCCCTGCGGGCCCGCTGTCCCTAGAGAAGTATGGTTCACACCGTCAGGACGTAGGGCACACCGCGCGCGCGGAAGTGCCCGACGTTCACGCATTCGGTGCGGCCGATGCGGATCCGGCTCGCGAGCGGCTGATGGACGTGCCCGAACAGCACGTACCTCGGCTGCGTGCGGTGGACGGCTTCGAGGACGGCCTCGCTCCCGCGCTCGAACCTGCGCGCCACGGTGTCGTACAGCAGCTCGGGGACGGCGGGCGGGATGTGGCAGCACAGCACGTCCACCTCGCCGACCGCCTCGACCTTGGCCGCGTAGGCCTCCTCGTCCAGCTCGTAGGGGGTGCGGTACTCGGTGCGCAGGCCGCCGCCGACGAACCCGAACCGCAATCCGCCGATCTCGGTGGTCTGGCCGTCCAGGACGTGGTGGCCGTCGCGCAGGTGCGCGTCCCACAGCCGGGGGACGTCGACGTTGCCGTAGGTCAGGTACGCCGGGGCGGGCATGGCCGCGAACAGCTCGGCGTACTGGCGGTTCACGGCCCGCTCGATGTGCGGCCGGGCGTCCCCGTCCAGCGAGGCCCACAGGCCCCGGGAGAACTCGCGGGCCTCGTCGAAGCGCTTCTCGGTGCGCAGCCCGATGAAGCGGTCGGCGTTGTCCTGGCCGAACAGGTCGGCGAAGATCCCCTGCCCGTGGTCGTGGTAGTCGATGAACAGGATCAGATCGCCCAGGCAGATGAGCGCGTCCGCGCCGTCCGCCGCGCCCGCCAGCGCGTCCGCGCGGCCGTGGACGTCGCTCACCACATGGATCCTCATGAACCGAATGTAATAGCGCCGACCGCCGGAGTGAACGGGAGGGTCATGACGTCCGGCGCGACGTGGGCCGTTCGCAAAGGCTCGGTCGGCGGAGGGCCGTCAGCCGGCGGCGGCCGCCACGAGCGTGCGCCACTCGCGGACGAGCACGGGGTCGACCGGCGCGTCCCAGTCGCCGTCGGGACGCACGGCCGTCCCCACGTGGAAGGCGGTGACGCCAGCCGCGGCGAGAACGGCGACGTGCTTGCGGCGCAGCCCGCCCCCGGCCATGATCATCTTGGCCGCGGCGGGGTCCCCGACCGCGCGCCGCACGAGGACGTCGACCCCGGCGTCCACGCCGCGGGACGAGCCCGCCGTCAGCACCGTGTCGAGGCGGCCGCCGAACGCGCGGACGACGCCCCACGCCTGGGCGGGGTCGGCGGCGTGGTCCAGCGCCCGGTGGAAGGTCCAGGGCAGCGGGTCGGTGTCGGCGGCGAGCTTGCCGGTGGCGCCCGCGTCGACGTGCCCCGAGGAGTCGAGGAAGCCGAGCACGAACCCGTCGGCGCCCGCGTCGGCGAGGCCCGCCGCGGCGCGCCGCAGCCGGTCCAGCTCGGCCCCGGTGGTGCGGAACCCCGCGTTGGCGCGCAGCATCACCCGCATCGGCACGGACGTGGCCGCCCGGATCGCCGCGACGAGATCGGGGTCGGGGGTGAGCCCGTCCGCGGCCATGTCGGCGACGACCTCGACGCGGTCGGCGCCGCCCTCCTGCGCCGCGCTCGCGTCGTCAACGGTCAGCGCGATCACTTCGAGCAGCGACATGGCGACCCCCGGAACCCGTTGGCGGTGTGCGACCGGGTCAAGGGTAGGCGACCCGGCGGCGCGCTCCGGGGGCCGCCGGGCGGTCTTTGCCGTGCCGTTAACAGCCGCCGTTCGCGGCGGTGTTGCTACTCGTGGGTATCATGCGGCAACGGAGGAGTTCACGCGCCGCCGGCCGGACGGCCCGGCGCGCCCGGGGCTCCCCGCCGTCCTCGAAGACCGACGACAGGAGTGGGCCGTGCGCGAGTTCAGCGTCCCCGCGATGGTGGAGGTCCCCGACTCCGCCACTCTGACCGACGCGCCCTTCACCCGGGCCGTCGAGGAGCCGGGCCGGATCGTGCTGCGGCGCAAGAGCGGCGACGCGTGGAGCGCCGTCACCGCGGCGGAGTTCGCCGCCGAGACGGCGGGGATCGCCAAGGGCCTGGCCGCCGCCGGCGTCGAGCCCGGCGACCGCGTGTGCCTGCTGTCGCGGACCCGCTACGAGTGGACGCTCCTGGACTACGCGATCTGGGCGGCGGGCGCGATCTCCGTCCCGATCTACGAGACGTCCTCCGCCGAGCAGATCGAGTGGATCGTCGGCGACTCCGGGGCCAGGGCCGTGTTCGCCGAGACCGACGAGCACGTGGCGACCGTCGCGGGGCTCCGGGACCGGCTCCCCGGGCTGGCGCACGTGTGGGGCATCGACGCGGGCGGCGTCGCGGAGGTCGCCCGGCTCGGCGCGGACGTCGGCGACGACGTCGTCGAGGAGCGCCGCCGCTCCCGCTCCGCCGCGGACGTCGCCACGCTCGTCTACACCTCCGGCACCACCGGGCGCCCCAAGGGCTGCGAGATCACCCACGGGAACCTGGTGTCGACCGCCCGCAACGCCGTGCAGGGGGCGATCGCCGAGGTCGCCGTCGAGGGCAGCTCCACGCTGCTGTTCCTGCCGCTGGCCCACGTGTTCGCCCGGCTGATCGAGGTCGCCACCATCGAGGGCGGCATCGTGCTCGGGCACAGCGACGTCCCGAACCTGCTGCCGGACCTGGCCTCCTTCCGGCCGACGTTCCTGCTGGCCGTCCCCCGCGTGTTCGAGAAGGTCTACAACGGCGCCGAGCAGAAGGCCGCGGCCGACGGCAAGGGCAAGATCTTCAAGAGGGCGGCCGACACCGCGGTCGCCTACAGCCGGGCGCTGGACGACGGCGGCCCCGGGCTCGGGCTGAAGGCCCGGCACAAGGTCTTCGACGTGCTCGTGTACCGCAAGCTGCGCGCCGCGGTCGGCGGACGGGTGCAGTACGCGGTGTCCGGCGGCGCCGCGCTCGGCGAGCGGCTCGGGCACTTCTTCCGCGGCGTCGGGATCACGATCCTGGAGGGCTACGGCCTCACCGAGACGACCGCGCCCGCCGCCGTCAACCGGCCCTCCGCCCTCAGGATCGGCACGGTGGGCCCGCCGATCCCCGGCGTCGACGTGCGCATCGCCGAGGACGGCGAGGTCCTCGTGCGCGGCGTCAACGTCATGCGCGGCTACTGGAACAACGAGGCCGCCACCAAGGAGGCCCTGGAGGACGGCTGGTTCCACACCGGCGACCTCGGCTCCCTCGACGAGGAGGGCTTCCTGCGGATCACCGGCCGCAAGAAGGAGATCCTCGTCACCGCCGCGGGCAAGAACGTGGCGCCCGCGCCGCTGGAGGACCGGCTCCGCGCGCACCCGCTGATCAGCCAGTGCCTCGTCGTCGGCGACGGCCGCAAGTTCATCAGCGCGCTCGTCACCCTGGACGAGGAGGCGCTCGGCCCGTGGAAGGCCCGGCACGGCAAGCCCGAGGCGATGACGGTGGACGAGCTGCGCCGCGACCCCGACCTCGTCGCCGAGATCAAGGCCGCGGTCGCCGACGCCAACAAGTCGGTCAGCCACGCTGAGGCGATCAAGAAGCACGTCGTCCTCGGCGTCGACTTCACCGAGGAGGCCGGGCACATGACGCCGAGCCTGAAGGTGAAGCGCAACGTGGTGATGAAGGACTTCGCCGACGAGATCGACGCCCTCTACACCGGCTGAGCCGGGGCGGCCCCCGCGGTCAGGCGCCCGGCGCGCCGCCGGACGCGGGGCGCAGGGCCGCGACGGCGTCCCCGATCGGGGTGGAGCCGTTGAGCAGGTCCAGCGT
The DNA here is from genome assembly GCF_039540335.1 of Actinomadura verrucosospora. NCBI lineage: Bacteria > Bacillati > Actinomycetota > Actinomycetes > Streptosporangiales > Thermomonosporaceae > Actinomadura > Actinomadura verrucosospora. The sequence goes on along the minus strand of NZ_BAABEV010000059.1, from coordinate 6,489 downwards.
GAGGCGGCGGACGTCGCCGGCGTCCAGCAGCGCCGCGATGACCGCCGCCACGTCGTCGCGGGTGACCGCGCCGTGCCCGATCGGCGGCTCGGCCAGCGCCACCAGCCCGGTGGGCGGGTCGTCGGTGAGGCGGCCCGGCCGCAGGATCAGCCAGTCCAGGGCGTCGCGGCGCCGCAGGTCGTCCTCGGCCGCGCCCTTGGCCCTGATGTAGGCCTCCCAGACCTCGTCGCGCCCGGGCGCGGGCGGCTCCCCGGCGCCCATCGCGGAGATCTGCACGAAGCCGCGGACGCCCGCGCGCTCGGCCGCGTCCGCCGCCAGCACCGCGGCGCCGCGGTCGACGGTGTCCTTGCGCGCCACGCCGCTGCCCGGGCCCGCCCCGGCGGCGAACACGACGGCGTCCGCGCCGGTCAGGTGGTCGGCCACCTCGTCGAGGGTCGCCGACTCCAGGTCGCACACGACCGGTCCCGCGCCGGTGTCCCGGACGTCCCCGGCGTGGCCGGGATTGCGGATGATGCTCAGCACGGTGTCCCCCCGTGCGGCCAGCAGCCGGGACAGCCGCAGTGCGATCTGCCCGTGCCCGCCCGCGATCACGATGTTCATGCCGCGATCGTAGGACGCGGCGGGCCCGGACGCGCGGACGCGCGCCCGGGCCCCCGCGGACCGGTTCCGCTCAGCGGCGGGGCTTGATCCGCGTCCCCGCCCTGGAGCCGTTGATCGCCTTGACCGCCTTCGCCATCAGCTGGTCGTCCATCACGTTGATGAGGTCGCCGTGGTCGGTGACCGGGTCGTGGCCCGACTCGGGGAAGCTGTCCAGCGCGAACGCCAGCGGCTTGGCCGGCAGGTTGTAGGCCAGGGTCATGCGCAGCTGCGGCACGGCCTTCGTGCCCTGCGGGCACTGCCCCGTCCGCGGGTCCGCGAACCGGATGTGGTCGCGGTGGTTGGCGCTGTCGGTGTTCTGGCCGTCCCAGCAGCTCGGGAAGTTCAGCACGCGCTCCACCTTGCTGCCGCGCGGGCACAGCGGGTACTTGTCGGTGAACGCCCGGTTCTCGAACCCGCTGCACGTCCAGCTCGCGTGCGCGTTCTTCAGGCCGTTCGTCACGGCCTTGGCGTCACCGGCGACGACGCGGATGAACCGCGGCATCGCGGTCACCTTGGCGCGCGGGTTGCCGAGGTACTGGATCTTGACGCTCGACGGGGTGACGATGCTGCCGACGTTGCCGTCCGCCTGGCTCTGCTGCGCCCGGTCCGAGGTGTCCTGACCGCCGCGGAGCCGGATCACCGGCCAGAAGTAGGCCGACTTGTCGCCGTTGGTGCACGTCGTCCCGGCGGCGGCGAACGTCTCGTCGGTGGAGAACGCGTTCGTGTCGAGATTGCCGACGTAGTCGTGGATGTGGTGCGCGCCGTTCACGACGCCCGGGGCGGCGAGCACGTTGTCGGGGTTGCTGTGGGCCTGGCCCTTGTTCACGCCGCAGCTGGACGCGAACACGCCGGTCGAGGCCTGGCGGCCGCGGCGGGGCTGCCGCACGCGCGGCGCCTTGCGGATGTCGACGAACTGGTCCGCGCGCAGGCTCGGATTCGCCGGAGCCTGCCCGCCGTTCTGGCCACCGTTCTGGCCACCGTTCTGGCCGCCATTTTGGCCGCCGTTCTGCCCGCCGTTCTGGCCGCCGCCGGGCTGCTGGCCGCCCTGCGGGTCGGCAGGCGGAGTCGTCTGGCCGCCGTCGATCGGGCCGCCGTCACCCATCTGACCGCCGTCACCCATCTGACCGCCGTCGCCCATCTGGCCGCCGTCGCCCATCTGGCCACCGTTCTGCTGGCCGCCCTGGGGGTCGGTCGGCTGCGCGGCGGGGTCGGTCGGCTGGGCGGTCGGGTCCGCCGCCGCGGCGGGGATCCCCTGGTAGACCGTCGCGACCAGGGTCAGCGCCGGGATCAACGCGGCGAAGGCTTTCTTCTTTCGTCCCATCGAAAAACTGCTCCCTTTGCGGGGTCTCCGTCAGTGCAGAGCGCGCCTGGGAACCAGGCCCGTGCTCTCCAGCAGCGACATGTGCGTGTTGACGAATTTCAGGCACCGTTCGGCGAACGCGCGGATCTCGGTGTTCTCGGTCGCGGCGCGCACCTTGGCGATGACCGTGAAGACCTGCCCGTGGGCGGCACGCAACCGCAGCACGAACGTCTTGTCATAGTCGGCGCCGTATTTTCCCGACATCTCCCTCAGCCAGCTCTTCTGGCTGCCGTTGGGCTCGTTGGGAAGCAGCACGCCCAGTTTCTGCGCCTCGGCGCGGGTGTCGGCGTCCAGCTGCATGTGCTGGCGCATGATGATCTCGCCGACCTCCTTCACCCGGGGGCTGGAGGCGCGCTGCGCGGCCTGCTGCCCCGCGGGCATCTCCCAGAGGCCGGCCTGCCGGACCTTCACCAGGAGCTGCCTGTCCAGAGTGCTGAGCCGGCCCCAGCGGGTGTTGACGGTGCCACCGAGGTTCGCCGCGCCGCTCGCGGGCGTGCCGACCGGGCTCATGACGACCGCGAAGGCCGCCACGACGGCGGCCGCGGCCGCCAGCACCAGCAGCAGGCGCCCCTTGCCGAGGCGCGGGAGCGTGCGCTTTCCGGCGATTCCGTAGGATTTCCTCAAGGGCTCTCGTCCCTCCTTCCAAGGATCTCTCGACGGACCCGGCGCGGGTTCGTCCGGAGATACGCAGCGGAACGCCCCGGGGGTTCAACGATGTCCACCTGTTGTCATTTCTTTCTGCGCCCGGAATTCAACGCCGCGAGGGTGCCCCGGGGACTCCGCCGACGACGCGAAGCGCCAATGCGGGGCACATCGCGACCGCCTTCTGAACGTCCTTCTCCATCCACGACGGAATGTCGGTGCCGAGCACGACGGGAAAGCCGTACCGGTCGAGCTGGATCAGCTCGGGCACGAGGTAGGCGCACAGGCCGTGCCCGTCGCACCGGCTCCAGTCGATCGCGACCCGCCCCTCCGTGCCGTCCGGCACCGGCAGCGGCAGCACCCCGTAGGTCGACTGGCCGCACCCGCCTCCCCACCGGTGCGCGTCGATGTCGGCGGTGAAGGCCTCCATCGCCGACAGGACGAACCTGGCCGTCCCGTCGGGGTGGGTGCAGGCGCCGCGGCCCCGGCCGACGCCGGCGGCGCGGCGCACGCCGTCCACCGTCCCGGCCCCCTCGGTGAGCGCCATCAGGGACCGGACGACGTCGGGCAGCCCGAGCCGGCACGGCCCGCACTGCCCGGCGGACTGCGCCGCGAGGTAGGAGGCGATCCGGGTCACCTCTCCGAGGGGGCAGGTGCCCTGGGTGAGCGGCAGGATGATCCCCGCGCCCACCGTCCCGCCGACGCGGCGCATCCCCGCGCGCGACAGGACCGCCCGCGACACCGCGGCCGGGTCGAGCCACATCCCGTGGTAGCCGCCGACGAGCACGCCCGGCGACGCCGGCACCCCGCAGTGGTCGAGGACGGCCCGCAGCGGCGTGCCGAGCGGCGCCTCCACGACCTGCGTCCCGCCGATCGTCAGCAGCGTGGTGCCCGGCTCGTCCTCCGTTCCGGCCGAGGCGTACAGGTCGGGGCCGAGGGAGACGAGCACCGCGAGCTGCGCGAACGTCTCGGTGTTGGACAGCAGGGTCGGGAAGCCGTCCACCCCCGAGTCGGACGCGCGGACCTTGACGCCCGGCGGGATCGGCGTCTCCCCGTTGATCGCGCGGATCACCGCGCCGCTCTCCCCGGAGATGAACCGCTCGGTAAGCCGCACCACCCGGGCCGGCATCCGCCGCTCGCTGATCGCGGCGCGGACCGACCGGGCGGCCTCGTCGCTCTCGACGGCCAGCACGATCCGCTGGGTCCCGAGCGCGCTCGCCGCGATCTGCGCGCCGTCGAGCACCAGGTGCGGCGCCCTGCCGAGCAGCACCTTGTCCTTGGCGCTGCCGGGCTCGCCCTCGGCGCCGTTGACCACCACGACGACGTCCTCGCTGGACCCGCGCTCGTCGCCCCTCTCGCCGGGCAGCAGCGCGGTCCGGTCGGCGGTCGGGTGGTCGACCCGCGCCGCGACCGCCATCAGCTTGCGGGCGAACGGGAACCCCGCCCCGCCGCGTCCCCTCAGGTCGACCTGCTCGGCCATGCGCACCAGGTCGTCCAGCGCCGGCGCGCGGAGCCTGCCGTGCACCGCGAGGTGCCGGTCGAGGTCCAGCCGGTCGAACCGGTCGAACCCGAGCGTCAGCCGCGGCCCGCCGATATTGGAGACGGTGACGGTCGAGGTCATCGGAGGACCTCGGTGTCGCGGTCCGGTCCGGTGACGGGCATGCCGCGCGGGTCCGCGACGGTCTGCCGGGAGTCCGCGAAGTCGCGCGGGTCGCCGAGGTCGCGCGGATCGTCGAACGGGTCCTCCGCCGCCCGGGCGCGGGCCCTCGCGGCGGCGCGCCCCTCCTCGTGCTCGCGCGCCGCCATGGCGCGCCGGTCGCGGCGGCGGCCCGCGCCGTCCGGCAGCGAGAACGCCTCGACGTCCTCGCCGGCCCGGTGGACGTCCCGCGGCCTGATCACCACGACCATGCGGGTGACCAGGGCGAGGACGACGAACACCACGCTCATCACGTAGCTCAGCACGACCCACGGCGCCGCGGCCCGTCCGGTGATCAGGCCGTGCACGATCGCGAGCGGCCAGGACACGTAGGCGACGGCGTGCATCGACCGCCACACCCAGGCCTTGCCGCGGAACGCGAACCGCGCCCGCAGCAGCCCCGTGACCACGATGAGGAGCATCAGGTCGGAGGCGAGGGTGCCGAGGCCGATCGCGCCGGCGTCCGGCACCACGACCTGCACCGGCAGCGCGAGGCCGCTCATCACCTTCACCGTGACGTGCGCGACCAGCATCGCCGTCGCGACGACGGCGGAGGCGCGGTGCACCGCCTGGGCGAGCACCCGGTGCCGGATCTTCAGGATGAGGCGCTCGGTGGCCAGCAGCCCGCTCATCACCGCGGTGGTCAGCGCGACCAGCGCGAAGACGCCGGCGTAGAAGCTGAGGAAGTACTGCACGTTCGCGACCGCGACGGCACCCTGCGGGGTCGCCGCGCCGACCAGCACCAGCACCGCGCCGGCGAGCACCACGCGCAGCGCCCAGGTGGGCACCGCGGGATCATCACTGTTGCGAATTCGCACCGCTCGGACTCCTGTTCTAGGTGGCGGCCGGCGCCGGGGCGCCGGCCGGTCCGGCGCCGTCCTTCTCCGGCTTCTTGCCGGGGGACGGCGTTGACGACGGAGAGTCGTCCGCGGCGGGGACCGGGCCGAGGTTGGCCAGCAGGCCCCCGGGAAGCACCTGGAGGACGCCGCGTTCGGCGAAGCCGAGGAGCGGCTTGGCGCGCTCGCGGAACGTCCAGCCGCCGATCTCGGCGCCGTCGAGCGGGACCGCACCGCCGCCGCGGCGCAGCCCGAACGCGACCTCGGCGCGGGGCGCGGCCGCCCCGCCGCAGGGCCGCCCGGAGCCGGTGCGGCCGAGCGCGTCGCCCTGCTCGACGACGCTGCCGTCGCGCAGCTCGGTCACGCCCCGCATCCCGTAGTAGGTGGACGCGAGGCCGCTCGGGTGGATCACCATGACCACCGCGCCGGCCTGGCTGGAGCAGAACCGGTAGAGGCGCCCGCCGCCGGCGGCGAGGACACGGCCGTCGCCGCCGGAGAACGCCAGCGACGCCAGCGGGCGCGCCGCCACGGCGTCGTCGGAGGTCGTCATCGACCACGCCTGGCCGGTCTTCCACGGCAGCATCAGCCGGTCGCCCGCCCGCGTCCCGTTGACGAGCGTGGCGGCCTGCGCGGCGCTCAGCGCGCCGTACCTGCGCAGGAGCCTCGACTCCGCCGGCGACATGAGGTCCGCGGGGGCGGCTCCGAGGAGCGAGGCGAACGCCGTCGCGCCGGACAGCCCGACCTGCCACTGGCGGCCCGTCCAGTGGGCGGCGTAGAAGGCGAGCTCGGGACCGGCCGCGCTGGCCTCGGGAACCGGGATCGCACTGGTGCCGAAGACCCAGGTGCGGTCGGCGCTCTGGCGGGTGGCGCCCACGAACGGCTGCCGTGTCAGCGCCGCCCCGTAGGCCTGCCGCGCCGCGGCGCCCCGCTGCGCCAGCGTCAGCCGGCGGACCTGCGTGGCGAGGACCCCGAGGTCGGGCCCCGCCGGAGCGGTGGCCGTGCCGCCGCCGGCCACCGGCCGCCGCTGCGGCTGCTGGGGCCGCGCGGGCGTGCCGGCGCCGGGCCTGGACGGCTTGATCGCGCGCTCCGAGCCGACCGGGCCGGAGGACCCGCCGACGGGGCCGCCGTCGAGCAGGGCCCGCTCGGCGATGCCCAGCAGGGACAGCCCGACCGCGGTGGACAGGACGATCGCGCCGATGCTCAGCCGGTCGGCGGGCCGCCTGCCGCGGCGCGGCGTCGCCTTCGGCCCGGGACGCGGCGGCGCCTGGCGCCGCCGCTCCTGCCGAGGGGGGCGCCGCGGGGGGCCGCCCCGCCCG
>NZ_BAABEV010000058.1:4966-45941 GCF_039540335.1 Actinomadura verrucosospora | reverse complement strand
CCCTGGCCGCCGCCGTCCGCACCGCCGGCGCCGGCCGCGCCGTCCGCGCCGTCCGCGCCGCCCGCGCCCAACGCGCCGGCCGCCTGAACGAGGTGAGATCCATGCACGGAATCCACGCGCCGCTCGTCACGCCGTTCACCGGCTCCGGCGAGGTGGACGCCAAGTCCCTCGAACGCCTCGCCCGCCACTGCCTGGAGAACGGCGCGGACGGCCTCGTCGCGCTCGGCACCACCGGCGAGGCCGCGCTGCTGACCGCCGCCGAGCAGCGGACGGTGCTGGAGGTGTGCCGGGGCGTCTCGATCGAGCACGGGACGCCGCTGACGGTGGGCGCCGGGACCATGGGCACCGAGGACTCGATCCGCCAGGCCCGCGAGCGTGCCCCGCTCGCCGACGCGCTGCTCGTCGTCGTCCCGTACTACCTGCGGCCGTCGGAGGAGGGCGTCATCGACCACTTCGCCGCCGTCGGCGCGGCCGTGGACGTCCCGCTGATCCCGTACAACGTGCCGTACCGGACGGCGAGGCCCCTGTCGGCCGACGCCCTCCTGGAGATCCTCGCGCTCGACTGCGTCGCCGGCATGAAGCACTGCGCGGGCGCGATCGACCAGGACACCCTCGCCGTACTGGCGGCCAATCCCGGCAAGGCGATCCTGTCCGGAGACGACGCCTTCATCTACCCCATGCTCCAGCTCGGCGCGGCGGGCGGCGTCGCCGCGTGCGCGTGCCTCGCCCCGTCCGCCTACGCCGCGATGGCGCGGGCGGTACGGGAGGGGAACGGGGCGCGGGGGCTGACCTTCCACAACGCCCTGCTGCCGATGGCGGAGGCGCTGTTCGGCGAGCCGTCCCCGGCCGTCCTCAAGGCGTGCCTGGCCGACGAGGGGCTGATCGACGACCCGGCGGTGCGCGCACCCCTGCACGCACCGCGCCCCGAATCGGTCGTCAACGCCTTGAAGGCTTTCCGCCGTCTGCCGCTCTAGGACCCCGTCCTCAGGACGCCGCAGCTCGGGCGGCGGCGCGGGCGGCGTGCGGGAGGGCCTCCAGGACGCGTCCCAGAGCCTCGTCGTCGTGCGCGGCCGACAGGAACCACACCTCGTACGCCGAAGGCGGCAGGTACACCCCGCGCTCCAGGGCGGCGTGGAAGAAGGCCGCGTACGCCTTGGGATCCTGCCGCTGCGCGGCGGCGAAGTCGCCCACCGCGCCCTCGGTGAAGAAGATCGAGAAGAGGTTGCCCGCGTTCTGCAGCGAGTGCGGGACGCCCTCGCGCTCCAGCGCCTCGGACGCGGCCTTCGAGACGATCTCCGCCGAGCGGTCGATCGCGGCGTACACCTCGTCGGTGGCGCCGCGCAGCGTGGCGAGCCCGGCGGCCGTGGCGAGCGGGTTCCCCGACAGGGTCCCGGCCTGGTAGACGGGCCCGGCGGGGGCGAGATGGTCCATGACGTCGGCGCGGCCGCCGAACGCCGCGGCGGGCAGCCCGCCGCCCATCACCTTGCCGAACGTCACCAGGTCGCCGGCCACGCCCTCGATCCCGAACCAGCCGGACCGCGACGCCCGGAACCCGGTGAGCACCTCGTCGATCACCAGGAGCGCGCCGTGGCGCTCGCACAGCCGCTTGAGCAGCGCGTTGAACCCGGCCAGCGGCGGGACGACGCCCATGTTGCACGGCACCGCCTCGGTGATCACGCAGGCGATGTCGGTGCCGTGGTCGTGGAAGGCCGTCTCCACGGCGGTCACGTCGTTGTAGGGGAGGATCAGCGTGTCGGCCGTGGTCGCGCCGGTCACGCCCGGCGTGTCGGGGAGCCCGAAGGTGGCGACGCCGGACCCCGCCGCGGCGAGCAGCGAGTCCACGTGCCCGTGGTAGCAGCCCGCGAACTTCACGATCTTGGTGCGGCCGGTGAACCCGCGGGCCAGCCGGATCGCCGACATCGTCGCCTCGGTCCCGGAGTTGACCAGCCGGACCTTCGCCGCCGGCGTGCGGGACACGATCTCCTCGGCGAGTTCCACCTCGCCCTCGGTGGGCGCGCCGTAGGACGTTCCGCGCCCGGCCGCGTCCCGAACGGCCTCGACGACGGCCGGATGCGCGTGCCCGAGGATCATCGGTCCCCACGAACACACCAGATCGACATAGGTATTGCCGTCAGCGTCGGTAAGGTACGGACCACGCCCGGACGCCATGAAACGGGGCGTTCCGCCAACGGCACCAAAGGCCCGCACCGGGGAGTTGACGCCACCTGGGACAACGGCGGCGGAACGGTCGAACAACTGCCGGGAGCGATCGAAGTCAGTCACGGTTGCAGTCTCTCAGTTGCAGTTCGGCGACTTGCCTTGACCCGGTGGCGTACGGGCCGATATTCCACCAAGTACGACATCGGAGGGATGGCTTTCACCGTGGTCAACGGCTGGACGGTCCCGGGTTTCACCCACGAACGCGAACTGGGCGGCGGAGCCTCGGGCCGGGTGGTGCTGGCGGTCGACGACATGACCGGCACGCGAGTCGCGATCAGATACCTCGACCCGGCGCTCGGCGCCGACGAGGCGTTTCTCGCGCGCTACCGCGTGGCGGCCCGGGGCCTGTCCCAGCTCGAAGACCCCAACGTGGTCGACCTCTACGACTTCGTGGAGACCGCCGACGGCGCCGCGATCGTGACGCAGCACGTCGAGGGCGTGAGCCTGCGGCGGATGCTCGCCGCGCAGGGCCCGTGCGGCCCCCTCGCCGCCCTGTCGATGCTGGGCGGCACGCTCCTCGGCCTCGCGGCCGCGCACGACCATGATCTCGTCCACGGTTCGATGCGCCCGGCGAACATCATGGTCGACGCCGAGGGCAACGCCCGCCTCACCGACTTCGCGACGGCGGCCGCGGGCACCGAGGCGCAGCACGGCCCGCAGTACGCGGCGCCCGAACTGTGGGACGGCGCGCCCGCGACCGTCGCCACCGACCTGTACGCCGCCACCGCGATCTTCTACGAGTGCCTCACCGGGCGGCCCCCGTACGCGGGCCGCAACATGGCGCGGCAGCACCGCGAGGCGCCGATCCCCGCCGAGGAGGTCCCCGGGCCGCTGCGCGACCTGATCCACCAGGGCCTGGCCAAGGAGCCGGAGAAGCGGCCGAAGTCCGCCGCCGACTTCCTCGGCGCGCTGGAGGACGCCGCCGTCTCCGCCTACGGGCCGTCCTGGGAGGCGCAGGGCCGCGGCCGCCTCACCGAGCTCGCCGCACGGGCCGCGCAGCAGCCCGAGCCGCCCAAGCCGAAGCCGTCCCGCGGCAGCGGCCGCACCCCGGTCACCGCCGGCCCGAAGAGCGGGGGCCGGTCGCGGACGCGCTGGATGGTCGCCGCCGTCGCCGTCGTGCTCGTCGCCGCGGGGGCGGGCGCCGCGGTCCTGCTCAAGGGCGGCACCTCGCTCGGCGGCGAGAAGCAGCCGCCCCAGCCGACGCCCGCGCAGAGCAGCAGCCCGCAGCCGACGCTGCCGGTCGGCGGCGTCGACCCCGGGCCGCTCATCGCCCGCATCGACCAGGCCGTCGCACAGACGCCCGGCGCCGCGTTCAGCTACCGACAGACCGGCTGCTGCGGCTTCCCGGTCACCGGCCAGGGCACGATCGGGCTGGTCCAGGGCGGCGCCCCGTCCTACACCCTGACGCTGGCGGGGACGGGCTCGGCCCGCAAGCCGGTCAGGGCCGTCATCGTCCAGGACCGGCTGTACGTCCGCGCCGGGAAGAAGTGGCGGCAGTCGCCGCTCGGAGGCCACGGCTACCCGGCCGCCGGCGACCGGGTGCGCCAGGGCGGGTCCGTCGCGAACCTGACCGCGCTGCTGCGGGCGGCGACGAAGCTCAGCAAGTCTGGAGCGGTCTACGAGGGCGAGGCGCCCGCCGCGAAGCTGGCGCAGGCGCCCGGCGTCGGCCCCCTGTACGCGCAGATGTCGCAGGCGACCGGCGCGCAGCAGATCGCGTTCGCCGTCAGGCTCGACGCCGGCTTCCGCCCCGTGAAGTTCTGGGTGCGCGCCGGACCCGAGGACGGCCGCAACCAGATGCAGCGCGGCTCCTACAGCGGCTGGGGCCGCAAGGCCCCCATCAAGGCGCCCCGCTGACGACCGCCGCGTGCGGCCGCCTCGCCCGGCGAGGCGGCCGCATGCGCGGCTAGGCGTCCTCGCAGGCGTCCGAGAGGACCTCCAGGAGGCGCAGCGGGTCGGGCAGCGGGCCGCGGGACGGCGGGCGCAGCCACGCCGCCTCGCGCCCGTACGGCAGGACGGACGGCGGCGCGACGACGTAGCTGTCGCGGCAGTGCCACCGCATCCCCGGCGTCTCGGCGACGTCCTCCGGGGAGCAGTCCAGCTGGCAGGACCACCACTCGTCCTCGTCGACGGGCGCGCCGCGCGTGGCGACGAAGAACAGGTGCCGGTCGTCCCCGAAAGACGCGACCGGACCGACGGGGAGGTCGTCCCGTGCGATCCGGTCGAGGGCGATGGTCCCGGCCGCGGCCGGTACGTCGAACACGTCGAACACCCGGCCCGTCGGCAGGATGATGTTGGCCTGCGGCCGCTCCGCCCACCAGCGTTTGATCACGGCCGCGTCGACGCTCGCCTGGTGCGCCCAGGCGGCCGACACCGGATGGGCGCCCGGGTCGGGACAGCCGAGGCGGTCGCACGAACACGCCCGGTCACCGCCCACCGGGGGGTGGGCGCCGGGATAGCAGGGCCACCCCAGTTCGGCGTACTCCCGCGCCGCCGCGGCCATCCGGTCGCGTGCCGCGCGCTGCCGTCTGCTCCCCGAGACCGCCAGCATCTCCGCCCCCCAATACCCAAGGTCGCACGTGGGTTCTTGGTTAACGATGATGCCCGCCGGAGCGAACCCCGGACACGGCAACCCCGAGAAAACGACCCTAAGTGACTAGAGGGCCAGCCGGCGGGCCACCTCGGTGGCCCAGTAGGTGAGGACGATGTCGGCGCCGGCGCGGCGGATCGACGTCAGCGACTCCATGATCGTCCGCTCCCGGTCGATCCAGCCCTTCTCGGCCGCGGCCTCGATCATCGCGTACTCGCCGCTCACCTGGTAGGCGACCACGGGGACGTCGACGGCGTCGCGGACGCGGCGGACGATGTCGAGGTAGGGCCCCGCGGGCTTGACCATGACCATGTCGGCGCCCTCGTCGAGGTCGAGGAAGACCTCGCGGAGCGACTCGTCGGCGTTGGCCGGGTCCTGCTGGTGCGTGGACCGGTCGCCGAACTGCGGGGCGCACTCGGCGGCGTCGCGGAACGGGCCGTAGTAGGCGGAGGCGTACTTCACCGAGTAGCCCATGATGGCGATGTCGGTGTGGCCGGCGCCGTCCAGGGCCTCGCGGATCGCGCCGACCTGGCCGTCCATCATCCCGGACGGGCCGACGACCGCCGCGCCCGCCTCGGCCTGGGCCAGGGCGATGGAGGCGTACCGCTCCAGCGTGGCGTCGTTGTCGATCTCGCCGGACTCGGTGAGGATGCCGCAGTGCCCGTGGTCGGTGTACTCGTCCAGGCACAGGTCGGTCATGACCACGGTCGCGTCGCCGAGGTCGGACCTCAGGTCGCGCAGCGCCCGCTGGACGATGCCGTCCGGGTCGTCGGCGGCGGACCCCGTGCCGTCCTTCACGGCCGGGACGCCGAACAGGATGAGGCCGCCGACGCCGGCCTCGGCCGCCTCGTGGGCGGCCTTGCGCAGGCTGTCGCGGGTGTGCTGGAACACGCCCGGCATGGACGCGACCGGCTGCGCCTCGGAGATGCCCTCCTTGACGAACACGGGCAGCACCAGATCGGCCGAGCCGAGCCGGGTCTCGGCGACGAGCCGGCGCATCGCGGGCGTGCGCCGCAGCCGCCGCGGGCGTGCGACGGGGAACTGTGCAGACATGATCCCTCTGTGTCTCCGCTTCGGGGTCTACTTACGGCGCCGGGCGCCCCGGCGCATCTGGCTGGGCTTGCGGAGCGGGTCGCCCGCCTCGATCTGGGCCGCCCTCCGCCCGGCACCGTACTCCGCGAGAGCCTCCGCGAGAGCCGACACCGACGGAGTCTCGGCCATGACGTCGACGCGCAGCCCGTACTCCTCCGCCGTCTTGGCCGTCTGGGGCCCGATCACGGCGATCACGGTCACGTTGTGGGGCTTGCCCGCGATCCCGATCAGGTTCTTCACCGTGGAGGACGAGGTGAACAGCACGGCGTCGAACCCGCCGCCCTTGATCGCCTCACGGATCGGCGCGGGCGGCGGCGCGGCGCGGACCGTCCGGTAGGCGGTCACGTCCTCGCACTCCCAGCCGAGCTCAGTGAGCCGGGCGATGAGCACGTCGGTGGCGATGTCGGCGCGCGGCAGCAGGACCCGGTTGATGGGGTCGAGGTCCTCGTCGTAGGGCGGCCACTCCCGGGCCAGGCCCTCGCCGGACTGCTCCCCGGAGGGGACCAGGTCCGGGTGGACGCCGAACTCCACCAGCGCGGCGGCGGTCTGCTCGCCGACGGCGGCGACCTTCAGCCCGGCGAACGCGCGGGCGTCCAGGCCGTAGTCGGTGAACTTCTCCCGGATGGCCTTGACCGCGTTCGTGGAGGTGAACACCACCCACTCGTACCGGCCGGTGACCAGGCCCTTCACCGCCCGCTCCATCTGCTGGGGCGTGCGCGGCGGCTCGACGGAGATCGTCGGGACCTCGTCCGGGACGGCCCCGTACCCGCGGAGCTGGTCCGACAGGGAGGCGGCCTGCTCCTTGGTGCGCGGCACGAGGACCCGCCAGCCGAACAGCGGCTTCGTCTCGAACCAGGACAGCTTGTCGCGCCAGTTCACCACGTCCCCGACGATGATCAGGGCGGGCGCCTCCATGCCCTTGGTGTCGGACGCCAGCCTGCCCAGCGTGGAGACGACGGTCTCCTGCTCGGTGGTGGTGCCGAGGCTCGTCATCGCGGCCGGGGTGGAGTCGGGCCGTCCCGCCGCGACCAGGCCCTTGGACAGCTCGGCGACCGCGCCCTCGGCGCCGAGGACGACCAGGGTGGTGTCCGGGGCGGCGAACCGCTCCCAGTCGACGCCGCCCTCGGAGGCGTCGACGACGCGGATCTCGCGGTTCGCGGCGTCGGTCAGCGGGATGCCCGCGTACCCGGGCACGGCGGTCACGGAGGACACGCCGGGCACCACCTCGAACGGCACGCCCGCCTTGGCCAGCGCGCCGCCCTCGGCGGCGTAGTTGCAGGCCACTCCAGGGTCGCCGCGGAACAGCCGGACGACCCGGCGCCCCGCCTTCGCGGCCCGCGCGGCGAGCTTCACGGGGTCGCCGTCCGCCGTGTCGAGGATCTCGGCGTCCGGGCGGCAGTGGGTCAGGATCTCGGCCGGGCAGTGCGCGCGGCTCACGACGACGGTGTCGGCGCGCTCCAGCTCGGCGGCGGCCCGCAGGGTCAGCAGACCGGGGTCGCCCGGCCCCATCCCGACGATCGCGACCGTCCCCGGGCCGGCCGTCCGGCGCGGCGCGGCCGGAGCCGCGCCCCTGGAGGGGCTGCCGGTCTTCGCGGCCCTCACGGGCCGGACGGTGCCGTCGGCGGTCGTCTGGTCGGTGGCGGTGGTCTCGTCGGCGGTCGGGTCGGTCTTGCTCTCGTCGGCGCTGCTCTTCGCCGTGGCGCTCTTCGCGGCGGGGCTCACTCGCGTTCCCCCATCAACTGGTCGGCCCCCTGCGCGAGCAGCCGGTCCGCGAGATCGCGTCCGAGCTGCTCCGCGGCGTCCGGGTGGCCGCTTGCGGACAGCCGCACCTGCCTGCTGCCGTCGTACGCCGCGACGGTCGCCGTCAGATGCAGCCTTTCATCTACTTCGGCAGCGTATGTTCCCACGGGCGCGGAGCAGCCCGCCTCCAGCACGGCCAGCACCGTCCGCTCGGCCGTGACGGCGCGCCGGGTCGCGGGGTCGTCGATCGTCCCGAGCAGGGCGCGCAGGTCGTCGCGGTCGGCGCGGCACTCCAGCGCCAGCGACCCCTGCCCCGGGGCGGGCAGCATCTGGTCGGGGTCGAAGACCTCGCTCACGGCGTCCAGCCGGCCGATCCTCTTCAGGCCCGCGTGCGCGAGCACCACGGCGTCCAGCTCGCCGTCGGCGACCTTGCGCAGCCGGGTGTCGGCGTTGCCGCGGATGGGGACGATCTCCAGGTCCGGCCGGAGCGCCCGCAGCTGCGCGACGCGGCGCGGCGAGCCCGTGCCGATCCGCGCGCCGCGCGGCAGGTCGGCGAGCTTCGCGGGGCCGCACAGTGCGTCGCGGGCGTCGTCGCGGGCCGGGGTGGCCGCGAGGGCGATCCCGGGCGTCTCCGACGTCGGCAGGTCCTTCAGCGAGTGCACCGCGAAGTCCACCTCGCCCGACAGCACCTTGTCGCGAAGCGCGTTGACGAACACGCCCGTCCCGCCGATCTGGGCGAGCAGGGCTTTGGAGACATCACCCTGCGTCGTTACCCCGACAAGCTCCACAGCATGCCCCGTGAGCCGCGACAACGCGTCGGCGACGCCCTGCGACTGGGTCGTCGCCATCAGGCTCTTGCGGGTGCCCAGCCGGAGCGGGCTCCTGCTCCCGGTACTCACGCTTCGTCTCCTTCGTGCGCCGGGACGGCGTCGCGGGCGCTGACCGCCCGCACGCTCGCGGCCTGCGCGTTCACCGTCTCGACGTTCACACCGTCCGCGGGCGGCCCGGCCATCGCCTCGGCCACGGTGTCGGGCATCGCCTCGGGCAGGGCGCCGGGCATCGCCTCGGACAGGGAGTCCTGTCCCGGCGCGGACGCGGGGCTGACGCAGTCGGCCTCCGCGCAGTCCGGGTTCGGGTCCCAGGCCGTCGCGCCCTCGCGGACGTCGCCCTCTCCCATGTCGGCGCGGGCCACCGCCTCGGGGGCCTTCGGGTCCAGGTCGAACAGCTCGCGCAGCGCGTCGGCGTAGGAGTCGCCGCCCGGCGCCGCCGCCAGCTCCTTGACCTTGACGGTCGGCGCGTGCAGCAGCTTGTCCACGACGCGCCGCACGGTCTGCTCGATCTCCCTGCGGGCCCGGACGTCCATCTCCGGCACCCGCCCGCTCAGCCGGTTCAGCTCGGCCTCCACCACCCCGGCCGCCTTGCTGCGCAGAGCGACGACGGTGGGCGCGACGGCGGCGGCTCGGGCGGCGCTGAGGAACGCCTCGACCTCCGTGCACACGATCCGCCGCACGGCCTCGACCGCCTCCGGGCCCACGGCCTGCGCGGCCTCCTGCGCGGTCCGCAGGTCGTCGAGCCCGGCCAGCTCGACGTCCGGCAGGTTCCGGACGGCGCGCTCCACGTCGTGCGGGAGCGCCAGGTCGAGGAGGAAGCGGCGCCGTCCGTCCGTCCCGACCCCCTGGGCCGCGAGCTGCTCGGCGGTGATCACCAGGCCGGCGGCGCCGGTGCACGACACCACGAGGTCGGCCTCGCCGAGGGCCGCGTCCAGTTCCGCCAGCCCGATCCCGCGGGACGGGACGTCCAGCGACCCGGCGAGGCGCTCCGCGCGCGCCGGGGTCCGGTTGGCGATGGTGATCTCCCGCGCCCCGGCGCGGCTCAGCGTCGCGGCGGCCAGCGAGCTCATCGAACCGGCGCCGACCACCAGCGCGCGGACGTCGCGGAGGGGGCCGAGGTGCCGGGCGGCGACGTCCAGGCCCACGCTGACCAGCGACGCGCCGGCCTTGTCGATCCCCGTCTCGTGGTGGGCGCGCTTGCCGACCCGCAGCGCCTGCTGCAGGACGTCGTGCAGGTCGCGCCCGAGCGTGCCCTCGTCCTGGGCCAGCCGGAACGCCTGCCGGATCTGCCCGAGGATCTGCCCCTCGCCGACGACCATCGACTCCAGCCCGCACGCCACCGCGAACGCGTGCTGGACGGCACGCTCCTCGTAGTGGACGTACAGGTGCCGCGACAGGTCGTCCATCGGGACGCCGGAGTGCAGGGCCAGCAGCTCCGAGATCGCCGAGACGCCGCCGTGGAACTTGCCGACGACCGCGTAGATCTCGACCCGGTTGCAGGTCGAGACGATCGCGGTCTCGGCGACGTTCGGGGAGGCGTGCACGGCGTGCAACAACTTGACGAGATCGTCACCGGCGACCGCGGCCCGCTCCAGCACCGCCACGGGCGCGCTTCGGTGGCTGAGGCCTACGACCAGAATGCTCATTCGCCGTCTCCAGCATCTTCCGAGTCTCCGCCCACCCGCGCCGTGCGAGCTCCTGCTGAGAAGGGGCCGTTCACGGCCCCTCGGTCCGCTCCACTTTCGGCCGTCGGTCGAACGGGGGCGATCCTCCACGCCCCCGGGTTTGCCCCCCTCATGCTTCCACCGTTTCCACGTAGTGCGCAGCACCGGCCGGCGTCTCGCCGGCCGCCAGCGGGGCGAAGCCGTCGGGGCCGCCCGCCTTGCGCTGCTCGTGGAACGCGAGGATCTGCAGCTCGATGGACAGATCGACCTTGCGCACGTCCACCCCGTCGGGCACCGACAGCACCACCGGGGCGAAGTTCAGAACGCTCGTCACGCCGGCGGCGACCACGCGGTCGCACACCCCCTGCGCCGCGCCGGCCGGGGTCGCGATCACGGCGATGGACACCCCGTGCCCGGCGATCATGTCCTCCAGCCGGTCGGTGTGCTCCACCGTCATGCCGGAGATCTCCTGCCCGACGATGGACTCGTCGGCGTCGAGCAGGCCCGCCACGCGGAAGCCGCGGGACGCGAAACCGCCGTAGCCGGCCAGGGCCCGGCCGAGGTTGCCGACGCCGATGATGGCGACGACCCAGTCCTGGGTGAGGCCGAGCTCGCGGGAGATCTGGTAGACGAGGTACTCCACCTCGTAGCCGACGCCGCGGGTCCCGTAGGAGCCGAGGTGGGACAGGTCCTTGCGGAGCTTGGCCGAATTGACGCCGGCCGCGGCGGCGAGCTCCTCGGAGGAGACGGTCGCGACGCCGCGCTCCTGGAGCCCGGTGAGGGCGCGCAGGTAGACCGGGAGCCGCGCCACGGTGGCTTCGGGGATTCCGCGGCCCGCGCGGTCGCGGTGCCGGTTCTGTCGAGGTGTCACGGCCTGCTCTTCGGCTCGACGGTGTGTCCCCCAGGTTAAGCCCTTGTGAATACGCGCACAAAGTGGGCCCCCGGTTCCGCGGACCGCGAGCGTTCGGGGCGACGTCCCGGAAACGACGTCAATCAGGGGCTTTTCAGCATACGGGCGAAGTGCCAGGAAGCGGCCGGGTGTGACCGACCAGACATGCCCGGGCACGTGCCCGGACGGCGGCGCGGGAACGGCCCGGCGCGGGCGGCTAGCGAAGGCCCGCGATCGCCGCGCGCAGGCGGGCCTCGTCGACGCGCCAGAAGTCGTGCTGGACGCCGTTGATCAGCGTGACGGGGATCTGCTCCCAGTACTGCTCGGTGTCCTGCTCGGAGAGCGTGATGTCGCGCTCCTCCCACGGCACGTCCAGGTCGCGGGCGACCCGCTCGATCACCGCGCGGGCCTCCTCGCAGAGGTGGCAGCCGGGCTTGCCGAGCAGCGTGATCATGATGTCGCGCGCCACGTCACCTCCCGGGGAACTCCGGCGCCGGGAGCGGCACCTTGGCGGGGCCGAGCTTCAGCTCGATCACGTTCGTGGCGATCACGTGGGTGCGCGACTCGCCCAGGAAGCGCTGCAGGTGCGGCTGGCGGCGGTGCGCGGCGAACGCGGCCTGGTCCCGGAACAGCTGGTAGAAGATCCGCTGCGTGGGGCCGCCGACCACCTCGTGGCAGGCGAAGACCAGCGTCTCGGGCTCGGCCGCCAGCGCGGCCTTCACCAGGTCGGCGGCGAGCCGGTCGAAGGCCTCCTCGCGGCCGTCCAGCAGCGTGTAGACGGTGATCTGGCCGCACGCGTTCGCCAGGTCGCCGCCGAGGGCGCCGGGCTTGGCGAGACCGGCGAGCGGGGACCGGTCGAGCGGGGACCGGTCGAGCGGGCCGCCGAGCGGGCCGTCGATCGACGTGGCGCCCGCCGGGTCGCCGCCCGCCGGGAAGGCGGGCGGCGCTGGGATGCTGGTGTTCTCGGGGTAGCGCAGCTCCTCCGAAGCCGGCTCCGGGAAGCGCAGCTCGCCGCGCCGGGATTCGGGGGACGGGGTCGGCGCCGGGACGGGCTCGGCCTTGGCGCCCTGCGCGTAGCCCTGCTCCTCGTAGCCCGTCGCGGGCTCGTCCCCGTACTCGTCGTAGCCCTCGGCGTCCTCGTCGTAGACGGGGATCGTGCGCATCGAGCCGTACCAGACGAGGCCGGCGGCCGCGCCGAGCGCGATCACCGCGAGCGGGGCGGGCAGGAAGCCGCGGGTGCCGCTGACCACCAGGACGCCCGCGAGCGCGACCAGCGCCACCGGGATGAGCAGCTCGGCGGCCTCCTGGTCGCGCTTGCTGGCCAGCCAGGCGGTCACGCCGGTGCACCCCGCGAGCGCCAGCACGGCGACGACGTGCGCGCCGTCGACCAGCAGCAGCGGCAGCGCGTCGTAGGTGGCGCTCGGCTTCGGCAGGCTCTTGCCGAGCGTGCCCTTCAGCGGGTCCAGGATCAGGATCACGATCGCGACGACCGTGTAGGAGATCGTGAAGAGCCAGGCGCCGAACCGGACCTGCACGTACCGCGCGATCAGCTCGATCATGCCGAGCGCGAGCCACACCGGCCCGACCAGCGCGGCGCCGAGTTCCATGACGCGGAAGAAGGCGCCGTTGAACCCCATCATGAAGCCGAGGCTCATGGACAGCAGCGCGAGCGTGAGCCCGACCTGCGTGAACGACCAGGCGATCAGGTAGAGCAGCCGGTCCTTGTAGGCGCGCTGAACCAGCAACCCGGTGGCCGCCAGGGCACCAAGGGTCGCCAGCAACGCGAGAAGAGCATCGACCATCGCGCACCCATGGTGCCCGATCCGGGGGGTTGACGGGTAACCGCGGCCAAGGAACGCACCATTGCCTCGCGTACCTTTCGGTCTCTAGAGTGGCACTTCACGCCGGAGGTCGCGTAAGCCCCGAGGAGAACTGCATGAGCAGCTTGACCCTCGATGCCGGGGTCATCCCACTTCCTCGCCATTCTCGGAGCCCTCTCGCGCGTCCGGCCGACCGGGCCGGGGACCGCACCGCCGACCGCGCCGCCGACCAGGCCTCCGAGCGGGCCGAGATGCTCAAGGCGCTGGTCCTGCGGGCGCGGGACGGCGACGCTGAGGCGTTCGGCTCCCTCTACGACCACTACGTCGAGCTCGTCTACCGGTACGTCTACTACCGGGTCGGCACGCACCAGCTCACCGAGGACCTCACCAGCGAGACGTTCCTGCGCGCCCTCCGCCGCATGTGCGACTTCCACTGGCAGGGCAAGGACTTCGGGGCCTGGCTGGTGACGATCGCCCGCAACCTGGTCGCCGACCACTTCAAGTCCGGCCGCTACCGGCTGGAGGTCTGCACCGCCGAGCTGGTCGAGCCGGACCGCCCGCAGGAGGGCCCGGAGCGGGCCGTCCTGGACGCGATGACCAACCGGACCCTGCTGCGGGCCGTCCAGCGGCTGAACTCCGAGCAGCAGGAGTGCGTGGTGCTGCGCTTCCTGCACGGCCTGTCGGTCGCCGAGACCGCGTTGATCATGGGCAAGAAGCCGGGTGCGATCAAGGCGCTGCAGTACCGCGCGGTCCGCTCGCTGGCTCGTATGCTCCCGGACGACCTGCGCGGATGACCGTGTCGCCCCGCCCCCCTGCGGGACCGCGCGGCCCTCAGATAGTTTATTAATGAACTTTCGGGCCGTAACCCGGCCCACCTACCGATCGTTCAAGCGGGCAGGAGCGCGCTCGCGCCACGAGTCCGCAAGGGAGCGGCCAGTGAGAACCCGGTGTTGACGAGGCGAGAGAAGATCACGGAGCAGGGGAACGCGCTGGCCCGGCTGCGGGAGAGCACCGCGGGACCGGACCCGCTTTTCCGCGCCGTGCTGCGCGAGCGGCTGATGGCGGCCGCGAGCGACAGGAGTGAGGACTGTCGCAATCACGGCCGCGGGGAGGGCCGCGGAGAGGCGGTTGACTAGGCTTCGCCTCATGCGGCGATTCTGGCAGTCCGGATTCTGGGGACGCGGCAAGGACGAGGACCACAAGAGCGCGGGGCAGGTGGCCGCCGCCGCGGCGGCCGAGCCCGCCCCCCTCCCCGCCCCCGACCCCGCCGCGGCGGCGTTCTTCGACGTCGACAACACGATGATGCGCGGCGCGTCGATCTACTACTTCGCGCGCGGACTCGCCGCCCGCAAGCTGTTCACCATGCGCGACCTCGCCATGTTCGCCTGGGGGCAGGCCGCGTTCCGGCTGCGCGGCAGCGAGAACTCCGAGCACATCGGCAGCGCCAAGGAGGCCGCGCTCGCGTTCGTCGCCGGGCAGAAGGTCAGCGCGATCGTCAGGCTGAGCGAGGAGATCTACGACGAGGTGATGGCCGACCGCATCTGGCACGGCACCCGCACCCTCGCCCTCCAGCACCTCGACTCCGGGCAGCAGGTGTGGCTGGTCACCGCCACGCCCGTCGAGGTCGCCCGGACGATCGCGCACCGGCTCGGCCTCACCGGCGCGCTCGGCACGGTCGCCGAGACCCGCGAGGGCCTCTACACCGGCCGGCTCGTCGGGAACCTGCTGCACGGGCCCGCCAAGGCGGAGGCCGTGCGGGCCCTGGCGCAGCGGGAGGGGCTCGACCTCGCGCGCTGCTCGGCCTACAGCGACTCGATCAACGACCTGCCGTTGCTGACCGCCGTCGGCCACCCGCACGCCGTGAACCCGGACGCCGAGCTGCGCGCCCACGCCCGCGACCACGGCTGGCCGATCCACGACTTCCGCACGGGCCGCAAGGTCACGATGGTCGCGCTGCCCGCCGCCGCGGGCGCCGGGGCCCTCGCGGGCGGCGTCGCGGCCGGCATCGCGCTGCGCCGCCACTACCGGACGAACTGACCGCCGCCGCTTCCCGGCATCGACCGGCGAACGCGACCTAACGCGTTTGTCCCCCACGTCCTACCCTGTCCCCGTGATCGTGGAGCTGAGGGTCCTGTCCGGGGTCGCCTGCCGGGGGCGGGACGTCACAAGCCCGCGCCTGCGCGGCCTGCTCGCGCTCCTCGCGGGCGAGCCGCGGGCGGGCGTGTCCGTCGCCCGGCTGGTGGAGGGGCTGTGGCCCGAGGAGCGTCCGGAGAATCCGGCCAAGGCGCTCCAGGTCGTCGTGTCCCGGGCGAGGTCGCAGCTGGGCGCGGACGTCGTCGTGAGCACGCCGACCGGGTACCGCATCGGCCTGGACGAGTCCGCGGTCGACGCCTCCGCGGTGGTGCTCGCGGCCTCCGCGAGCGCGCGCCGCTCCCGCGACGGCGACCACGCCGGCGCGCTCTCGCACGCCGAGGCGGGACTGGCGCTCTGGGACGCCCCACCCGAACCGGACGACGCGGACGATCCGGTCTCCGTCCTGCGCGCGGCCCGGATCCCGACCTACTGGGCGCTGACGCGAGCCCGCGCCCTGGCCCTCGCGCGGCTCGGCCGGCACGCGGAGGGTTTCGAGGCGCTCACCCGCGCCGTCCGGGAGTATCCGCGCGACGAGGAGCTGTTCGCGGAGCTGCTGCGGTGCGAGGCCGCGACGGCCGGGCCGTCGGCGGCGCTGGCGCGGTACGAGTCCTACCGGCGGTCGCTGCGCGACGACCTCGGCACCGATCCGGGTGGCGCGCTCCAGCGCGTCCAGCGGGAGCTGCTCCAGGACGAGGCGCCCCCCGTCCGGCGCGGCGTGGCGCACGAGCCGAACCCGCTGCTCGGCCGGGCCGGGGACCTCGCCGCCGTGCTCGACCTCGTGCGCGCGTCCCGCGTCACCTCGATCGTCGGGGCGGGCGGGCTGGGCAAGACGCGGCTGGCGAACGCCGTCGCGCGCGAGGCGCCGCAGCGGGCGGTGCACTACGTCCCCCTCGCCGGCGTCGCGCGGGACAAGGACGTGGCGGGCGAGGTCGCGTCCGTCCTCGGGGTCGGCGAGTCGCCGAGGGCCCACGGACGCGTCGGCGGGCCCGCCGACCTCGTCCCGGCGATCGCGGAGGTGCTCGGGCCCGGCTCGGTCCTGCTCGTGCTGGACAACTGCGAGCACGTCGTCGCGGGCGCCGCCGAACTCGCCGGCGCGCTGGTGTCGATGACGCGGGACCTGCGGATCCTCACCACGAGCCGCGCGCCGCTCGGGCTGTCGTCGGAGTCGGTGTACCCGCTGCCCGCGCTGGACCCGGCGACGTCGGCCGAGCTGTTCCGCCGGCGGGCGCACGCGGCGCGTCCCGGCGCCGCGCTGCCCTCCGGCGCGGTGGAGGAGCTCTGCCGTCGCCTGGACGGGCTGCCGCTCGCGATCGAGCTGGCGGCGGCGCGCGTCCGCGTCATGTCCGTGCCCGAGATCGCCCGCGGCCTGGACGACCGGTTCGCCCTGCTGCGCGGCAACGCGCGCGACGCGCCGTCCCGGCACCGGACCATGCGCGCGGTCGTCGACTGGAGCTGGAACCTCCTCTCCCCGCACGGCCGGGCGGCCATGCGGGCGCTGTCGGTCTTCCCCGGGGGCTTCACCGCGGACGCGGCCCGCCACGTCCTGGACGGCGGCGACGCGCTGGAGGTCCTGGAGGACCTCGTCGACCAGTCCCTCCTGGAACCCGTCGAGGGCGGCCCCGGGACGCGCTTCCGGATGCTGGAGAGCGTCCGCGAGTTCAGCGCGGCCCACCGGGAGGCCGAGGGGGAGACCGGCCGCACGGTGGGCGGCCTGCTCGCCTGGGCGCGGGAGTTCGGCGCGGCGCACCACGACGCGCTGTTCGGCACCGACCCGTTCGCGCCCGTCGAACGCGTGCGGGTCGAGCAGGACAACCTCCAGCAGGCGCTCCGCCACGGCCTCGACCGCCGGGACGGCCCGGCCGTCGCGGCGGTGACCGCCGTCCTCGGCGGGCTGTGGACCCTGGAGGCGGCCTACACCCGGCTGGCCGCCATGGCGGCGGAGACCGCCGGGCTCCTGAGCCGCCTGCGCCCCGGCCCCGGGGACGTCGAGGTCACGCGGACGGCGCTGACGCTCAACGTGCTAGCGACGGGCCTGGTCCAGGGGCCGCAGGCGACCCGCACGCTCGTCGCGCTGCGCCGCCTCCCGCCCGCGCCGCCGGAAGGCCTCGTCCCCGCGATGGCGACCGTGCTGGCCGCCCTGCCGGAGATCCTCGCGCCCGGCGGCTCCGTCCTGGAGGAGCTGTGCGGCCGGGACGAGCCGCTCGTCGCCGCCATCGCGAACTGCGCCGCCGGATACATCCGCGAACGGGACGGGGACGTGGCGGGCGCGCTCGCGGCGACCGAGGCGATGATCGGGGTCGGCTGCTCGCCGGACATCCCCTGGTGCCGGCTGCTCGCCCACTCGCGGCTCAGCGAACTGCTGATGCAGCTCGACCAGGCCGACCGGGCCCTGCACCATCTGCGGATATCGATGGAGCTGCTGGAGCGGTACCGGTGGCCCGACATGTTCGGGCTGATGTGGGCGCTCGCCTCGGCCCACGTCGCGCTGGGCGAGTACGACGAGGCCGAGCGGTGGCTCGACCAGTCGCTGGTCCACGGGCCGGACGAGTCCTTCGGCACGGCCTCCTTCAACCTGGGAGCGCGCGCGGAGATCGCCCTCGGCCGCGGCGACGCCGACACCGGTCTGCGCCTCTGGCGGGAGGCGGTGGAGCGGCTCGCCGCCGAGGACGGCCCGATGGCGCCGACCGGACTCGACCCGTGGACGCTGGAGGCCCACTGCGTCACCGTCGTCGCGCACGCCCGGCACGGGCGCGTCGACCTGGTCGAGGACATCGTCGCCGGGCTCCCCGCCAAGCTGGCGGCGCTGGCCGACGGCCCGCCGTTCCCGATGCCCGCCTTCTACATGGACCTGCCGGTCACCGGCGGTCTGCTGCTCGCGCTCGCCATGGTCGACCTGGCCCGTCCCGGCGCCGCGCCGGACGTCCGCAGGCGGGCGGCGCGGGCGATCGCGCTGGCGCGGCGCCTCCACCACGTCCGGTCGTTCCAGCCGACGATGTCCTCGGCGGCGGCCGGCCGCGCCGCCGAGGACGCCGACGGGCCGGCGTACTCCGACGCGGTGTCGGAGTTCGCCGGCCTGGGCCGTGCGGAGCTGCTGGCCGCCGCCCGCGAGCTCGCGCGCGGGTTCTCGCGGGACCGGCGGGGCTAGCGGGGCGCCTTCCGGTCGAACAGCACCTTGGAGCAGGCGTAGCCGACGACGGCGAGGCCGGCGCACCACGCGACGGACACCGCCGCGTCCTGCCCGCTCGGGGTGCCGGTCAGCAGCCCCCGCAGCGTCTCGATCATCGGGGTGAACGGCTGGTACTCCGCGAACCACCGGACCCCGGCCGGCATCGACTCCGGCGGGACGATCGTGCTGCCGACGAACGGCAGGAACTGGATGATCAGCGGCGTGTTGCTCGCGCCCTCCGGGTTCTTGGCCAGCAGCCCGAGCATGACCGCGACCCAGGTCAGCGCGAACGTGAGCAGCACCAGCAGGCCGGCGGCCGCGAGCCAGTCCACCGCGCCGCCGCTCGTCCGGAATCCCATCGCGACCGCGGCGGCGACCACGGCGGCCGTGCTCAGCAGCGTCTGGATCATGCTGCCCGCGACATGCCCGGTGAGCAGCGACGACCGCGAGATCGGCATCGTCCGGAACCGGTCGACGATGCCCTCGGTCATGTCCACGCAGACCGACACCGACGTCGCCATGCAGCCGGACGCGACGGCCATCAGGATGATCCCCGGGGCGACGTACTGGATGTAGTCGCCCTTGGCCGCGCCGCCGACGCCCTCCCCGAGCGCGTTGCCGAACACGCCGACGAACAGCAGCATGATCATGATCGGCATCATCATCCCGCCGATCGTCAGCGACGGGTAGCGCAGCGCGTGCCGCAGGTTGCGGCGCAGCATCGTCGCGGAGTCGGCCGCCGCGTGCGTGAGCGTGGTCATCGCGAGGTCACCTTCTCGTGGTCCGTGCCCGTGAGGGCGAGGAAGACGTCGTCGAGGTCGGGGGTGTGCACGGACAGTTCGGCGACCTCGACCGAGGCGGCCTCCAGCCGTCCGAGCAGCGTCCGCAGGGAGGCGACGCCGCCGTCCCCGGGCACCTGGAGGGCGAGCGAGTCGTCGTCCCGCGTCACCGAGCCGAGCGTCCGCGCCGCCGCGTCGAGCGCCGCCAGGTCGGCGAACCGCAGCCGGACGTGCCCGCCCGGGACGAGCCGCTTCAGCTCCTCCGAGGTCCCCTCGGCGACGAGCCGTCCGCCGTCCAGGACCGCGATCCGGTCCGCGAGGTGGTCGGCCTCCTCCAGGTACTGCGTGGTCAGGAAGATCGTCACGCCGCTCCTGACCAGGCCGCGGATGAGCTCCCACATGGTCCGGCGGCTGCGCGGGTCGAGCCCGGTCGTCGGCTCGTCCAGGAAGATGATCTGCGGGGCGCCGATCAGCGTCATCGCGATGTCGAGCCGCCGCCGCATCCCGCCCGAGTACGTGCCGGCCTTCCTGCCGGCCGCCTCCACCAGGTCGAACCGCTCCAGCATCTCGTCGGCGGCCCTCCGCCCGGCGGCCTTGCCGAGCCGGTGCAGGTCCGCCATGAGGATCAGGTTCTCCCGCCCCGTCAGCAGCCCGTCCACGGCCGAGTACTGCCCGGTCACGCCGATCGCCCGGCGCACCCCGTCGGGGTCCGTCCGCAGGTCCCGTCCCGCGACGCTGGCCTCGCCGCCGTCCGCGCGGAGCAGCGTGGAAAGGATGCGCACCGCCGTCGTCTTCCCGGCGCCGTTCGGCCCGAGCAGCGAGTAGACCGTCCCGCGCGGCACCTCGAAGTCGATCCCGTCGAGGACGGTCGTGTCCCCGAACGCCTTGCGCAGCCCGGTCACCTGGATGGCCGTCTGCCGTGCCTCGATGTTCATGCCCCGAAGCGTGCGCGCCCCCGGCTTCAGCCCGCTTTCACCCCGGTTTCGACCAGTCCGGGCGGCTGAAAGTCACCAGGTCAGAGGCAGCGTGTCCAGCCCCAGGACGAGGCTCGCGTGCTCCAGGGGCTCGGCGCCGGGGGCGACGCGGTAGTCCGGTATCCGGGCGTGCCATTCGCGCAGCGCGATCCGGAGTTCGAGCCGGGCCAGGTGCGCGCCGAGACAGCGGTGCGGTCCCGCGCCGAAGGCGAGGTGGCGGGCCGGCGGGCGGTCGATGTCGACGGTGGAGGCGGCGGGCACGGCGCGGGGGTCGCGGGTCGCCATGCCGGTCGGCAGCATGACCATCTCCCCCGCCTTCATCGGGCAGCCGCGCACCTCGACGTCGCGGGTGAGCTTGCGGGCGGGCAGGACGGGCGCGTAGACGCGGAGGAACTCCTCGATCGCGTCCGGGACGACGTCGGGGTCGGAGGCGATGCGGGCGCGGTCGGCGTCCTCCCTCGCCAGGTGCCAGAAGGTGTAGGACAGCTGAGCGGCGACGGTGTCGAGACCGGCGAGGAAGAGCAGGACGCACAGCTGGAGCAGCTCGTCGTCGGTGACGGGCCGCCCGTCGACGGCGAAACCGGTCGCGGCGCTGACCAGGTCTTCGCGCGGACGGGCGCGGCGGTCCCGGATGAGTTCGCCGAGGCAGGCCGTCAGCGCCCCCATGGCCTCGGCCCGGTCGCCGGTGGAGGGCCGCGAGTGCAGGATGGCGCGCTCCCACCCGAGGAACTCCTCCAGCCGCTCGGTGGGCAGGCCGACGAGTTCCAGGAAGATGGCGGTGGGGAAGAGGCGCGCGAAGTCGGTGACGAAGTCGCAGGAGCCGCGGGACGCGAAACCGTCGATCAGGTCGGCGCAGTGCCGGGTGATCCGCTCCCGGAGCACGGCGGCGGCGACGGGGGTGAAGAACGGCCGCAGTAACCGCCGCCACGTCGTGTGCAGCGGCGGGTCCAGCATGACCGGGATCCACTGGTGCGCCGGGTCGGGGTCGATGACGGCGATCGCGCGGCTGGAGAACGTCCCCGGGTCCTGGAAGGCGGCGAGGATGTCGTCGTACCGCGTCAGCACCCAGAACCCCGGCCCGGCGGTGCTGCGGAACGCCGGATGCGTCTCCCGCAGCTCGTCCATCCGCGCGTGGGCCGTCCCGGCGGGCCGCGGTCCGGCGAACGGGTCGAAGTCCACCTGCGGGCCGCCTGCCTCGCCGCGTTCCGTCCCGTCCCGCATCACGGCCTCCCCACGGAGTGTGTCCCGCTGGCCAGGATGCCACGCCTCGTCCGGGACGGCCCGCCCGTCAGGAGGAGGACAGTTCAGCGGCGAAGAGGACCCGGACGCGGGACCAGGAGTCGACCGACCCCCGTCGTAGATCAACTCGGGGGATCCTACGTCGACGGCGCGGGTTTCGGCGCGGGGCGGGCGTAAGTGGCGGTGATGAGGAGCGCCAGGAGCGCGGCCGTCAGGAGGAGGGTCCCCGGGATGCCCAGGGCGGGTGCGGCGAAGATCGTGAGGAGCACCAGGACGGCCGTGGCGATGAGGAACCCCGGATGCGTGTTCATGCGCCGCATCGGGGCGTGCAGCGCCCACAGCATGACCAGCACGACGGCGACGGGGACGGCGACGGAGGCGGCCACCAGCCGGGCGCCCGCCTCGATGTGATGACCGGAGGAGGCCACCGCGGTCTCCAGGCCGGCGCCGAGGGCGGCGAGCGCGGCGAAAACGAAGTAGTGGCCGTATCCCCACAGGAAGGACCGGTCGCGGCGCCGTTCCAGGCCCTCGCCCGCCGGCTCGGAGAAGTAGATCCACCAGATCGCGAACAGGATGGCGAGCCCGGCGAGGGCGATCGTGACGAGCTCGCCGCCCACGCCGCGCTTCACGGCGTCCTGCACCGCGTTCGTGGAGGCGAGCACGCTCTCCCCCAGCAGGATGATGGTGAACAGCCCGTACCGCTCGGCGATGTGGTGGGGGTGCCAGGTCGTCATGCCGGGCCGCTCCGCGACCGGCGGGACGGCCAGGTCGAGCGCCGCGCAGACGAAGAACACCCACATCGGGCCCTGGTCCGGCAGGGCGAGCCGCGCCACCCAGAACACCTGGACGACGGACAGGCCGATCGCGTACCGCAGGGCCGTGGCCCGGCCCTCGGGATGCGCGGCGGCCGCGCGCAGCCAGAGGGCGACGAGGCCGACCCGCATGACGAGGTAGCCGATCGTGACGGTGGTGAAGTCTCCGTCGAACGCGTCGGGGACCCCGGCCGCGAGGACGAGGACGCCCGCCATCTGCACGAACGTCAGGAGCCGGTACGGGACGTCGTCGGTGTCGTAGGCGGAGGCGAACCACGTGAAGTTCATCCACGCCCACCAGATCGCGAAGAACGTCATGAGGAACGGCGCGAGCGAGTCGCCCACGTGGCCGCTCTCGACGGCGTGGGCGAACCGTCCGGCGGCCTGGGAGACCGCCGCGACGAACGTCAGGTCGAAGAGCAGTTCGAGGGGGCTGGAGACGCGGTGGGGTTCGCCCAGGTCGCGAGCGACCATGCGGCTGCGGAGCGGCATGGCGCACACTCTAGGGCCGCCCACGGCCGGTCAGAGAAAGGCGGGGCCCCGGCGCAGCAGCGTCTCGTAGAGCATGTGCTGGACGTTCTCGCGCACATGGTCGGTGATCTCGAAGACCGTCATGGGGTCGTCGGCGGCGTCCGCGTCGTAGCCGTCCAGCGTCATCGGCTCGCCGAACCGGATCACCCACTTGGACGGGAGCGGGACGAGCCCGGCGGGGCCGAGCAGCGGGAACGTCGGCGTGATCGGGAAGTAGGGGAGGCCGAGGAGGCGGGCCAGCGGACGCAGGTCGGCGATCTTGGGGTAGATCTCCTCGGCGCCGACGATGGCGCAGGGCACGATCGGGACCCCGGCGCGCAGCGCGGTGCCGACGAAGCCGCCGCGGCCGAAGCGCTGGAGCTTGTAGCGCTCGGAGAAGGGCTTGCCGACGCCCTTGAAGCCCTCGGGGAAGACGCCGACCAGCTCGCCCTTGGCGAGCAGGCGGGCGGCGTCGGCCTGGCAGGCGAGCGTGTGGCCGGCCTTGCGGGACAGATGACCGAGCAGGGGGATCTGGTAGACGAGGTCGGCGCCGAGGAGGCGGACCTGCCGGCCGGCGTGGTCGTGCAGGGCGACCGACAGCATGAGCGCGTCGAGAGGGATCGTGCCGGAGTGGTTGGCCACGAGGAGGGCGCCGCCCTCGGGGATGTTGTCCAGCCCGTCGAGCTCGACGCGGAACCAGTGCTCGTAGAGGGCGCGGGCCAGCGGCAGCAGGACGGTGGAGTTGAACTCGGGGTCGTAGCCGAACTCGTCGATCTCGTACTCGCCCGTCAGCCGGCGCCGCAGGAACGCCAGCCCGGACGCCAGGGCCTGCTCGAACCCGCCGCGCTCGGGCGGCCGGTCGTCGCCGGGCGGTTCCCCGCCCGGGGCGTCCTCGCGGACCGAGGCGAGCCGGATGACCTGCGCGCCCTCGTCGTCCCCGGGGTGCGCGTCGTCCATCATCTCGGCTCTCCTCTCAGGCGGGTCCAAACGGGTCAGGTCCGTCCCAGCAGGGCCGTCAGGCCGCCGCGGACGAAGCCGCGGGCGGCGGCGAAGTCGGCGAAGGCGGCCTCGGAGCTGTACTTCGGGTGCCACGCCAGCTCGCGCTCCAGCGCGGTGGTGTCGAGGACCCGGCCGTAGGTCAGCCAGCGCAGCAGCTCGGGCGAGAACCCCGACAGGCCCGCGAAGCGGCGCCCCATGTCGCCGAGGACCGCGATGGACGGCGACGGGACCGGCAGGTAGGGCCGCCCGGCCCGGCGCAGGGCCTGCGACAGCAGCAGCACGCCGTCCCCGGCGACGTTGTAGCAGCCGGGGTGGTCCTCGACCGTCATGCGCCGCAGCACCTCGACGCCGTCGTCCTCGTGGACGAACTGCAGCCGCGGGTCGAACCCGAGCACGGTCGGGACGACCGGGAGGCGCAGGTACCGGGTGAGGGGCGAGTCGACGCCGGGCCCGAGGAAGTTCGCGAACCGCAGCACCGACACGGCCAGGTCGGAGCGTCGCCGCATCAGCCCGCGAACGTAGCCCTCGACCTCGACGGCGTCCTTGGCGTAGCCGGACCTGGGCGCCTCGACGGGCTCGTCCCGCTCGGTGAACACGGCCGGGTCCATCGGAGAGGAGCCGTAGACGGCGGCCGACGACCGGACGACCAGCTTGCGCATGTCGGGCGAGCGCTGGCAGGCCGCGAGGAGCTGCATCGTCCCGATGACGTTCAGCTCCTTGACCTTCGCCCGCGGAACCGACGAGGACGTCACCAGGTTGAGGTGCACCACCGTGTCCACCGCGGCCGACGAGATGATCTTTGCGATGCCGGGCGTGCGGATGTCGACCCGGACGAACTCGGTGCGGCCGAGCGACTCGGCCGGCGGCACCGTGTCCACCCCGATGACACGCTCGATCCCCGGGTCGGCTTGCAGGGTGTTCGCGACCCGCGCCCCCAGGAAACGGGAGACGCCCGTGACGAGGACGACACGGGCCGCGGCGGCGGGCATGGACGACACTGGGCCCTACCCCTTCACGGCTGGACGGCCGGTGTGGTCGCTACTTCTTGTTGCGGCGCTGGATGCGCGTCTTCTTCAGAAGCTTGCGGTGCTTCTTCTTGGCCATCCTCTTGCGGCGCTTCTTGATGACAGAGCCCACGGAACCTCGCTCGGAGTCTCGGGTGATGTGCAGGAGACCTGCGTGCCGCCGGAGAGCGAGTCTCGGTAGGCGCGCACGGTCCGAGGCCCCAGGGTACCGCTGCGTGGGTGGAGATCATGCCGCGGCCTGCCCCGCGGCCCGGGGACGACCGGCGCGGACGGCGGCCGGCACCGCGCGTCGCACGGCGCCGGGCACCGTCCCTTCCGGGCGGGCGTGGCCGCCGGCCATCGCCCGTCCGTTCGGTGTCCGGACCGCTCTGCCGGTCCTCGTCCTTCTTCCCCAGCTTCGGGACGGCCCCTCGGGGCCCTCCCGACGCCCCCTGCGCGGCCGGGTGCTGAGTTCGCGGCGGGGTCATGCCCCGCCCCTACCCGTTATCCGGCTTCGATGTACGCGTCGCGCAGGTAATCGTGGACGGCCTGCTCGGGAACCCGGAACGAGCGGCCCACGCGGATCGCGGGGAGCTCGCCCGAGTGGACGAGGCGGTAGACGGTCATCTTGGACACCCGCATCACCGCCGCCACTTCGGCGACGGTCAGGAACCTGACCTCACTGAGAGGTCGCTCGCCTGAGGTCATCGGACGCCCTCTTCCACACGTGCCGCGCACCGGCCCTTCGGGTGACTTTGATCACGCACGTGTACTTCCTCCAGCGTAAATCGCGTACCGGCAGTCGCAAGAGGGGAGTTCCGCACATTTCCGTACCCGACCTGACCCCGGGGATACAGTGCTGATTCCTTACAGAGGGTGGACGCGACGGCACCGCGCGTGTCGCGACGAAAATTTGTCAACCAAAACCACGAAACGACCTTCGGTTCCGCAGCGTCAGATGCCTCTCGGCAAGCCCATGCGCCCCGTTACGGCAACCCTGTCACAGGGCGTGACAGGCGAGCGGTCGCCACCCAGGCGTCCCCACGGAGTAAGCCTCCGGATCGGGGGCTCAGCCGGACGGCCGCAGGCCCGCGCGATCAAGGATGTAGGCGGTCAGGGGCGCGTAGTGGGGCGCGGAGACGCCGTCGTCGAGCGGGACCACCACGTCGATCTTGCCTTCGGCGGCCCCGGCGAACAGGGCCGGGTCGTTACAGTCCGCGAACCCCACGGTGTCGATGCCCGCCTGCCCGGCCGCTCCGGCCCACCCGTGGTCGGCGATGGCCAGATCCGGCCAAATATGTGGTTTAGCTTCCACATTTTCCCCGGACCCGCTAACAGCGAGCTCGCTGAGCATGGCCTCCATCGGGCGCGAGTCGTGCGTGTGGTGCGTGCGGAGGTCCTCGCCCTCCAGCATCGCGACGCCGGGGGCGGCGTAGACGATGCGGCGCAGCTCCGAGCCGCCGTACCCGGCGTCGACCTCGTAGGTCCAGCCGGCCGCGGGCGTCAGCACCCGGCAGCCCGCCTCCTCCAGCGCCCGCGCGACCGCCTGGTACAGCGGCGTCAGCGTGGACGGATGCCCGGTCGCGAGGAGCACGCTCTCCCCGCGCCGGGCCGCGAGGCCGATGCGCTCCCCCATCGCCTCCAGCGTGTCGAGCGTGATCTCGGGATCGATGGTGTCGTCCCCGTACAGGTGCATCGGATCGGGGTGGACGCCGCACCGCTCCACCATCATCTCCAGCACGGACCGCTCCGACCACGAAGGCTTCAGCTCCAGGCCGAACTGGTAGTACGGGTTGCCGTTGGCCATCCGCCGGTAGTGCAGCAGGTTGTTCTGGCGCGGCGTGGCCACGTCGCCGGCGATCATCGTCCGGACGAGGTGGGCGCGCAGCTCGTCCCTGGTCGGCGCCGGGCCTCCGGACGCCGGAGCGGGCCGGTTCACTCGTCGGTCATCGGGTCGAGGCCGTGCTCGGGGAACACCGCGCGGCGCGTCGCCAGGACCGCCTGGTCCACGGGGCTGCCGGGGTCGTACCCGTCCCCCCACCTGCTGATCTCCACCGTCTCCGTCCCGTCCGTCATGCGGCGCGGGGCGATCTCCTCGGTCCGCTGCCGGACGAACTCACGCCAGTCGTCCGGGGTCGCGGTGCCCGGCGGGACGGGGCCGCCCGCCGCCTCGGCGAGCAGGTGCGTCCACGCCCGCGGGACGACCTGCACCAGCTCGTAGCCGCCGCCGCCGGTGAGGACCCACCGGCCGCCGGCCGTCTCGTGCGCCAGCCGGTGCAGCATCGCGTACGCCGTCCGCTGCCCGTCCACGCTGAGGATCAGATGGGCGAGCGGGTCCAGTGCGTGGCCGTCGGCGCCCTGCTGGGTGACGAGGACGTCCGGGCGGAACCGGCGCAGCAGCGGCGGGACGATCGCCTCGAACGCGCGCAGCCACGGCCGGTCGCCGGTGCCGGGCGGGAGCGAGATGTTGACCGAGGTGCCGTCCGCGCCGGTCTCGTCGGGGAAGCCGGTGCCGGGGAACAGCGTCCGCGGCGACTCGTGGAGGCTGATCGTCAGCACGCGCGGGTCGTCGTAGAAGGCGGCCTGGACGCCGTCGCCGTGGTGGACGTCGATGTCGACGTACGCGACGCGCTCGGCCCCGTTCTCCAGGAGCCACGCGATCGCGACGGCCGGGTCGTTGTAGACGCAGAACCCGCTGGCGGCGTCGCTCAGCGCGTGGTGCAGACCGCCCGAGATGTTCGCGGCGTGCTCGGCGCGGCCCGTCCACACCGCCTCGGCGGCGGCCACCGACGCGCCCGCGACCAGGGCGGACGCCTCGTGCATGCCGAGGAACACCGGGTTGTCGGGGGTGCCGAGGCCGTGCCCGAGCTCCGGCAGCCCGGTGGCGCCGGAGTGCTTGACCGCCGCGATGTAGGACTCCTCGTGGACGAGCCGGAGCAGCTTGTCGTCCGCGGCCTCGAACGCCGAGACCCGCACGTTCGGGCGGTCCAGGACGCCGAGCCCGCGGGCGAGCGCCATCGTCAGCTCGACCCGCACGGGGTTCATGGGATGGCCGGGGCCGAAGTCGTAGGAGATGAGCCGCTCGTCCCAGAAGATCTCCAGGCCGCAGTTCTCGGGACCGGCGGACTGGGACGAATCGGAACTGCTCATGACCTCACGGTATCGCGCAGGGCATGTGACCTGGCCCACAGGCTCCCGCCCCGCGACGCCCCGCCCCGAGCCCGCCGCCGCAACATATCTGTGACGTGAGTTACATGCCGGAAACGGGCATACATCCGTCAGGCAGATATCTCCTCCGGGGGGTGCAAATGGACGGCGACCCGAGCGTTCGAAGCCGAGCGATCAGCAACGCGCTCCGTCTGAGCGTCCGCCCGTTCCTGCACTACATGCCCGGCCACGCGACGAGCATCCGCACCGCGCGCTCGACGGTGGACGCCGCGTCCCTGCTGCTGCGGCACAGCCCGAACGTGCGGGTCGAGTCGCTGAACGCCCCCGCGCCCGGGGACGACGGCGGCCTCCCGGTCAGGGGCGAGTGGATCGTTCCGCGCGACGCCGCGGAGGAGAACGCCCCCGGCGCCGTCCTCTACCTGCACGGCGGCGGCTACGTCTTCTGCTCGCCCCGCACCCACCGCCCCATCACCTCGCGGCTCGCGCTCGACACGGGCCTGCCGATCCTCGCCCCCCGGTACCGGCTCGCGCCCGAGCACCCGTTCCCGGCGCCGCTGGAGGACGCCGTCGCCGCCTACCGCTGGCTGCTCGCGCGGGGCGTGCCGGCGTCCGGCATCGTCCTCGCGGGCGACTCGGCGGGCGGGCACCTGTCCGCCGCGCTGACCGGCGAGCTGTGCCGCCAGGGCCTGCCGGGCCCGGCGGGGCTCATGCTGTTCTCCCCGTGGGTCGACCTGACCTGCGAGCTGTCGATGGGCGCGCAGAGCCGCGCCCGCGACCCCTACATCAGCGCGTCGTCGGCGCGCCGGGTCGCCCGCCTCGTCGTCGGTCCGACCGGGTTCGCGGACCCGCGGCTGGCCCTGCTCACCTGCGCCTGGAACGACATGCCGCCCGTCCTCATCCAGGTCGGCGGCGCCGAGGTCCTGCGCACCGAGGCCGAGGCGTTCGCCGACGCCCTGCGCCGCGCCGGCGCCCACTGCGACCTCCAGATCTGGAAGGGGCAGATGCACGTCTTCCAGATCCTGAACCGCGTCCTCCCGGAGGCGAGCGCCGCCATGCGGGACGCCGCCCACTTCGTCCGGACCGTCACGGGCGGGACGGGCAAGCACCCCCGGGCGAGGAAGCGCTCCAAGGCCGCCTAGTCCCGGCGGTCCGGCCGCTTCGCCAGGAGCCCGGCCAGCAGGGCGGCCGCGTGGTCGGCCATGAAGCGCGGGACCCGCGCTCTGAGCAGCGCCCTGTGCAGGGCGGACGCCGGGAGCGGCGTCTCGCTCGGACGTTCGCGCCGTTCATCCATCCGGGCCCCCAGAACTCCAAGATCAAATCGATGGTAGCCGGGTGGCGCCGGCCATGCCGCCGAAATAGTGATCTTTTCCTACGCCCCGCACGGTACTCGTCACGCTCAGTCCGCATCGCGCGGCGTCACTCCGCAGGCTTCTCGCTCGGCGCGCCCTTTCGCTTCCCGCGTTCGCGGCTCCGGGTCAGAAGCGGCCGGCGGGCTCGGGGTCGAGGGTCTCGTCGCCCGCGCGGCGGCCGCGTCCGGCGGTGAGGAAGCCCACCAGCGCGGCCAGCGCCGCGCCGCCCTCGCCGGCGAGGCTGATCGTCTTCTCGAGGTACCAGACGGGTTCGTGCATGTCCGGCAGCGGGCCGAGCGCGCCCGCGTCGACGTAGTGGTAGAGCACGACGGCGCCCGCCGCACTGGCCGCGACGAGGAAGGCGAGCGCGTACGCCCAGCGGGTCGCGTAGGTCAGGACGATCACCGCGACCACCCCGGCGACCGCGGCCTGGAGGCGGAACAGCAGGTCACCGTCGATGGAGCCGCCCCGCACGAAGGCCATGTCGGGCGCGAACTTCCAGTGCACGATCGCGTCGGCCGCCAGCCCGGCGGCGACGATCAGGCGGATAATGAGTCCCATACCTCTTACACGGACGCGGCCGCGGCCCGGCTCAACGCTCCGGGCGATCACGGGGCGCCGTCACGGCGTCAGCCGCTCGCGAGCTCGCGTCCCCGGTTGCGGGCCGCCTCGATGGCCTCCAGGACGGCGGCCCTGACGCCGTGCCGCTCCAGCTCGCGGATCGCCGAGATCGTCGTCCCGCCCGGGGACGTCACGGCCTCGCGCAGCAGCACCGGGTGCTCCCCGGAGTCGCGGAGCATGATCGCGGCGCCGACCGCCGACTGGATGACCATCTCCAGCGCGGCGGCGCGCGGCATGCCGAGCAGGATGCCCGCGTCCACCATCGCCTCGACGAGGTAGTAGAAGTACGCCGGCCCGCTGCCGGACAGGGCGGTGGCGCCGTCCTGGAGCGACTCGGGGATGCGCAGCACCTTGCCGACCGGCGACAGCAGCTCCTCGGCCAGCTTCAGGTGCTCCTCGCCCGCGTGCGACCCGGGCGAGATGACGCTCATCGCCTCGTCCACGTGGACGGGCGTGTTCGACATGACGCGGACGACCGGCACCCCCTCCGGCAGCCGCGCCTCGACGAACCCCGTCGTGATGCCCGCCGCCATCGAGATCACCAGCCGGCCGGGCGGCACGTGCCGGCCGACCTCGTCCAGCAGGGCCCCCATGTCCTGCGGCTTCACCGCGAGGACCAGGGTCTCGGCCGTCGCGGCGGCCTCCGCGTTCGGCACGACCTCGACGCCGTAGCGCTCCCGCAGCAGCGCCCCCCGCTCCTCCCGGCGCGCGGTGGCGATCAGCTCGGACGGGCGGCGGCCGGCCCGGAGCACTCCGGACAGCAGCGCCTCGCCCATCTTCCCGGCACCCAGAATCGCGATCATCGACATACCTTGACGTGGGGTTCCAAACGACCGGTCCAGCCTATCGCCGGGCCGGTCGGCGCCGCCCGGCGACCGGCCGCGGGGCCGCTCCCGGGTCCGCCCTAGGACCGCCCCATGAGGGAGCGCATGAAGAAGCGCAGGTTGGCGGGCCGCTCGGCGAGCCGCCGCATGAAGTACTGGTACCACTCGCGGCCGTAGGCGACGTAGACGCGGACCTGCGCGCCCTCCGCGGCGAGGCGCCGCTGCTCCTGCGGGCGGATCCCGTAGAGCATCTGGTACTCGAAGGTGTCGTCGTCGCGGTCGTACAGCACCGCCAGCGCACCGGCGACCTCGATGAGCCGGGGGTCGTGCGTGGCCAGCATCGGGTACCCCTTGCCTGCCATCAGCACCTTCATGCACCGCACGTACGACCTGTCGACCTCCTCCTTGTCGGTGAAGGCGACCGCAGCGGGCGCCGCGTAGGCGCCCTTGCACAGCCTTACCCGCGACCCCTCGTAGGCCAGTTCCGCGCAGTGTTCCTCTGCCCGACGCAGATACGCCTGGACGACCGCTCCCACGTCCGGGTAGTCCCGCCGCAGTTCGTGGACGGCTCGCAGCGTCGTGTCGACGGCCGTGTACTCCTCCATGTCGAGGGTGACCGTCGTGCCGGCCGAGCGGGCGGCGGCGCACACCCGCCGCGCGTTCTCCAGGGCGAGTGCTTCGTCGAAGGTCCGCCCGATGGCCGACAGCTTGAGCGACACCTCGGCGCGCGTCCCGAGCCCGGCGGCGCCCAGCCGTCCCAGAAGCTCGACATAGTGCGCGGCGTTCGCCTCGGCGCGGCCCTCGTCGTGCGTGTCCTCGCCGAGGACGTCCAGGCTGACGAGCAGGCCCTCGCCGGTCAGCCCGGCGGTGACGCGCAGGGCGTCGTCGATCGTCTCACCGGCGACGAAGCGGCGGACCACGTCGCCGGTGAACGGCGCGGTCTCCACCACTCTGCGCGCGCCTCCGCTGCGCGACGCGACCAGCAACGCCTGACGAAGCACTGTGCGAACCCCTCGTTCCCTGGGCCTACCGTCCCAGGTTATGCCGCCGGGGCTCCGGGCTCACGACACGGTGCCGAGGCTGTTCCCGGCGCCGTACTGCTGTACGTACTCCTTCATCCGCGCGGTCTTGACCGCCTCGAAGAGGGCCTTCGCCTTCGCCCCGTCCAGGAACACGACGCTCTGCCGCTTGCGCATGCCGGTGCCCTTGTGCGGAAGCGTCATGAACATCACGTCGGACGCGCGGACGCTGCGCATGCTGAGCGCCAGCGAGCGCAGGTCGCCCGCCGACACCCCCTCGTCCACGCTGATCGACTTGGTGAGCGCCGACAGGAACCGGTCGAGCTTGAGCGGGTTGGTGAGCGTGCCCCGGTCGGCGGCCTGCTTGGCGAGCGCGCCGAGGAACGCCTGCTGCCGCTTGATCCGGTCGAAGTCGCCGTTCGGCAGGTTGTAGCGCTGCCGGACGAAAAGCAGCGCGTCCTCGCCGTTCAGCTTCTGCCGTCCCGCCTCCCAGCGCTTCTTGCGCGCCGGGTCGTACACGCCCTGCTTGATGTTGACCGTGACGCCGCCGAGCGCGTCCGTCATCGACTTGAAGCCCTCGAAGTCGATCGCCCCGTAGTGGTCGATGCGGATGCCGGTGAGGTTCTCCATGGTCTCGATCAGCAGCTTCGGCCCGCCGAACGAGAACGCCGCGTTGATCTTCTGCGGCCCGTAGCCGGGGATCTCCACCCACGAGTCGCGCGGGAAGGAGACGATGTAGGCCTTCTTCCGGTCCGCCGGCAGGTGGAGCAGCATGATCGTGTCGGTGCGCTGCTGCCCCGGCTTCCAGACCTGGTTGCCCTCGCCGGTCGTCGCGTCGGCCCGCGAGTCCGAGCCGACGAGCAGCCAGTTCTCCGTCCCCTCGACGTTCGCGCCCGGGCGGTTCGGGGAGTCGTCCGGCATCACGCCCTTGAGCCGGTCGATGTTGCCGTTGTAGGACGACTGCCGCTGCCACGCCAGCCCGCCGAGCCCGGCCACGACCAGCGCCACGAACACCCCGACCGCGATCAGGACGCGGGGCCACCGCCGCCTGCGCCGCGTCTCGCCGCCGCCGTCCGGGCCGCCGCCCCAGAACGCGGCGTCGGCGTCCGGCTCCGGGGCCTGCGGTGCCCCCGGCGCCCCGGGCCCCGGGGGCTCGGGCGCCCCCTCGTCGGGCCTCGGGGGCACCGGAGAGCCGTGAAGATCTGGGGAGGTCATGGCGCGAAGCTACCAGCAGCACCCGGCAGGGATGGCCGACTTCGGCCCACCTGTCCGGTTGCGGCGCAACGGGGCGTCCGTGTAAACCCGGCTCCCCGTTCGCGGGTCGCTCACCCGCTCCGGCGGCGGAGCGTGACCGCCCCGAGCAGCAGGGCGACCACCACGAAGCCGGCGATCACGGAGACGTCCAGAGCCAGCGTGCCGGTGAAGTCGGGGCTGGAGCTGATCTCCTGCATGCCCTCGACCGCGTAGGACAGCGGCAGCACGTCCGCGATCGCCTGCAGCCAGGACGCCATGTCCGCGCGCGGGACGATCAGGCCGCAGAGCAGCAGCTGCGGCAGGACGAACGCCGGCATGAACTGGACGGCCTGGAACTCGGTCCGGGCGAACGCGCTGGCGAACAGCCCGAGGGCCATGCCGAGCAGCGCGTCCAGCAGGGAGACCAGGACCAGGGACGCCAGCGAGCCGCTCAGGTCGAGGCCGAGCCACGTCAGCGAGACGGCCAGCACCACGGCGACCTGGACGAGCGCCAGCAGGCCGAAGGCCAGCGCGTAGCCGAGCAGCAGGTCGAGCTTGCCGAGCGGCATCGTCATCAGCCGTTCGAGGGTGCCGCCGGTGCGCTCGCGGAGGGTGGCGACGCTGGCCACGACGAACATGACGATGAAGGGGAACAGGCCGAGCAGCATGGGCCCGATCCGGTCGAACACCATCGGCTGGTCGAACACGTACCGCAGCAGGACCATCAGCAGCGTCGGCACGCCGATCAGCAGGGCGAGCGTGCGGTGGTCGTGCTTGAGCTGCGCCAGGATGCGCCGCATCGTGGCGAAGGTGATCGCGGTGCTCATGACGGGCTCCCGGCCCTCTCGTGGATCAGGTGGAGGAACGCCTCTTCGAGGTCGGCGGCGCCGGTGCGCGAGCGCAGGCCGTCCGGGGTGCCGTCGGCGAGGACCGCGCCCTCGCGCATCAGCAGCAGCCGGTCGGTGCGCCCCGCCTCGTCCATGACGTGGCTGGACACGACCAGCGTGGCGCCCCGTTCGGCGAGCTCGCGGAACAGCTCCCACAGCTCCTGCCGCAGCACCGGGTCGAGCCCCACGGTCGGCTCGTCCAGGACGAGCAGCTCGGGCGCGCCGAGCAGCGCCGCGGCGAGGTTGACGCGGCTGAGCTGCCCGCCCGACAGCGTCGCCGCCGTCTGGTCGCGGCTGCGGCCGAGCCCGACCTCGTCGATGACGCGGGCCACGTCCGAGCGCGGGGCGCGCAACACGGACGCGAAGTAGCGCAGGTTCTCGGCGACGGTCAGGTCGGCGTAGACGGCCGGCCTCTGCGTCGCGTACCCGACGCGGCGCCGCAGGCCGGGCGACCCGGCGGGCTCGCCGAGCACGGTCACCGCGCCGCTCCGCACGATCTGAACGCCGACGAGCGCCCGCATCAGGGTCGTCTTGCCGCAGCCGCTCGGGCCCAGCAGCCCCACGATCGAACCGCGCGGGACGTCGAAGGTGATCCCGTGCAGCACCTCCCGGCCGCCCCGGTCGACCCGCAGGTCGCGCACCCGCACCGCGGGCTCGGACGCGCCGCCCGCCGGACTAGAACTCATCATGTGTTGAATTTAGGCCGGTGCGAGACCGCGGTCAAGGGGCCGAAGGCCCCACAGGAAAGGGGAGGACCCGCCCGGGACGCGGGGGCGGAGAGGGATGAGGCCTCAGGAGGTGAGGTAGCGCTGGAGGGTCGGGGCCACCAGCTCGATCAGCTCGTCCTCGGAGGCGGAGGCCAGCGGCTCGACGCGCAGGACGTGGCGCAGGACCATCAGGCCGATCATCTGGCCCGCGGCCGCCTGGATGCCGAGCGGCGACGCCTCGGTGGCCTGCGAGGCCCGCCCGAACAGCGCGGACGCGACGAACTCGCGCAGCAGCGCGGCCGCCCGCTCGTTCGTCATCGCCGAGCGGATCATCGCGAGCAGCGGGGCGCGGCGCTCGTCGTCCTCCCAGACGTGCAGGAAGGTGCGGATCAGCCCCTCGCCGAGTCGGTCGGGAGGGAACGACATGATGCGCGGCAGCAGGACCGACGGGTCCACCGGGAAGCGCATCGCCTCGACGAACACGCCCTCCTTGTTGCCGAAGAAGTGGTGCACGAGCGCGGGGTCGACCTCCGCGGCGCGGGCGATGGCTCGCAGCGACGCGCCGTCGTAGCCCTTCTCGGCGAACAGGTCCCGCGCCGCGGCCAGGATCTTCTCGCGCGTCTCCGTCGGGCCGGGCCTGCGCCCCGGGCCCCGCCCCCGCGTCCGGCCCCGGGGGTCGCTCACCGGCGCACGCCCCGGCGGGTGATCTCCCCGGCCGAGGTGACCTCCCAGGTGTGGGCGGCGGCGGCCAGGTGCAGGCGCGCGAACGCGAGGGCCTCGGCGAGGTCCTCCATCCGCTCGATCCGGCTGGA
This sequence comes from Actinomadura verrucosospora, assembly GCF_039540335.1. NCBI lineage: Bacteria > Bacillati > Actinomycetota > Actinomycetes > Streptosporangiales > Thermomonosporaceae > Actinomadura > Actinomadura verrucosospora. Next base: position 10,863 of record NZ_BAABEV010000058.1, on the reverse strand, counting down.
CGCGCGCCGCGTGTTGACCTCCAGGACGATGTGCCCCTTGAACCCGCCCTCGGCGAGGTTCTCCAGCATCGTCCCGCACGGCTGGTTGCCCCGGCCGGGAACGAGATGCTCGTCCTTGTTCGTGATGCCGACCCCGTCGGCGAGGTGGATGTGGCGCAGACGGTCGCCCAGGCTCCCCGCCATGTCGATGGCGTCCGACCCCGAGACGGCGGTGTGCGACAGGTCGAGGGTCACGTGCGGGTAGTCCTGGTCGACGGGGTTCCAGTCGGGCAGGTACATGCCCGCCTCGGCGCCGCGCGCCTTGAGCGGGAACATGTTCTCGACCGCGAACAGCACGTCCGTCTCGTCCTGCATGCGGGCGAGGCCCTCGACGAACTCCTTCGCGTAGTCGCGCTGCCAGCGGAACGGCGGGTGCACGACGACGACCTCGGCGCCCAGTTCCTCGGCGACGTCCTTGGAGCGCACCAGCTTGCCCCAGGGGTCGCGCCCCCAGACCCGCTGGGTGAGCAGAAGGCACGGCGCGTGGATCGACTTGATGGGGACCTGGTGGTAGTCCGACAGCCGGCGCAGGACGTTCAGGTCCTGCGACGAGGCGTCCGTCGAGACCATGACCTCGATGCCGTCGTAGCCCAGCAGCGAGGCGATCTCGAAGGCGCTCGGGACCTTCTCCGGGTACACCGACGCTGTGGAGAGCGTGATCGGCGCGTCCGGTACGCGGAGCGCCGGTGAAGGGGCGCCGTTGTGCTGCGGGGCCAAGGCTTCCTCGCCATGAATGATCGCTCGGCTGTGTCGTAGAAGAGAGCCTATGCCGCCGCGGCCGTGATGAAACACTCGCCGGGAGTGATCTCCCTTGCTCCGCCCGCGGCGCGGCTACCCTCTGTCTCCGTGGCCGAGATCGCGCGGGGCGCCGTGCCCAGCCCCAACATCTGGAACTCTCCCCAGGTCTACGAGCTGGAGAACCGCGCCGTCGACCCCGACGGCGTGCTGGCCGGCGCCATGCGCGCGATCCGCCCCTGGGACGGCGCCGACGTCCTCGACGTCGGCTGCGGCACCGGCTTCCACCTGCCGTTCTTCGCCGAGGACGCGCGCCGGGTGATCGGCGTGGAGCCGCACGCCGGCCTCGCCTCGGCCGCGGCGCGCCGCACGCGGGACCTTCCCAACGTCACCGTGCGCACGGGCACCGCGCAGGCGCTGCCGCTCCCGGACGCGTCCGTCGACGTCGCCCACGCGCGGTGGGCCTACTTCTTCGGCCCCGGATGCGAGCCGGGCCTCGCCGAACTGGACCGGGTCGTCCGGCGGGGCGGCGCGATCCTCATCATCGACAACGACGCCACCCGCTCCACGTTCGGCCGCTGGTTCCAGCGGAGCCTGCCGAAGTACGACCCCGGCGCCGTCGAGCGGTTCTGGACGCGGCGCGGCTTCCACCGGGAGCCGCTGACGATCCGGTGGGCGTTCCAGAGCCGCGAGGACCTGGCCGCCGTCCTGCGGATCGAGTTCCCCCGCGATCTCGCCGACGCCTGCCTGCGCGAACTCCCCGGCCTGGAGGTGGACTATGCCGTGAATTTGTGGTGGCGTTGCCCCTGAGTTACCAGTCGGTTGGGAATTCGGGAGGAACGCACCATGGGTCGCGCCGCCACGAGCCGAGTCACCGCCGGGAGGGCGCTCGGCGGTCTCCTCGCCGCCACCGCCCTCGGCGCGGCCGGCGCCGGCGCCGGGCTGGTCGCCCAGCGCCGCGCCATGCGCCGCCTGCAGCTGCGCCCCGACCCGTTCGCGGGCGAGCCGTTCGGGTCGCTGCGCGGACGCCCCCTGCCCGTCCGCGCCGACGACGGCACCCGCCTCTACGCGGAGATCGACGGCGAGGACCGCACCGACCTCGCCGTCGTGTTCTGCCACGGCTGGACGCTCACCCAGGACTCCTGGCACTTCCAGCGCAAGGCCCTGCGCGGCCTCGGCCGCCTCGTCTTCTGGGACCACCGCGGCCACGGCCGCTCCGACGGCGGCGCGCGCGACGGCTACGCCGTCCCCCGCCTGGCCCGCGACCTCGGCGCCGTCATCGAGGCGACCGTCCCCGCCGACACCCCCGTCGTCCTGGTCGGCCACTCGATGGGCGGCATGACCATCATGCGGTACGCCGACGAGAACCCCGAGCTTGTCGGACGCAAGATCCTCGCGGCCGGGCTGCTGTGCACGTCGTCCGGCGGCCTCGGCGAGGTCACGCTCGGCATGCCCGCGCTCATCGCGCGCACCACCCACCGCCTCATGCCCGCCGCCCTCGGCGCGCTCGGCGCCGGCTCGGGCGTCGTCGAGCGCGTCCGCCACCTCGGCCGCGACGCCGCCGCCCTCGTCGAGGACCTGGTCGCCTTCGGCCCGGACGCCAGCCCCGCCGCGGTCGCCTTCGCCGAGCAGATGATGACCGACACCCGCATGGACGCCTTCGTCGACTTCTTCCGCTCCATGATCACCACCGAGGTGATCAGCGAGTGCGCGTCCCTCGGCGGCGCCGACACCCTGGTCATCGGCGCGGAGAACGACATGCTCACCCCGGTCGAGCACAGCCTGAAGATCGCCTCCTGCGTTCCGTCCGGGCGGCTGGAGGTCGTCCCCGGCGCCGGGCACATGGCCATGCTCGAACGCCCGAGCATCGTGTCCGACCACCTCGGCGACCTCATCGAACGGGCCCGCAAGGAAAGCTGAGCCCCCTCATCCCGCGTGCGGGATGAATACTGTCGGTGCCCGGCCCTACGCTTCCGCGCATGGCGAAGGCGAAGACGGCCAAGGCCGCCTACCGGTGCTCGGAATGCGGATGGCAGACCTCCAAGTGGGTCGGGCGCTGCGGCGAGTGCCAGACATGGGGAACGGTCACCGAGGCCGCGTCGGCGACCCCGGCCCGGGTCGTGTCGGCCGGGCCGGTCAGCTCACCGGCCCGCCCGATCGGGCAGGTCGACGTGCGGTCCGCGCAGACGCGCCCCACCGGCCTGGACGAACTCGACCGCGTCCTCGGCGGCGGCATCGTGCCCGGAGCCGTCCTGCTGCTGGCGGGCGAGCCCGGCATCGGCAAGTCGACGCTGCTGCTGGAGGTCGCCGCCCTGGCCTCGACGGCGGACGCGGCGGGCTCCGAAGGCGGCAACGTCCTGTACGTCACGGGGGAGGAGTCGGCCGAGCAGGTCCGGCTGCGCGCCGACCGCGTCGGCGCGATCACCGACCGGCTGTACCTGGCGGCCGAGACCGAGCTGTCCGCCATCCTCGGCCACATCGAGTCGGTCGATCCCGGGCTGCTCGTCGTCGACTCCATCCAGACGATCGGCACCTCCGAGGCCGACGGCGCGCCCGGCGGCGTCACCCAGGTCCGCGAGGTCGCCGCCAACCTGATCAGGGTCGCCAAGGAGCGCGGCATGACCGTCGTGCTGGTCGGCCACGTCACCAAGGAGGGCTCGATCGCCGGGCCGCGCCTCCTGGAGCACCTGGTCGACGTCGTCCTGTACTTCGAGGGCGACCGGCACTCCCGGCTCCGCATGATCCGCGCCATGAAGAACCGGTACGGCCCCACCGACGAGCTCGGCTGCTTCGACCTGTCCGAGGTCGGCATCGTCGGGCTGCCCGACCCGAGCGGCCTGTTCCTCACCCGCCGCGAGGAGGCCGTCCCCGGAACCTGCGTCACCGTCACCCTCGAAGGGCGCCGCCCCCTCGTCGCCGAGGTGCAGTCCCTCGTCGCCAAGTCGCACCTGCCCGCGCCGCGGCGCGCCACCTCCGGGCTCGACACCTCCCGCGTCGCGATGGTCCTCGCCGTCCTCGCGCAGCGCTGCAAGATCTCCATGCACGAGCAGGACGTGTACGTCTCGACCGTCGGCGGCGTCCGGCTCGCCGAGACCTCCGTCGACCTGGCCCTCGGCCTCGCCGTCGCGGGCTCCACCGTCGAGCAGGCCCTTTCCACGAGCCTCATCGCGCTCGGCGAGGTGGGCCTCGCCGGGGAGGTCCGCATCGTGCCCGGCGTCCAGCGGCGGCTGGCCGAGGCGGCCCGGCTCGGGTTCAAGTACGCCGTCATCCCGCGCGGCTCCCTCGAACTGGCCGACGGGCCCCTCAAACGCGCCGACCCGCAGCTCAGCAGCTACGAGGGCATGAAGGTCATGGAGGTCGACAGCCTCCAGCAGGCGCTGCAGGTCGCGTTTACCGCTCCCTGACAGGCGTCCCGCCAGAGTATTACTTCACACAACGCACGCTTGCGACCTGGGGAGGAACCAGCGCGCGGCCCGCCTCGGTAAACTGGCGCCGTCCAGCGACCTCCGGGGGCCAGGTGCCATCACACGACAAGGGTCATGACGAACGACGCCGCGCCACACTGGCCGCGGTGGCTCCCGGCACCCAGATCCGGGACGGACTGGAGCGCATCCTGCGGGGCCACACCGGCGGCCTGATCGTGCTCGGCTACGACAAGCCCGTCGCGGAGCTGTGCACGGGCGGCTTCGAGCTCGACGTCGAGTTCTCCGCCACGCGGCTGCGCGAGCTCGCCAAGATGGACGGCGCGATCGTCCTCGACGACAGCCACACCCGCATCGTCCGCGCCGCCGTCCACCTCGTGCCGGACTCCACCCTCCCCACCGAGGAGTCGGGGACCCGCCACCGCACCGCGGAGCGCGTCGCCCGCCAGACCGGCCTGCCGGTCATCTCGGTGAGCCAGTCGATGCACATCATCGCGCTCTACCTCGACGGCATCCGCTACGTCCTGGAGGACTCGGCGGCCATCCTCTCCAAGGCCAACCAGGCCCTGGCGACGCTCGAACGCTACAAGCTGCGCCTCGACGAGGTGTCCGGCACGCTGTCGGCCCTGGAGATCGAGGACCTCGTCACCGTCCGCGACGTCAGCGCCGTCGTCCAGCGCCTGGAGATGGTGCGCCGCATCGCCGACGAGATCGAGGGCTACGTCGTCGAGCTCGGCACCGACGGCCGCCTGCTGTCCCTCCAGCTCGACGAGCTGGTCTCCGGCGTGGACGTCGACCGGCAGCTGATCGTCCGCGACTACCCGTCCGACGACACCCGCACCCGCGGCGTGGACGCCATCCTGTCGTCCCTCGACACCCTGTCGGCCAACGAGCTCCTCGACCTGTCCACGGTCGCCGAGGTCATGGGCTTCGCCGGCCCGGACGCCCTCGACCTGCCCGTCAGCCCCAAGGGCTTCCGGCTGCTCGCCAAGGTCCCGCGCCTGCCGAGCATGGTCGTCGAACGCCTCGTCGAGCACTTCGGCGGCCTGCAGAAACTCCTGGCCGCCAGCATCGACGACCTCCAGGCGGTCGGCGGCGTAGGCGAGTCCCGCGCCCGCAGCGTCCGCGAGGGCCTCTCCCGCCTCGCCGAATCGTCCATCCTCGAACGCTACGTCTAGGGCCTGCCTCGAAGTGGCCCTCGGCCGCACGCGCGAACGCGTGCCCTGGCCGATGGAGCGAAGTCGGCGGCGAGTGGAGCCGGGCAGACCGCGAAGCGATGCCGCGTTCGCCCAGGCCCGGTCACGTAGCGAGCCGCAAGGCGAGCGAAGAGGGCCGAGGCAGCAGCACCGCCCACCGCAGGCAGCGGGCGGCCACCACAGTCAGCGGGCCCAGGCAGTGCAGGCCCTGGATCGGCGGACCTGAAGATTCGTTGCGCCCTTCACAACGGGCCAGCGCAGCCACGACATTCGGCAACTCCGGCCGCGCAACCCGAGGCACCCCTGGCGACGGGACGGCGCGCAGGCGGCGGGCAAGGGCCAGCGCAGGCGGAGCGAGTTGCGGCCACCACAAGCAGAGCGAGTTGCGGCCACCACAAGCAGAGCGAGTTGCGGCCACCACAAGCAGAGCGAGTTGCGGCCACCACAAGCAGAGCGAGTTGCGGCCACCACAAGCAGAGCGAGTTGCGGCCACCACAAGCAGAGC
>NZ_BAABEV010000058.1:0-4868 GCF_039540335.1 Actinomadura verrucosospora | reverse complement strand
GCGAGTTGCGGCCAGCACAGGCGGAGCGGGTTGCGGCCAGCACAGGCGGAGCGGGTTGGGGTGTGGGCGAGGGGTTAGCGGAGGGCGAAGACTTGTTTCTTGGCCTTTGCGCCTTTCAGGGTGGCCACGTAGGTGCCGGGGCGGGCTCGGACGGTGTTCTTGCAGTCGCGGTGGCGGTCCCAGACGACGTCGTCGACGTAAGGGATGCCGCGCCGTAGCGTCGCCTTGGGGGCGTCGCCCTTGCGGCACTTGCTCGACGACCAGACGCGGTCCGCGCCGGAGGTGATGCGCACCTCCAGCGACCCCGTGTCGAACGCGCAGGAGCCGTCACGCGTGCTGACGACCGTGACCCGGAACTCCGGACGCTCGGACCCCGCGTAGACGTTCTTCGCGGCGGACATGTTCACCACGAGGTCACCGCGGCCGCAGGGGCCGCCGTCGGCCTGCTCGGGCGCGGGCGTGGTCGTCGTGGTGACGGTGACCGTCGGCATCGCGCTCGGCGGCGGGGCGCTCGTCCGCTCGGCCGCGCCCGCGTCGCGGCCCGGCTTCTCCTCCCCGGCGCCTCCCTGGCACGTCCACGCCAGCAGGCCCACGGCCCCGAGGACGCCTGCCAGGGCCCACACGCGCCGGCGCCAGTACCGATCGAGCCCAGAGCCGTCCCGGTCGCGCTCAGTGTTCGCCCCCATGCGGGCAGTATGCATTCACCTGGGCGGGAAGAGCGGGCGACCCGCCGCGTGCCACAATGGCGACGCGCCATGAACACCGAATCCGCACTCACCACGCCGATCCTCGCCTGGTACGACGCGAACGCACGGGACCTCCCGTGGCGGGCGCCGGACGCGACCCCCTGGGGCGTCCTCGTCAGCGAGATCATGCTTCAGCAGACACCGGTCTCCCGCGTCCTGCCCGTCTGGGAGGCCTGGACGACCCGCTGGCCGACGCCCGCCGCGCTCGCCGCCGAACCGTCCGGCGAGGCCGTCCGCGCGTGGGGCCGGCTCGGCTACCCGCGCCGCGCGCTGCGCCTCCACGAGGCCGCCCGCGCGATCACCGAACGGCACGGCGGCGACGTCCCCTCCTCGCACGCGGACCTGCTGGCGCTCCCCGGCATCGGCGCCTACACCGCCGCCGCCGTCGCCAGCTTCGCGTTCCGGCAGCGGCACGCCGTCCTCGACACCAACGTCCGCCGGGTCCTGGCCCGGCTGCTCTCCGGCGTCGAGTACCCGCCGAAGGCGCAGACCAAGGCCGAGGTCACACTCGCGGAGAGCCTCCTGCCGCTCGACCCGCCGACCGCCGCCCGCTGGGCCGTCGCGGTCATGGAACTGGGCGCGCTCGTCTGCACAGCCCGTTCGCCTCGCTGCGTCGACTGCCCCGTCATCGACAGGTGCACGTGGCAGCTGACCGGCCGTCCCGCCTACGACGGGCCGCCGCGAAGGGGCCAGACGTACGCCGGAACCGACCGGCAATGCCGGGGGCGACTCCTGGCCGTCCTGCGGGACGCCGAACACCCGGTCGAGAAACCAGCCCTGGACATCGTCTGGTCGGACGCCGTCCAACGCGAACGCGCCCTGGACACCCTCATCGCGGACGGCCTGGTCGACCCCCTCGAAGACGGCCGCTACGCCCTTCCCGGCTGAACTCTCGCGACCGTCCGCGAGGGATCCGCCTTCTCAGGGGAATGGCAGGCCGGCTCTCTGTGCGCGAATTTCGGATCGGATGAGCTCCAGCAGCCGGCCCACCCAGTTGCGGCCTCTGTCTCCGCGCGTGATCCAGTGGTCGGATTCGATTCCGCCATACCCGATGGGGGCGTCTCCCGTGCCGAGAAGGATCTCCGCCAGCTCGGGATGCCGCGCGTATTTGGCGCGCATGAGGCCCGCCATCACGGCCGTCCTGACCTGTGGCCATCCCTGGACGCGTGAGGCCTCTTCGGCGAGCTTCTGGGCGTCGTAGGGGCGTTCCACGGCGCGAATCCGCTCCCGGACCTGGGGATCCTCGGTGGACAGCGCCCAGTAGGCGTGCGTGACCGACGGGTAGAGGACGCCGCCGGCCTCGATCGGGGCCGGGTAGTCGTTCTGAAGGGCGTCGATTCCCGGGTTCTCCGGCCATCCTCGCGGAAACACGCGCCCGCCCAGGTGAATCGTCCCGCCCAGGGGTTCCTGTGGATCGTCCCCCGACCTCTTCGATTCGTATTCGGCGCGTGCACGGGCCTCCTCCGCGAAGTAGTCCAGAGCCCATTCCCGCATGGCTTCGGTCACCACGTCATCGTCGAACCAGCCGCCGATCGGACGCTCCCCGACGTCGGTGCACAGAAAGACCAGCGGCCGGTCCTTGTTGTCCATGTCACCGAGCGAGTAGTGGCGCTTGTGGGCGGGCATCGCCAGGTAGGCCTCGCGCAGCGCCAGCCGGTCGGCCTCGTCACGCGACTCCAGGTACCGGTCCAGCGCCGCCAGACAGCGGTCGGTGGAATCGGGCCGGTTGTTCAGGCGCTCGATGTCGTCGGCCACCTCCCCCAGCAGCATCTCCGAGGTGAGGCCGAACATCGGCTCGGCGGCCTTCCACCGGCCGAGCTCGAACGCGCTGATCTCACCGCCCTCGGGTACCTCCGTCACCACCCAGCCGCATTCGAGCTTCCCCCGAAGACCCTCCAGGTCGACCCACTCCCAGCAGTTGATGGCGCCATCCGCGAACACCAGCAGGTTCGTGAGGTGGTAGGAGCCGTTGTGGATGAAGACGGGCCGCGCGACGCCCTCGATGCGCCGTCCGTCCTCTGTCCGGTGGATCCGTAGCAACAGGGAAACTCCTCAATCCTCATCCAGGGAAGCGGAGCGCAGCCGCTCGGCCGCCGTCACCTCACCCGGTGGCCCGAACCGCACCTCGGGGCCGCGCATTCGGTCGATCTTGGGCCGGTCCCGCCCCGCCGGTCAACGGAAATTCGCTCGTCAGCCCAGGGCCCGGGCGCGTACCGTACGCCAGTGCGTGATCTGCTGACCCTGCCCAAAGCCCACCTCCACGTCCACCTTGAGAGCACCGTCCGCGGCGCCACACTCCGCGAGATCGGCGCCGCCAACGGCGTGCCGGTCCCCGAAGACCTCGGCGCGTTCGGCGACTTCGCCTCCTTCTTCGCGCAGAACGACCTCGTCCGCGCCTGCCTGCAGCGGCCCGAGGACTTCCACCGCATCGCCTACGAGTTCTGCGAGGACGAGGCGGCCCAGGGCGTCCGGTACGCCGAGGTCTCGTTCACGGCCGCCGCGCACGGCGAGCGCCTCGGAGACCTCGGCATGCCTCTGGCGGCCGTCCTGGAGGGCCTTGAGGCGGGCCGGGAGGCCTTCGGCATCGAGTGCCGCGTGATCCTCGACCACTCCCGCCGCCGCTCCGTCGAGCGCGCCTGGCGGACCCTGGACCTGGCCCGGCGTCACGAGCGCGTGGTCGCCGTCGGCCTCGCCGGCGACGAGGCCCACCCCGGTGACCCGTTCACCGAGGTCTTCGCCGCCGCGCACGACGCCGGGCTCCACGTCGTCCACCACGCGGGCGAGGCCGAGGGCGCGGCCAGCATCCGGCAGGCGCTCGGCCCCGGCCGCACCGAGCGGCTGGGCCACGGCATCCGGATCCTGGACGATCCCGACCTGGTGGCCGAGGTCCGCGAACGCGGGATCCCCCTGGAGGTCTGCCCCTCCTCCAACGTCGCGCTGGGATTCGTCCCGTCCCTGGACGCGCACCCCCTCCCCCGCCTCCGCGAAGCGGGCCTGCTGGTCACTCTCAACACCGACATCCCCGCCCTGATCAACACCCCCCTCGCCACCGAGTACGCGCACGTCCGCGCCACTTTCACCTACGACGACCTCACCCTGGCCGACCTGGCCCGAGCCTCGGTCACCGCCTCCTTCGCCCCGCCTCAGGCCAAGAAGGCCCTCGGAGAAGCGATACAGGCCTGGCTTGCCACCCCGCCCCCCTCCGCTTCGAGGTGAGCGGGCGGGGTCTTCGGATGGCGATCTGGTCGCACACTGGGCCTCCCTGAAGTCACCTTCAGGGTTCCCGAGCGCGGCGGGCGCCAGAGACCGAACAGCGTTCTGTGGATTAACCCACCGGCTTCTCCGGCTCGCGCGTGAAGAGGCAGAACAGGTGCCCCGCCGGGTCCTGGTAGACCCGGAAGTCGTCATCCGGCTGGAAGTCGGCCAGGACGGCGCCCACTGCCTCGGCGTGCTTTCCGGCGGCGTCCACGTCGTCCACCTCGAAGTCGAGGTGGGCCATCTGCAACTGGGCGCCGTCCGCGGCGGGCCACGTGGGGGGCTTGTAGAGCGGCTCTGTCTGGAACGACAGGCCGGTTCCGCCGCCCGGGGGACGCAGCTTCACCCAGTCGGGCTCGTCCTGCACGACCGTCCAACCGAGGAGGCGCTGGTAGAAGTTCGCCAGCACGTGCGGGTCGGGGGCGTCGAGGACGGGGGCGGAGAGGGTCAGACGGCTCATGGCGGCTCCCGAGACAGTCGATCTTGTGAGGGGAAGCTGCCCAGGAGAATCACGCCCATGCCAGCCACCCACACGCGAGCCCCACACATGCGAGCCGCCACGCGCGAGCCGCCAACGTGCAAGCCGCCAACGCGCGAGCCGCCAACGCGCGAGCCGCGAACGTGCGGAAGGCCCGCGACCGGGAACCGGTCGCGGGCCTTCGCGCGCGGGACGTCAGTCCTTGTTGAAGTTGACCGCGCCCTCGATGGGCGGCGGGCTGTCGGGGACGGTCGACGGCTTCGGCACGCCCTTGAAGGTGAACTTGGCGTTCTCGGCGGTGTCGGTGTTGTCGGGGTCGAAGCCCTCGGTGCCGACGATGACGATCTGGCCGGGCTTGAGCTCGTTGTAGAGGATCTTCTCCGACAGGG
>NZ_BAABEV010000057.1:0-46445 GCF_039540335.1 Actinomadura verrucosospora | reverse complement strand
GTGCCCCCCGAGCCGCCGCCCGGCCCCGCCCCGGGCCCCGCGCCGCGGCCGCCCGAGCCGATCCCGCCCGGCCCCGCGCCCGATCCCGTGCCGCCCGGCCCGCCGCCGGAGCCGTCCCCGCCCCCGCCGGGGCCCGAGCCGATCCCGCCCGGCCCCGCGCCCGATCCCGTCCCGCCGACGCCGGAGCCCAGCCCTCCCCCGCCCCCGGGCTGACGGCGGGCACGCCGGAGGCCCGGGGCCGGTGTCCAGGCCCCGGGCCTCCGGGCCCGAGTCACAGGCGGCGCGGCTCCAGTTCGGGGCGCGGCCCCAGGGGACGCTCCAGCGTGAGCGTCGCCGCCCGCACCGCGACCCCCGACGGACCCACCATGACGGGGCTCAGCTCCAGCCGCGCCACCTCCGGAAGGTCGTAGCCGAGGCGGGACGCGCGCAGCAGCAGCTCCTCCAGCGCCCCGAGGTTCACCGGATCGGCGCCGCGGTGCCCCAGCAGCAGCGGGGCCGTGCGGATCGCGCGGATCATCTCCGCCGCCTCCGCGTCCGCCAGCGGCGACAGGCGGTAGGCGCGGTCGTCCAGCAGCTCGGCGGTCTCGTCGGCGATCCCGAACGAGATCAGCGCGCCGAACGAGGGGTCCTCCCTGACGACGATGCGGGTCGCCACGCCGTCCGTCCCGCCCGCGAGCCGGATGCCGTAGCAGGCCAGCAGCTCCGCCGCCTGCTCCGGCGCGACCTCCACGGGGCCGCCGTCGCCCAGCCACCCGGCGACCAGCTCCCGCGCCTTGGCACGGTCCACGTCCTCGAACACCGGCATGCGGCCGGGCGGGCGCCGCCGCCACCGCGCGTACCGGATCACGTACGCCAGCGCCCGGACGGCGTCCTCGGGCGCCGTGTAGGACGGCACGGAGCCCTCCGCGGGCATCCCGTCCGGGCCGGTGACGCGCAGGTCGGCGGGCATTCCCTCGGTGCCGAGATAGGTCGCCACGATCGGTTTGCGGCCCTCGGCGGCCAGCCGCAGGATCCTCTCGGGGACGCGCACGTCGTAGCCGCCGATCGTCGGGGGCGTGAACAGCGCCACTACCGCGTCGACCGTGTCGTCGTCCAGCGCGCCGGCGAGGGCGGCCTCGTAGTCGTCGGCGTCGGCGCGGGGACCGAGGTCGATGCGGGGCCGGACCTCCAGCCCGAGCGCGACGGCCTCGTCCTGCGCCAGCAGGCCCAGCGAGTTGGAGTTGTCGATGATCGCGATGCGGTCGCCGGCCGGGAGCGGCTGGTAGGCCAGCACCTGCGCCACGTCGAACAGCTCCGCCAGGTCGTCCACCCGGATCACGCCGGCCTGCTCGAACAGCGCGCTGACCGCGTGGTCGGGCAGTGTGAGCGCCCGCGCCGCGTGCCCGATCGGGACGCCCTGCGTGCTGCGCCCGCTCTTCACCGCCACGATCGGCTTGCGGCGGCCGAGCCTGCGCGCCAGCCGCGCGAACTTGCGGGGGTTGCCCAGCGACTCCAGGTACAGCAGGACGGCCCTGGTCGCCGGGTCCTCCTCCCAGTACTGCATCAGGTCGTTGCCGGAGACGTCCGCCCGGTTCCCCGCCGAGACGAACGTGGACAGCCCGAGACCGCGCGCGGCCGTCCGCTGCAGGATGGCGATGCCCAGCGCGCCGGACTGGGAGAAGAACCCCACCGGGCCCCGTCCCGGCATGGTCGGCGCCAGGGTCGCGTTCAGCCGCACGTCGGTGTCGGTGTTGGCGATGCCGAGGCAGTTGGGGCCGACGACCCGCATCCCGTAGGCGCGCGCGAGCCGCACCAGTTGCTCCTGGGCGGCCCGTCCCTCCTCCCCGACCTCGCCGAAGCCGGACGACACGACGACCAGCCCCCGCACGCCCTTGCCCGCGCACTCCTCCACGACCTCGTGGACGGCGTCGGCCCGCACCGCCACGACCGCGAGGTCCACGTCGTCCGGGATCTCCAGGACGGACGCGTACGCGCGGACCCCGGCCACCGCGACCGCCGTCGGGTGCACCGGGTACACGGGCCCGCTGAAGTCCCCGGCGAGCAGGTTCCGCAGGACGGTCCGGCCGACGCTGTGCTCGGCCCGGCTCGCCCCGACCACCGCCACAGACCGCGGGAACAGCAGCCGCTGTATCGAGCGCGCCTCTGCCCGGTGCTCGCGCGCCGTCATGACCTCCAGCGAGGTGTCGGTCGGCTCCAGGTCGAGGACGAGCTCGATCACGCCCTCCTCGAAGCGCTGCTCCGCCCGGTACCCGGCCTCCCGGAACACCCGGGTCATCCGGCGGTTGTCGGGCAGGACGCTCGCCACGAACCGGCGCACCCCGCGCTCGCGGGCCGCCGCCGCGATGTGCTCCAGCAGCACCGCGCCGAGCCCGCGGCCCTGGTGCGCGTCCTCCACCAGGAACGCCACCTCCGCCGTCTCCGGCCGGTCGGCGAGCCGGTCGTAGCGGACGACCGCCACCATCTCCCCCGCGATCGTGGCGATCAGCGCGGCGCGCCGGTCGTGGTCGACGGTGGTGAAGTGCTCGATCTCGCGGTCCGACAGCCGGGGGCGCGGCGAGAAGAACCGGTAGTAGATCGACTCCGGGGACAGCCGCGCGTGGAACGCGCGCAGGAGATCGGCGTCCTCGGGGCAGATGGGGCGCAGATGGGCCGTCCCGCCGTCGCTGAGGACGACGTCGGCCTCCCACTGATCCGGATAACGCTCGGTCACGTACCCGAGGGTAAGGCACGGATGCGTCACGGTCCCGCGACGAAAAAACCGGCTTCCTCGGTTTCGCTGCGCGTTCGAGACCTAATCCGGGCTCCGAAGCTGTTACGGTCGAGCACACGTCCAAGAATTGCCGCTCGCGCGGGCCGTGTTGATCGAGGTGATGACTCCATGACGCGCGTGGTCGTGGTCGGCGATCTTATGACAGACACCGTGGCGCGTGCCGCGTATCCCCTGGCCAAGGGGAGCGACACGCCCGCCGCCGTGACGACGCACGGGGGTGGCTCCGGCGCCAACGTGGCCGCATGGCTCGCCGTGGAGGGGACCGACGCCGCCTTCGTCGGCCGCCGCGGCTCCGACATCGCCGGCCGGAACCGGGACATGGAGCTGATGGGCTACGGCGTCGACGCCCGCCTCGTCATGGACCAGGAACGTCCCACCGGCACCTGTGTGGTCATGGTCACCCACAAGGGCGACCGGACGATGCTGTCGGACCCCGGCGCCAACGCCGCCCTCCTCCCGGAGGACATCGAGCGCTGCAAGGACCTGTTCTCCGGCGGCACCCACCTGCACCTGTCGGGTTACGCCCTGATCAACGAGGGGTCCCGCAAGGCGGCCATCCACACCCTGGAGATCGCCCGCAAGACGCAGATGTCGGTCTCCGTGGACGGCGGCTCGTCCTCCCCGCTCAAGCGGATGGGCGCCGAGCCCTTCCTGGAGTGGACGCAGGGCGCCCGCCTCCTGGTCGTCAACGCCAAGGAGGCCGAGATCCTCACCGGCCGCGACACGCCCGAGCAGGCCGCCAAGGTGCTGACCGCCTGGTACCCGCAGGTCGTGATCACGAACGGCGCCGACGGGGCCCTGTGGTACACCAACGGCCGTCCCGAGCCGGTCACCGTCGCGGCGGAGCCCGTCGAGAAGATCATCGACGGCACGGGCGCCGGCGACGCGTTCATCGCCGGGTTCCTCCCGCCGTGGCTCGACGGCAAGCAGCCGGCCGACGCCCTCACCGCGGGCTGCCGCCTGGCCGCCCGCGCCATGCAGCACCTGGGCGCCCGCCCCACCCTCGACGTGGTCGACAACCAGATCAAGTAGGGCGGGGCCGCTCAGGCGAGCGGAGTGTAGGTGCGGACGTCCTCCCTGACCGCGTCCCAGAGGCGGTTCAGGGGGTGGCCCGCGTCGTAGCGTTCGAGGTCGGCGCGGCGGACGAACGCGCCCGTCATGAACTCGGCCCTGGGCTCCAGGTCGTCGTCCAGCCCGATCGCACGGAGCGGGACGGCGTCGGGGTCCTCCTGCGCGGCCATGCCCCGCCCGATCGAACCGGTGACGATCATGCAGCCGCGCACGAACCCGGATCGCAGCAGCGACAGCCCGTAGTGCACGTCGTCGATGTCGGCGACGACGTTGAGCCGCTCGCGGAAGTTCGTCCCGTACCAGGTGGCGAGCAGGTCGGCGACGAGCCCGGCGGGCGGCACCACCAGCGGGATGCGCCCGAGGCGGCTGGTCTGCACCGGCGTGCCGGGCAGCTCGCCCTCCGGCAGATTGGTGAGCAGCAGCGCCTGGCCCCGGGCGTACTCGACGACCTCGTACTCCTGGAGGCGCAGGTCGCCCTCCGGGGTGCTGACGATGCTGCCGCAGATGAGGTCGACCTGGCGGGTCTCCAGCCGCGACCACAGGTCCTTGGTGCGGACGTGGGCGACCTTGAACTCGACCTCGCGCTGCCGGAACTCCTCCGAGACCCGGTCCCAGGCCCGGGAGACGATCGGCAGCGTGAACTCGGTGGTGCCGACCGTCAGCATGCGGCCGAGGCGGCGCCGGCTCCAGTGAATGGACTCCAGCCATTTCTCGAACGTCGTGCGCGCCAGTTCGACCGTCGTCTCCCCGGTCGGCGTGAACAGGTAGTCCTTCCCGCGCCCCTGCCGGACGGTCAGGACCTCCCCGCACAGCACCTGGCTGTTGCGGTTCAGCGTGTCGAGCTGCTTCTGGACGCTCGACTGCTCGCGCCCCAGCACCCGGGCCGCCCGCAGCGCCGAACCGGTCTCGTGCACCACCAGCAGGGTCCGCAGCTGGTCGAACGTCATGTCGAGCAGGCCGGGCGGACAGTCCAGCAGCGAGTCGAGGGTCGGGGGCACGGGGAGGGACATTACTACCTCTTCCGGGGACCCACGGAAATGGCCGCGGGGCCAACTAAGCGGGAAATGATGACATTTCCGCCTGAACTTATCTCAAGATGTTCTCCTAAACAACTGGACAGAGTTTTCTAACCTCTAGAACACTTTCCCTCGAGCCGCTCCACCGCCGCCGTCACCCGTCCCACTCCCAGGACGGCGGCGCTCCCGGGCGTGCCCCGGCGGTGCCGGCCGCCGGGGCCGCCGCCCGGCGCCCTGGTCTCCCGTTCGCCGCGGCTCTTCTCCGCCGCGGCGCCGGGAACGGACGCCGGCCCGTGCGCGGGGCCGCGCGCACGGGCCGGCCCGAGAACGTCCCGCCCGCGCCCACGGGGGCGCGCGGGCGGCACACCCCCGCCGGGCCGGCATCGGGGCCCCGAGGGCCCCGATGCAGCCACCGCAAGACCCGCCTACGCGACCGGGCGGGCGTGGGGGTTCGGGTGCGGGTCAGGTGGGGGTGGCCAGGGTCAGGGGGAGGGTCGAGCGGGCGCCGGACTCCTTCAGCAGGCGGGTCGCCACGGTCATCGTCCAGCCGGTTTCCATGCGGTCGTCCACCAGGAGGATGTGGCCGGGGTTGTCGGCCAGGGCCTCCGCCAGGTCGGTGGGGATGGTCAGGCTGTGCCAGACGGAGCGGAGCCGCTGGGCGCTGTTGTGCCGGCGCGGCACGGGCTCGCCGACGGGGACCAGTTCGCCCAGGTAGGGCAGGCGGCCGATCTGGGCGATGCGCTGCCCGAACGTCGTGACCAGGCGGGGGCGGGAGCGGGAGCCGATGGTGACGACGCCGGTGGGGCGGGCCGCCCAGTCCCAGGCGGCGAGGACCTGGACGACGGCGTCCACCAGGTCGGCGGGGACCTCGGTGTCGCCGGCGGCGAACAGGTCGCGCAGGCGGTTGCCCCAGCCGATGTCGGTGAGGCGGCCGAGCGCCCGCCCCGTCTCGGCCTGGAGCTCGGGCTTGATGCGGCCGGAGACGCCCAGGTCGTCCTTGACGCCGGTCGGCCACATGCGGCGGGGGGCGATGTCGACGCCGGGACGGTGCAGGCGGTCGCGGGCCCGGTCCGCGCTCTCCCGGGTGACGTCGGTGGGCCGGTGGCGGCCGGTGCAGTTGTCGCAGCGGCCGCAGGGGCCCGCGTCGGGGTCGTCCAGCTGGCGGCGCAGGAACTCCTCGCGGCAGCCGGTGGCCGCGATGTAGTCGAGCATCGCCTGCTGCTCGCGGCGGCGTTCGGCGGTGACGCGCTCGTAGCGCTCGCGGTCGTAGGACCAGGGCTCGCCGGTGGACGTCCAGCCGCCCTTGACGCGGCGGGCGGCGCCGTCCACGTCGAGCACCTTGAGCATCATCTCCAGGCGGGCCCGGTTGAGGTCGACCAGCGGTTCCAGGGCCGTGGTGGAGAGCGGGCGGCCGGCGGAGTCCAGGACGTCCAGCGTGCTGCGGACGATGTGCTCCGGCGGGAAGGCGAGGCTCGCGAAGTAGGCCCAGATGTCGCGGTCCTCCCGGCCGGGCAGCAGGATCACCTCGGCGCGGTCGACGCCGCGGCCGGCGCGTCCGATCTGCTGGTAGTAGGCCACCGGGGACTGCGGGGCGCCCACGTGGACGATGAAGCCGAGGTCGGGCTTGTCGAAGCCCATGCCGAGGGCGCTGGTGGCGACGAGGGCCTTGAGCTTGTTGTCGTGGAGGTCGCGCTCGGCCTGGAGGCGCTCGGCCTGCTCGGTCTGGCCCGAGTAGGCGGCCACCTCGTAGCCGCGGTCGCGGAGCCACGCGGTGATCTCGTGGGCCGCGGCGACCGTGAGGGTGTAGATGATGCCGCTGCCCGGGAGGTCGCCGAGGTGCTCGCCCAGCCAGGCGATGCGCTGCTCCGCGGTGGGGAGGCTCACCACGGCGAGGTGCAGCGAGTCGCGTTCGAGGGGGCCGCGCAGGACCAGCGCGTCGTCGCCCGCGAGCTGCTCGGCGACGTCCTTGGTGACGCGGGCGTTGGCCGTCGCGGTGGTGGCGAGGACCGGGATGCCGGGCGGCAGCTCGGCCAGCAGGGTGCGCAGCCGCCGGTAGTCGGGGCGGAAGTCGTGGCCCCAGTCGGAGATGCAGTGCGCCTCGTCGACCACGACCAGCCCGGCGCCCGCGGCGAGCTTGGGGAGGACGAGGTCGCGGAAATCGGGATTGTTAAGCCGCTCGGGGCTCACCAGCAGGACGTCGACCGCGCCCTCCTCCACCTCGGCGAAGACTTGGTCCCAGTCGCCGGTGTTGGAGGAGTTGATCGTGCGGGCGCGGATGCCCGCCCGCTCGGCGGCGTCGATCTGGTTGCGCATCAGCGCCAGCAGCGGCGAGACGATCACGGTCGGGCCGGCGCCGCGCTCGCGCAGCAGCCGGGTCGCCACGAAGTAGACGGCGGACTTGCCCCAGCCCGTCCGCTGGACGACGAGGGCGCGCCGCCGCTCGACGACGAGCGCGCTGATCGCCGTCCACTGGTCGTCGCGCAGGCGCGCGTGGTCACCGGCGAGGGCGCGCAGGCACCGCTCGGCCTCGTCGCGCAGACCGTCCGAAGAACTCATGCGTCCTTGCTACCAGTGCTTCGGAGCACACCACACCAGAATCGAGTTCTGTGGAAAACAGCGGAGGCCCTCTTGGGGGGTCGGCGCCCGGCGCCCGCGCGGTGACGCCGACGAGTGCGGAACCGTGCGGGTCGTGCTCACCGATCGGGGAACCAACACCCTGGAGCGCCGGCCCACGTCCACGGACGGGCGCCGGACGGCGAACCAGCCGGTCACTCTTCTGGTTCAGCAGGTGGACGCGGCGGCACCCGGCGTCCCGGCCGCCGCCCGCGCGGGCGGTCGACCTCTGCGGAAGGGGTGGGACGCAGGCCACGGATTGGGGACACCGGGCTGGTGGGTAGCCTGCCAGTCAAGATCGGTTCATGGGCGGGAAGGGACACCGGCGGGGGTATGGGCGCGGCTGATCGCTTGCGGCGGACATGGCAGGTCCTCATGGACGGGTCGCCCCCGGAACCGCCCGAAGACGAGCCCGGCGAGGTCGTCGACCCGCGGGCCATCGACCTCGTCCTGCGGGTGGGCGAGCTCCTCCTGGCCAGCGGCGAGACCACCGAGCGCGTGAACGAGGCCATGCTCGGCCTGGGCGTGGCCTTCGAACTCCCCCGGTGCGAGGTGCAGGTCACCCTGACGAGCATCCTCGTCTCGGCGCATCCGGGAGGGGGCGCGGCGCCGATGACCAGCGCGCGTTCCATCCGGCGGCGGACCCCGGCCTACTGGCGGCTCACGGCGCTGCACCAGCTCGTCCAGGACGCCTCCATCGGCATGCTCGAACTGGAGGAGGCCCACAAGCGGCTCGCGGAGATCAAGAGGGGCGGCCCTCCGTACCCGACCTGGCTGCTGGTGGTGTCCCTCGGCCTCATCGCCGCCTCGGGCAGCGTGCTGTCCGGCGGCGGACCGCTGGTGGCGACCACCGCGTTCGTCGCCACGATGCTGGGCGACCGCACGGCCGCCGCGCTGGCGCGCCGCGGCATCGCGGAGTTCTTCCAGTTCGCGGTGGCCGCGGCGATCGGCGCGGCGGCGGCCGCGGGGGTGGTGGCGCTGGGCAACCCCGGCCAGGCCGCCACGATCGTCACCGGCTCGATCCTGGCGCTGCTTCCGGGGCGCCCGCTGGTGGCGAGCATCCAGGACGGCATCACCGGCGACCTGGTGAGCGCCGGCGCGCGGATGCTGGAGGTCTTCTTCATGATCGCGGCGATCGTCGCCGGGCTGGGCGCCGTGGTGTACGCCGCGGTCAGCATGGGCGTGCCGATCGACGTCCGGCACCTGCCCACCCCGTCGGCGAGCCTGGAGCCCGTCGCCGTCATCGCCGCCGCCGCCATCTCGCTGTCGTTCGCGGTGTCCCTGGCCGCCCCGCGGGACGTGCTGACCACCGTCGCCCTCGGCGGCGCGCTGATCTGGGTGCTCTTCGTGCTGGCCCGCGGATGGCACGTTCCACCGGTCCTGGCCGCCGCCGTGGCCGCCACCATCGTCGGCGTGATGGCGAGCTGGCTCGCCCGCAGGCACGGGGAGCCCGTCATGCCGTTCGTCGTCCCCGCCATCGGCCCGCTGCTGCCGGGGACCGCGCTCTACCGGGGCATGGTCGAGCTCAACACCGGTTCGCCGCAGGCGGGCGTGCTGAGCCTCATCGGAGCGGTGTCCGTGGCGCTCGCCCTCGGCGCCGGCGTGAACCTCGGCGGCGAACTCGTCCGCGCGTTCCAGCACGTCGGGCTGAGCGCGTCCGGCCGCTGGGCCCGCCCCGCCGCCCGCCGGACCCGCGGCTTCTGACCCCCGCCGCCCTCGTCGGGGGGCGGGTTCTGTCGGTGGCGGGCGTTACGTTCGCCGCATGTACCGACAGGGAGACGTCCTGATCCTGCCCGTGCCCGAGGAGACGGTTCCGCAGTCCGTCCGCGAGCTGCCGCCGTCCCCGCGCGACGGCCGGGGCCGCATGGTGCTCGCCCTCGGCGAGGCCACCGGGCACGCGCACGCGCTGGCCGCGCCCGGCACGCTGCTGCGCACCCCCGACCCGCTCGTGCCGGACCACCTGCACCTGCCGTCCGGCGGGCGCCTGGTGCACGAGGAGCACGCGGCGATCACCCTGCCCAAGGGCTGGTACCGGGTGATCCGCCAGCGCGAGTACGTGCCCGGTTCCGTCCGCGTCGTGGCCGACTGAGGAGGCGGGATGCTCACCGGAACGGTACGCGAGACCCACTTCGTCGTCGGCGACTGGCAGGCGGCCGGGTTCGCCACCGGCCCCGCCGACCGGGCCCGTGCCGAGGCGGGCGTGGCCGCGGCCTACGCCTCCGCCGGGCTGAAGCCCCCCGAGCGGTACCTGTGGGTGCCCTCCCCCGCGCGCGGCGCCGTCGCGGCGGCCGTGATCGCCGGGCACGGCGAGGCGCTGGAGGCGGCGGGGCTCGACGACCTCCTCGAACATGCCCGCGCCGACCTCGGTGACCTCGCGGCCGGGCCGAGCGTCCTGACGGACGTGCGCACCCGCCCCTGGGAGGCCGAACGTGCGGCGGCGTGTTCCGAGCAGGGGCCGGAGCAGTGGCCGCGCACGTGGGCCGACACCGGCGGGCTCCTGTGGGACCAGGTGCAGGCACTCGTCGCGCGCGTGCGCGGGGCGTGCGGCGAGCAGGCGACCGGCCGGTCCCTCGGTGCGCGGAGAAGGCGGTCGACCCAGGAGAAGCGCGAGGCAGAATCGCTGCTGCGCGCGGCCACGCTCGACGCCGTCCTGGGCCAGCACGACGCACCGTGGCTGGCGTTGTTCGAGTCGCTCGGACGGCTCGACGGCCGGCTGGCCGGCCTGGCGGAGGTGGCCCGGTCCGCCGGCTGGTGGTGGCCCTACGAGCGGCTGGTGATCCTGTCGGAGCGGCCGAGCGAGCTGTACCGCGACGAGCCCGGGCGGCTGCACCGCGGGGACGGCCCCGCCCTCGCCTACCCGGACGGGTTCGCGCTGCACGCCTGGCGCGGCATGCCGATCCCGGCGGGCTTCGTCGCGTCGCTGAAGAACCTGACGCCCGACCGCATCTCCTCCGAGCAGAACGCCGAGCTGCGCCGCGTGATGCTGGAGATCTTCGGCTACGACCGGTATCTGGCCGAGACCGGCGCGCGTCCCCTGCACCGGGACGAGACGGGCGTCCTGTGGTCGATCGAACTGCCGGGCGACGAGCCGGTGGTCATGGTGGAGGTGGTCAATTCGACCCCCGAACCGGACGGGACCCACCGCACCTACTACCTGCGCGTCCCGCCGGACACCCGCACGGCGCGCGCGGGCGTCGCGTGGACGTTCGGCGTCGACGAGGCCGACTACCACCCCGAGAAGCAGACCTGAATCCGGCAAGCGGTTCCGGCCGGACACCGGTCGAAACCGCCACGGTTCCGGCGATCGGTTTCAGCGGTCCTGCAACTCGGAGAGCGCCCTGTTCAGGCGGGTGGCGCGCCCGGCCGGGGTCCGGGCCTTGAGCAGCGGCAGGATCATCAGGTAGCGGGACGTCTTGTCGAGCGCCTCGAAGCGGGCGGCGGCCTGCGGGCAGGTCGCGAGCGCTGCCGCGAGGTCGGGCGGGACGGTGGCGTCGTGCTGGGCGGTGTAGGCGGCCGCCCACCGTCCGTCCGCCTGGGCGGCGGCGACTTCGGCCAGGCCGGGCGGGCGCATCCGCCCGGCGGCGGTCAGCGCCTCCACCCGCTCGACGTTCTTGCGCGACCAGGAGCCCCCCTTGCGGCGGCGCGAGTACCGCTGCAGGTAGAAGCGCTCGTCGTGGGTCCGGCGATGGCTGTCGATCCAGCCGTAGCACAGCGCGATCTCCAGCGCCTGCGTGATCGTGACGGAGGCGGCGTCCGACCCCTTCTTGGCGATCTTCAGCCAGGCGCCGTCCCCGCTCTCGTGGTGCTCGGCCAGCCACGCCTCCCACTCGGCGGCGTCCGCGAAATGCATCATCGGTGGTTCCCCTCTCGGTGGGCGACGCCTTCCATGCTTCCGGGTAAAGTGCTCATCCTCTGAGCACTTTCTGCGGAAATCCGGGTTCATGCGCGCTGACCGCCTCGTCGCCGTCCTGCTGCTGTTGCAGGTCCGCGGCCGTGTGACCGCCGCCGACCTGGCGGCCGAGCTCCAGGTGTCGGTGGCCACCGCCCGCCGCGACCTGGAGGCGCTCGCGTCGGCCGGCGTCCCGGTCTACCCGCAGCCGGGCCGCGGCGGCGGCTGGCAGCTGGTCGGCGGCGCCCGCACCGACCTCAGCGGTCTGACGGCGGCCGAGGCGCGGGCCCTGTTCCTGCTGGTCGGCCCCGCCGCCGCCGTCTCGCCCGAGGCCAGGGCCGCGCTGCGCAAGCTCATGGGAGCTCTGCCGCGGACCTTCCGCACCGATGCCGAGGCCGCCATGGACGCGACGTTCGTCGACCCCGTCCGGTGGGGTGAGCGGGACCGTCCCCGGCCCGCGATGGTCGACCTGCTGCAGACCGCCGTGATCCGCCGCCTCAGGGTCCGCCTGACCTACGCCGGCCGCACCGGGGAACCGTCGGAACGCCTGGTCGACCCGTGGGGCCTGATCGACAAGGACGACGTCTGGTACCTGCTGGCGGGCACCGAGCGGGGCCGGCGGACCTTCCGCGTCGACCGGATCACCCGGGCCGAGCCGACCGGCCTTCCCGCCGAACGCCCCGGCGACTTCACCCTCGCCACCGCCTGGCAGGAGGTCACCGACGAGATCGAGAGCCGACGCTCGCGGACGTGGGCGACCGTGCTCGTCGAGGAGCGGTTCGTGCCTGTCCTGCGCGACCAGTTCGGGCGGCATTGCCACACCGACGGCGAGGCGGGCGACGGGCGTGTCCGGGTGCGTCTCGCCGCCCCGACGCCACT
This sequence comes from Actinomadura verrucosospora, assembly GCF_039540335.1. Taxonomy (NCBI): domain Bacteria; kingdom Bacillati; phylum Actinomycetota; class Actinomycetes; order Streptosporangiales; family Thermomonosporaceae; genus Actinomadura; species Actinomadura verrucosospora. The sequence goes on along the minus strand of NZ_BAABEV010000057.1, from coordinate 34,207 downwards.
GGACATCGCCCGCCACCTCGCCGGCTGGGGCACGCTGCTCGACGTCGTTGAGCCGTGCACCGTCCAGCGCGAACTCGCCCGGATCGGCGCCGAACTCGCCGGCCGCTACGCCGCCGATCCGGACGGGCGGAGCGGGCAAGACCAAGCTCCGGGTCAGGGCCGGGGGCGCTGAACGGCGGTCAGGGCTGGTCGAGCAGGGCGGGGATGCGTTCGAGGATGCCGCCGGCGAAGGTGTCGTAGAGGCCGAGGGGTTCGAGGTGCACGTAGCCGATGTGGCAGTCGCACGTGTCGAGGGGGCACGGGCGGGGCGCCAGGGCGGCACGGAACGAGCCGTCGTAGAGGTTGCCCAGGACGGACGGGACGAAGTGGCAGCGGCGCACCGTGCCGTCGCCGTCCACCGAGACGACCGTGTCGCCCGTCCGGCAGGAAAGGCCGCGGCTGGCGTGCGGGTGGCGGCTCACGGGGAACAGCGGGTCGATCTCGGTCCAGGAGGCGGCCTCGGCGTCGTCGTAGGTGCGCCCCTCGGCCGCGTTGACCCAGAGATAGGTGCCGGCGGGAAGGTCGGCCCGGAGGCGGCGGGCGGCGTCGAGGTGCTCCGGCTGGCCGACGATGCCGACGCTGAAGCGGACCCCGCGCTCCGCCAAGTCATGGCATTTGCCCAGGAACCGCTCGTAGGGGACCTGGCCGGGGTGGTAGGTCGCCCACAGCGCCAGCCGTGTGAGGTCGGCGTCGGCCGTCCAGGAGACGCGGTGGCTGAGGTTCGTCTGGATCGCGACCCGGTCCACCTGCGGAAGGCGGCTGAGGCCGGTCAGGGCGCGCCGGTACCAGGAGCGGACGAGCCCCTCGCCCCACGGCGTGAAGAGGACCGAGACGCGATGGTCGCAGCCCGACACCCACTCCGTGAACCGTTCGAGCGCGGCGCGGTCGGCGCGAAGCTGTTCCGGGGTGTCGCGACGCTTGGCGAACGGGCAGTACGGGCAGTCGTAGTCGCAGCTGGCGAGCGGCCCCCGGTAGAGGATCGTCAGATGGTCCATCACCGCGCCTCGTAGGACGCCATCAGCGCCTGCACGCTCGAGGAGAAGAGCGCCGGGCCGACGGCGTCGGAGTAGGCGAGCCCTTCGGGGGTCAACCGGAGGACGTCTTCGGAGGTCTCCAGCCATCCCCGCTCGGCGAACGGCTTCAGGTCGGCGGGGAAGTCGTCCATCGGGTCGCTCCCGAAGCGCGCACGGTAGGCGCGCAGGTCGACGCCGGCCGCTTGCAGAAGGGACTGGACGAGATGCCGCCTGCGGCGTTCGTCGTCGTCCAGGGTGAATCCGACGCGGGCGGTGGTGAAGTCGGTCTCGCGCACGTAGTCGTCGATGATCGAACGGACCTGCCCGGCTCCGACCGCGTACTCGAACGAGTAGTGGAGGCGGGAGGTGTAGGAGCGTGCACCGCAGCCGAGGCCGACCATGCCGTCGGTCTGGCAGCAGTACTCCGTGCCGCCCGCGCCCGATGACGGCAGCCGGAACATCCGCATCGACACCTGCTCGTAGCCTTCGCCGAGAAGGTGGTCGCGGCCGAGCCTGTAGAGGGTGAGGCGCTGGTCGTCCCAGTCCTGGGCGCGGCGTCCGAGGCCGGTCAGCGGGCGGACGTAGAGCGGGTACAGGTAGATCTCCTCCGGACGCCATGTGAGAGCGGCGTTCAGGGAGTGCAGCCACGTCGCGGGTGTCTGGCCGTCGATGCCGTAGATGAGGTCGATGTTGAGGATCGGGAACCCCACGGCGCGGATGCGGTCCAGCGCGGCCTCCACTTCGGCGCGCTTCTGCGGCCGGACGGCCGCGCGCGCCTCCTCGTCCAGGAAGCTCTGCACACCGATGGAGACGCGGGTGGTGCCGTGTTCGGCGAGGACGGTCAGCCGGTCGGTGGTGGCGGTCGCCGGGGACGTCTCCACGCCCAGCGGGATCGACCCGAATCCGGGGAAGCGTCCGGCGATGCCGCAGAGCCGTTCCAGCTCGGACGCGGTGAAGTAGGTCGGCGTCCCTCCGCCGAAGGCCGCGGTGGCGAAGGCGGCGCCGTCCAGGGCGTCCAGGACGGCGGTCGCCTGGCGGTCGAGCGCGTCGAGGTAGGCGCCGGTCAGCTCCTCGGGCGCGCCGGTGCGGGTGAAGAGGTTGCAGAAGCCGCACCGCATCTCGCAGAAGGGGACGTGCAGGTACAGGAAGAGTGCGTCGAGCGACTCCCCCGCCCATACGTCGCGCAGCCCGGGCGCCGGTCGCAGCGGACGGTAGGCGGTCTTGTGCGGGTAGGCGTACACGTACGCCTGGTATGGATTCACGACAGAACGAACTCCCCGTACGGAACGGTCCAGACGACTTCATGGCCGATGCGGTGGCCCGTGTGGCCGTCCTCGCCGTACGCCGTTCCGTGGTCGGAGCAGACGATGACGAAGCACGGCCGGCGCATCAGTGCGAACAACCTGCCCATGTGCGCGTCCACATGCCGGAGGGCGGCGGCGTGACTCGCACGGGTGTCTCCGTTCGAGCTTGTGGCGCCGTCCAGGTAGAACCAGTTGGGCTGGTGCAGGGACGCGACGTTGAGCAGCAGGAACAGGCGCCGTTCGGCAGGCAGCCGCGCCACGACCTCGGCGATCCGGTCGATCTGGTTGGGCAGCGACTCCGGGTCGGTCACGCCGAACCCGCGCTCCCAGTGGCTTTCGGCGAACAGGGACGGCAACGCCGACCCGAGCGGTGTCAGCTTGTTGAAGAACCCGACGCCGCCTACGCAGACCGTGTGGTAGCCAGCCGACGCAAGGCCCGTCGGCAGGTCGGCGGCGTCGAACGTCCACGTGCCGGGGGCGGTGGTCTCGCTGCCCGGGAAGGCTCCGGCGAACAGGCGCGGATGCGGGCCGGGCGACGCGGGCGTCGGCAGGAAGCCGGCCAGCATCGCCGCGTGCGCGGCGTAGGTGAAACTGCCGGGTGTGTGGCGGCGCTCCCAGCGGCCTTCTGGAAGCAGCCCGGCGAGCGTGGGGGTCTCCCCCGCCGCGGCCAGTTCGGCGGCCACGTCGTAGCGCAGAGTGTCGAGGGTCACCAGCAGCACGTCGTGGCTGCCGATGATGTCGTTCATGTCGTGCATGCCTGCACCAGCGACCTGACCTGGGCGCCATAGGTGTCCAAGCCCTCGGCGGAGCTTCCCGGCAGGCCGGTCAGCCCGGGCAGCAAATCGCCGAAGGCGTTCACCTCGCACACCGCGAACCGCTTCAACCCGAAGCCCACGAGCAGGTCGACGCCGACCATCGGGCTGCCCGGGAAACAGGCGGCGGCCCGCGCGCACACGTCCAGGACCCGTCTCCAGCCGTCCTCCCCGAGCGCGTGCCTCACCGCTTCCAGGTCCCCCCTGGAGCCGCCCAGGTGCAGGTTCGTCATCGGGGTCCGGCTGGTGCGGACGACCGCGTGCGTGGGCTCGCCGCCGATGACGACGACGCGCAGGTCGAACACGCGCCCGCCGAGCGCCGCCTTGGGCAGCCACCGCTCGACGTGCAGGCCGTCCGGCGCGAGCAGGTCGATCAGCGTCGCGACCTCGTCCTCGGTCTCGTACGAGCGGACGCGCAGCGAGTTGACCAGCCGGCCGCCGGTCAGCGACGCCGACGTCACGGCCCGCACGCGGCCCGGCGCGGTCTGGAGCGCGACCACCCCGGAGGCGGAGGACCCGTGCGCCGGCTTCACGAACACCCGCCGCTCGCCCGCCTCGTCCATCCGGGAGCGGAGTGCCGCGTACCCGTCGACCTCGGGCAGGGCGACCGGGACGGGGACACCCGCGGAGAGCAGCCGGGCATGGGTCAGCCGCTTGTCGAACATGACCGCGATCTCGTCGACGTCGCCGAGGACGCGGGCGCAGGCGGCGGAGGCCGCCGACGACAGCCGCCGCAGCGCCGCCGTGAACGTCCGGTGCCAGCGCGCCCCGCCGCCGACCCGCTCGGGCGCGCCGGGGCCGCGCAGCAGCGCGTCGGCCCCGGCGTCCTCACCGGGCGAGTCGACGCGGACCAGTTCGCCCGCCTCGAAGGAGAGCGGGAGGCCGCGCAGCACGTCCGTCCAGGGGACGAGCCGGGGTTCGGGCAGCCCGGCGGACCGGCACGCCGCGGCGAACAGCGCGGGACGCCGGTCGCCGGGCGCGCCGACCACGGCGAGCGTCATTCCGACACCGCGACGTAGGAGTCGCTGAAGAGCCATTCCTGGTCCCGCCACGCCGGCTCGCCCAGCGCGTCGGTGAGATCGAGGTCGACGCCCGGCAGCGCCGCACGGAGCCGCTCGGCCATCGGCTCGCTCAGGAAGGCGTGGTGCAGATCGAGGCTGCGCAGGTGGGTGAGGGGCTGCCCGGACAGCAGGGCCTCCGCTCCCTGGTCGGACAGCATCCCCATCGCCAGGCTGAGGGACTCCAGCCGGGCGACGACCGGCGCGCTCGCCAGGGCCTCCGCCAGCTCGTCCTGGAACGGGCCGTTCTCCAGGCCGAGGTGCTTCAGGGAGGGGAACCGCTCGCCGGTGAGGAAGGGCGCGAAGTCCTCGGCCGAGGACGACCCGCCGTGCTGCTCCGAACCGATCCACAGGTCCAGGTGCTCCAGTGCGGGCAGGTCGCCGCCCGCGACCGCCCGCACGACTTCGGCCGGCAGCCCGCCGGACTCGATCCGCAGGGCCTTCAGCCGCTCGTGGCGCAGGGGCTCGAACCGCAGGTCGGACGCGCCCCGGATCTCGAAGTGCTCCAGCCCTGGGAAGGCCGCGAACAGCGGCGAGATGTCGCCGTTCTGGATCCAGGAGATGTGGCATTCCCAGTCGAGGATGTCGCCGAGGAACAGCGCGCGCAGGCGGGGGAAGCGCCCGGCGTTGTCCACCAGCCACTGCACCGGGTCGAACTCCTCGCGGGAGAACCCCCAGAAGCCGATGACGAGGTGGGTGACCTTGGAGGTGTCGACCGTCTTCAGGAGGAGGTCGAGGTTCTCGGGGACCTCCGCGCCCCACGCGCCGTTGTCGTGGACGTGGTGGTAGACGCCCCAGGCCACCTCGCCCGGGTCCGGCAGCGGGCCGTCCGGCTCGCCGTCGAAGGTGTGGACGGGCAGCCCCGCGAACGTGGACAGGCGTTGCTGGATCATTCGGACACCGCGATGTAGTGCCAGTCGCCGTCCGGCTTCTCCTGGTCGTCCAGGTCGACCTCGACGCCGGGCAGCGCCGCCCGCACCCGCTCGATCATCGCGTCGGACAGGAAGTGGTGGTGCAGGTCCAGCTTGCGCAGGTGGGTGAGCGGCTGGCCGGCCAGCAGCGCCTCGGCGCCCCGGTCGGTCAGGACGCCCATCGCCAGGCTCAGCGACTCCAGCCGGGCGACGACCGGCGCGCCGGCGACCGCCGCCGCGACCTCGTCCTGGATCTCGCTGTCCTCCAGGCCGAGGTGGCGCAGCGCCGGCAGCCGCTCGCCGGACAGGAACGGCGCGAGGTCGGCGACGGTGGCGTCGCCGCCGTAGTTCGCCTCGCCGAGCCACAGGTCGAGGTGCTCCAGGTTGGGCAGCTCGCTCGCGCCGACGGCGCGGACGATCCGCGCCGGCAGCCCGCCCGACTCGAAGCGCAGCACCTTCAGCCTGTCGCTCTTGACCGGGTCGAGGACGAGCTCCTGCGCGCCGCGCACCTCCAGCCGCTCCAGGTCGGGGAACGCGGCGAACAGGGGCGTGATGTCACCGTGCTCGATCCAGGAGATCTCCGCCTCCTCGCCGGTGATGTCCCCGAGGAACAGCGACCGCAGCTTCGGGAACGACGCGGCCGCCCCGGTCAGCATCTGCACCGGGTCGGGGACGTTCTCCAGCTCGTAGGACGCGCCCCAGTAGCCGATGATGAGCGCCGTCACCTCGGTGGTGTCGACGGTCTCCATGAACCGCGCCCAGACGTCGCCGAACGGCTCCTCGTCGAAGGAGGTGCCGACGAACCAGGCGGCCTCGCCCGCGGGCGGGAAGTCCTCCCCGCTGACGGGATCGGTGCCCGCGCCGCGGCCGTCGTCGTCCTCGGTGCCGTCCTCCTCCTCGGTGCCGGTGTCCTCGTTGAACGTGGCCACCGGCAGGCCGACGTACTCCTCAAGGTGCTGATAAATGGCCATGAGTCCCCTTCGCCTGATCGTCGGCACTTGTCCTATCAGGACCGACGGACAGTCCGCGCCGCTTTCCGGGGTTCGGAGAACGGCCCGGGCCTGGGACGAAGCCGGATCAGGAGGCGATCAGCACCGACCCCTTGTACTTGTCCTCGACGAACTTCTTCACCTCGGGGCCCTGCAGCAGCTGGACGAGCTTCTTCACGCGCGGGTCGTCCTTGTCCTCCGGCAGCGTCACGATGCCGTTGGCGTAGGGGTTGCCCTCGGCCTTCTCGGCGGCGAGCGCGTCCCTGTTCGGGGCGAGCCCCGCCTCGATGGCGTAGTTCCCGTTGATGACCGACAGGTCGACGTCCTCCAGCGAGCGGGGAAGCTGCGCGGCCTTGAGCGGCTTGAACTTCAGGCCCTTGGGGTTGCTCGCGACGTCCCGCTCGGTCGCGCTGGTCGGCGCGTCCGGCTTCAGCGTGATCAGGCCGTTGTCGGCGAGCAGCTTCAGTGAGCGGCCCTCGTTCGCCGGGTCGTTCGGCACGGCGACGGTCGCGCCCTGCGGGACGGCCTGCAGGCTCTTCACCTTCTTCGAGTACACGCCGAGGGGCTCCAGGTGCACGGGCGCGACGAACGCCAGCTTCGTCCCGGACTTCTTCTCGAACTCCTCCATGAACGGCACGTGCTGGAAGTAGTTGGCGGTGACCTGCTTCTCCTTCAGCGCGGTGTTGGGCTGCTGGTAGTCGCTGAAGGTGACGATCTCCAGCTTGAGCCCGGCCTTGCCCGCCAGGTCGTCCTTGACGTACTTGAGGATGTCGCCGTGCGGGACGGGGTTGACCGCGACCTTCAGCGGGGCGTCCGGGTCGTCGGACGCCGACGAGGAGCCGCAGGCGGTGAGGCCCGCGAGGAGGACGGCGGAGGCCAGCGCGGCGGTGAGTCTGCGAAGCACGAGGGGTGCCTTTCTCTGTGGGGTCGGTGCTACTTGTGGGTCAGGCGGCGGGCGACGAGGTCCCCCGCCGCCTGGATGATCAGGACGATGACGACCAGCAGCGCCACGGTGGAGACCATGACCTTGGTCTCGAAGCGCTCGTAGCCGTAGACGACGGCGAGGTTGCCGAGCCCGCCGCCGCCGACCGTCCCGGCCATGGCCGTGTAGCCGATGAGCGCGATGACGGTGACGGTCAGGCCGGACACCAGGCCCGGCCGCGCCTCGCGCAGCAGGACCTTGCCGACGATCTCGCGCCGGGTGGCGCCCATCGCGTCCGCCGCGGCGAGGACGCCCGGGTCGACCTCGCGCAGCGCGATCTCGACGAGCCGCGCGTAGAACGGGATGGCGCCGACCGTCAGCGGGACGATCGCGGCGGCGTTGCCGATGCTGGTGCCGACGACCGCCCGGGTGAACGGGATGATCGCCACCATCAGGATCAGGAACGGCAGCGACCGGCCGATGTTGACCACGACGCCGAGCACGCCGTTGACCGGCGGCGCGGGCAGCAGCCCGCCCCGCTCGGTGATCACCAGCAGCACCCCGAGCAGCAGCCCGAGGACGGCGGTGAACAGCGTCGCGACGCCGGTCATGTAGAGGGTCTCGCGGGTGGCGGGCCACAGCAGCGGCATGACCTCGTCCCAGCTCATCGGGTGTCCTCCTGTACGGGGTTCGCGGCCTGCACCGGGTTCGCGGCCTGCACCGGGTTCGCCGCCCGCACCGGGTTCGCGACCTCCACGGCGAGGCCGGACTCGCGCAGGAACGCCAGCTGCGCGGCGTTGGCCTCCGGCTCGCCGGGCAGTTCGAGCTGTAGCCGGCCGAAGCGCTCGCCGCCGACCGTCTCCACCGCGCCGCCGAGGATGTTGACGTCCAGCGCGTACTTGCGGGCGAGCGCCGACACGAACGGCTCGTCGGTCGCGCCGCCGGTGAAGGTGACCTCGACCAGCGTCCTGCCCTCGCGGGGCTCGGCGGCGGGCAGCGGGAACAGGCCGCGCGCCAGCTCCGAGCCCGGACGGGCGAGCAGCGCGGGCACCGGCCCGGACTCGGTGAACCGGCCCTCCCGCATGACCGCGGCCGAGTCGCAGATGCGCTTCACCACCTCCATCTCGTGGGTGATGAGCAGGATCGTGAGGCCGAGCCGGCGGTTGAGGTCGCGCAGCAGCTCCAGGATCGAGGCGGTCGTCTCGGGGTCGAGCGCCGAGGTCGCCTCGTCCGACAGCAGCACCTTCGGCCGTCCCGCGAGCGCCCGGGCGATGCCGACGCGCTGCTTCTGCCCGCCGGAGATCTGGGCGGGGTGGGCCTTCGCGTGCTCGGTGAGCCCGACGAGGTCGAGCAGCTCGGCGACGCGCCCGGTCCGCTCGGCGCGCGGGACGCCCATGACCTCCAGCGGGAACGCGACGTTCCCGGCGACGGTCCTGCTGCCGAGCAGGCCGAAATGTTGGTGGATCATGCCGATGCCCTGGCGCGCCCGGCGCAGCTCCCCGCCGCGCAGCGCGAGCAGGTCCCGGCCGCCGACCACCACGCGGCCCTCGTCCGGGCGCTCCAGCAGGTTGACGCAGCGCAGCAGGGTGCTCTTTCCGGCGCCGCTGCGGCCGAGCACGCCGAAGACCTCGCCCTCGGCGACGGTCAGGTCGACGCCGTCGACGGCGGTCACCTCGCGGCCGCGGCCGCGGTAGACCTTTCGAAGTTTTTCGATCTGAATCACAGGGAATCACCCATGCGGACGGGGGCCGCCGGACGGGCGGCGGCGTTCGGGACGGGTCGGCGATCGGGACGCGCCGGGCGTCAGAGGACGCGCCGAGGAGGCGCCGCGCGGGTCAGGAGCGACCGGGCGGGTACGGCGCGTGGCTCAGCAGGTGGCGTTGGAAGAACATGCGCGACTCCAGGGGGTTCGGAGTTCGCTCGCTTCGGGGCGCGAGTCTCAGGCGGGGGCCCTCAGCGGTCACACATTCGCCGGCAACACGTACGCCGCATGGCCCGCCGCATCGGCGGGCGGTGCTCACGGCACGGGCGTACGGAAGGCATGCCAGCAGTTAACCGGCCGCACACCGATGACGCAAATCCGCCCGGTGTGATGCTCATCGCTCCGGATCGTCCCGTTCGCCCTAGTCATCGCGGTAGTCGACCCAGGTCTCGCCCGAACCGCTGCGGACGGAGATCAGGCGGGGCGAGCGGTCGTCGTAGACGGCCGGGTTGAGGTGGGCGTTGCCCGCGCCCGTCCACCCGGCGACCCGGTAGCGCGAGCCCGGCGGAACGATGATCTTCACGGTGCCCGAGCCCGCGGAGGCGTCGACCGAGCCCGGCGGCTCGGCGTAGCGGAGGTCGAGGGTGCCCGACGACACGTCGGCCTGCGTCTTCGTCGAGGCGAGCGCGCGGCCGTTGATCGTCCCGGACCTCGCCAGCAGCCGCAGCCGCCCGCGCGCCCCGGTCACGTCGATCTCCCCGGACCCGGTCCGCAGGTCGAGGTCGCCGGTCACCCCGCGCACGTCGATGCTCCCGGAGCCGGCGACCGCCGACACGCGCGCCCCGGCCGGGACCTGGACGTCGATGTCCGCCCCGCACCCGACGCCCAGCCGGTCGGGACCCGGGCAGCGGAAGGTGACGAACAGGATGTCGTCCACCAGCGACTCGGTGAGCTCGGGCTTGCTCAGCCCCCAGTGGAGGTCCTTGTAGACGCGCGTCCCGCCGTCCGATCCCGGACCGACCGAGATCTCCGCGTTGCCCACGTCCAGCCGCACCTCCCGGATCGGCTGCGGGTAGGGGGTCATGGACGTCGCCGTCCGCTTGACGGCGCGGCCGAACGCCGTGAGGCCGATCGGCGCGGCCACGACCAGCGCCGTCGCGATCGCCAGCGCGATCCAGACGCCGCGGCGGCGCGGCCGGTCCGGGGCGGCCGGGGCCGTCACCCCTCGCCGTCCAGGAAGCGCAGCACGGCGAGGACGCGGCGGTGGTCGCCCTCGGCATGCGGGAGGTCGAGCTTGGCGAAGATGCTGTTGATGTGCTTGGCGACCGCGCTCTCGCTCACCACCAGCGCCGCGGCGATGCCCGCGTTGGAGCGTCCCTCGGCCATGAGGGCGAGCACCTCCTTCTCGCGCGGGGTGAGCCGGTCGAGCGGGTCGCGGTGCCGGCGCAGCAGCAGCTGCGAGACGACCTCGGGGTCCAGGGCGGTGCCGCCGGAGGCGACCCTGCGCAGCGCGTCGAGGAACCCCGACACGTCCGCGACGCGGTCCTTGAGCAGGTAGCCGACCCCGCTGGTGCTGGTCGACAGCAGGTCCGCCGCGTACCGCTCCTCGACGTACTGCGACAGCAGCAGCACCGCGGTCTCGGGCGTCTCGCGCCGCATCACCAGCGCCGCGCGGACGCCCTCGTCGGTGAAGCCGGGCGGCATCCGGACGTCCACGATCGCCGCGTCGGGGCGGTGCTCGCGCACGGCGGCCAGCAGCCCCTCGGCCTCGCCGACGGCCGCGGCGACCTCGAACCCGGAGGTCTCCAGGACCTTGATCAGCCCGGCCCTCAGCAGGACCGAGTCCTCGGCGATCACAATGCGCACGGCAACTCCACGGTGACGGTCGTCGGGCCCCCCGCGGGGCTGGTGATCCGGAACGTACCGTCCACGGACCGGACGCGGCGCGCGAGCCCGGTCAGTCCGGTCCCGGCGGACGGGTCGGCGCCGCCCGCGCCGTCGTCGCGGACGGTCACCCGCAGCACGTCGCCGAGGCGGGCGACGCGGACGTCCACCTCTTTCGCGCGCGCGTGCTTGACCACGTTGGTGAGGGCCTCGGAGACGACGAAGTAGGCGACGGCCTCGACGGTGGAGGAGGCGCGCGGCTCGATGTCGACGCGGAGCCGGACGGGCAGCGGCACCCGCGCGGCGACGCCGGACAGGGCGGCGTCCAGGCCGCGGTCCTCCAGCACGGCCGGGTGCAGGCCGCGGATCAGGTCGCGCAGCTCGGTCAGCGCCGCCTTGGCCTCCTCGTGCGCCTCCACGATCACGCGCATGGCCTCGTCCGGGACGCCGCCGAGCGTCTCGCGCGCCAGCCCGAGGTTGAGCGCGAGGGAGACGAGCCGCTGCTGGGCGCCGTCGTGCAGGTCCCGCTCGATGCGGCGGCGCTCGATGTCGGCGGCGTCCACGACGCTGGCGCGCTTCTCGGCCAGGTCGTCGACGCGCCGCTGGAGCTCCTTCGCGCGGTCGGGGCCGAGCAGCGCGGCGGCGGCGCGGGCGTCCAGGCGCCGGACCCCCGCCGCCGCCCACGGCGCCGCGGCCAGGAGCAGCACGCCGGCCGCGGTGAGCACGGCGACGCGCTGCGGGTGGTCGGACAGCGGGTCGCCGGGGTGCACCGCCCACGCGTAGGTCCCGGACGTGGCGAGGGCGAGCCCGGCCGTCCACGCCACGGTGACGGCCAGCCCGCCGAGGGCGAGGAGCGGCCCGACCAGCAGGTGGTACTGGAGCACCCGCCACAGCTCCGGCGAGCGGAGGTCGCGCAGGACGTCCCAGGCGCGCCCGCCGTCGAAGTCGGGCATGCGCGGGATGTCGAGGCCGAGCATCGCCCAGCACCGCTCCCGCTGCCAGGACGTCAGCGGGCGCAGGGCGAGCAGCAGCAGGATCGCCGACACGCAGGTGAGCACGAGGATCGGCGTCACCCGCACCGGCGTCCAGAGCGTCCAGAGGGATCCGAGGATCAGCCAGCCGGCGAGCTGCAGCGGCACCCCGGAGACGACGAAGACCGTGTCGCGCCACGCCGCGGCCGACCACGGAGCGCGCACGCGGACACGCCGGGCCGCGGAGAGGGATGCCATGGGGAAACCGTATTGCCCCACTTCGGGCGCCGCCATGAACCAGAGTGCAGGGCCGGGGGTGAACCCAGTGCCACCCCCGGTCGGAAGGGTGCGCTACTGATCGTGCGGCCGATCCCGGCGAGGCTTTGATCAGGCATCCTGACCGCGGATGCGCACCGATCACCGTCCGCAGGAGCCCCCCATGGTCGCCGTCCTCGCCCGCCCCGGTCCCCCCTCGCCCCGTCCCGCGATCAGCGTCCGGCGCCGTCCGCGTCCCGGACGGTACGGGCCGCCGGGCGCCGGTGCGCGGCGCAGGGAGGGAGGACGGCGGCTCGGCTGGGCGTTCATCGGGGGCGCCGCCGCGCTGGTGCCCTGGATGTGGATGCTCGCCGCCACCATGCCGTCCACTGCCACGGTGTCGAACTGGTCCGCCGCCTGGGTGGGGCTGGACGCGATGGAGGCCGCCGCGCTGCTCGGCACCGGCGTGCTGCTCGTCCGCCGCGATCCGCGCCACGGCCTCGCCGCCGCCGCGGCCGGGGCGCTGCTTGCCGTGGACGCGTGGTTCGACGTGACGACCTCCGCGCCCGGTGCGGAGCGGACGGTGGCGATCGCCCTGGCGGCGGGGGTGGAACTGCCGCTGGCCGCCCTGTGCGCCGTCCTCGCCTCGCGGGCGCTCAGGCCGCGCGGGCCGGCGATCGACCATGAGATGAAGGACGGATGGCAAAGGCTTGTCGGGAGTACGCCAGACGGGTGAAACCAGACGAGCCGGACCTCTAGAGTGAACCTCACGTGGGGCCCTCTCGCGGGAGGGCCCTTTGCCCTGCCTGCACGATCAAAGGTCCCCCATCATGAACGACCACGAGGTGCACGAGGAGTGCCTGCGGCTCCTCCGGGACGGCCTTCCCGTCCCCGCTCCCGCCGCCTTCGCCGAAGGCCGGGACTACCTTCCGCTCGGGCTCGACAAGGACGGCGACATCGCCGTTGTCACGTTCCTGTACCAGTGGGGGGACTCCGCATCCTCGTTCATCGAGGGCTGGACGTTCCACCGCCGCGACGGCGAGTGGATGGAGCTGGGCGGCGCGGGCGGATCGGCCCCCGAGGAACCGCTGGCGCGCCGCTCGTCCGGGGAGATGGGGCGCCACCTGCTCAAGTACGGGTCGGGCCGCACGGTCCGCAACGCCAACCGGCTGCTGCCGTGGGGCGCCAAGTGGGTGAACGAGGCGCGGCTGCGGGCCTCGGCCGAGGTCGCGCGGGTGCGGGTCGGCAAGCGGATCCTGGACGTCCCCGAGCACGGGCACGTCGTCGTGGTCTGGGGCGCCCGCCGGGGACCGGTCGTGGAGGCGCTCGCCGCCGACGGCGCGGTGCTGGACGTCATGGACCTGGACCGCCCGTCCCTCCCGATGCCGTCGCGGGCCTGATATTTGACCGCTCGTTCTTGAACGCTCTATCGTCGTCGGCATGGCACGGGCGAAGGAGTTCGATCCGGACGCCGCGCTGCGGCGCGCGCTGGAGCTGTTCTGGGAGCGCGGCTACGAGGCGACCTCCATGGCCGACCTGGTGGCCCATCTCGGCATCGCCCGGGCCAGCCTCTACGCCACGTTCGGCGGCAAGCGCGAGCTGTACCTGAAGGCCCTCGAACGCTACGTCCGCGACACCGACCCGAAGATCGCCGAGGCGCTGTCGCAGCCCGGGCCCGTGCTGCCCGCGGTCCGCGCGCTGATCGAGCGCTACGCCGCGGAGTCGGCGCGCGACCGGCCCCGGCTCGGCTGCCTCGTGGTGAACACCGCGGTCGAGCTGGCCGGGCGCGACCCCGAGGCCGCGCGCCTGGTCGAGGCGAGCTGGAACTTCCTGGAGGCCTCGCTCACCACGGCGCTGACCCGGGCGCGGGCCCAGGGCGAGCTGCCCCCGGACAAGGACCCCCGCGCGCTGGCCCGCCTCCTGCTCGTCCTGTTCCAGGGCATGCGCGTCCTCGGCCGCGCCCCCGCCGACGACCACCGCCTCCGCGACGCGACCCGCCAGGCCGCCGCCCTCTTCGCCTGACCCCGCCCTCTCTCCCCGAAGGCGGGCTTCTCTCGGCCCTATTCAAGACCGTTCGTTCTAATATTCTGGGAGCTCGGCATGCGATTCGACAACAAGATCGTTCTCATCACCGGCGGCGCGGGCGGCATCGGCCGCGCCGCCGCGCACGCGTTCGCCCGCGAGGGCGCGACCGTCGTGCTGGCCGGACGCGACGAGGCCGCGCTGACCGAGGCGGTGAAGGAGATCGGCTCCGGCCGTGCCGACCACGTCGTCGCGGACGTGACCGACCCCGCTTCGGCCGCCGGGATGGTCGAGGCGGTCGCGCGCCGCCACGGCGGCCTCCACGCCGCCGTCAACAACGCCGGGATCTTCGGCGCCGCGGGCCCCGTCGCCGACATCGACGACGCCGCCTGGAACGAGGTCCTGGCGGTGAACCTGACCGGCGTGTTCCTGTCGATGAAGCACGAGATCGCCCACATGCGCGCCCACGGCGGCGGGACCGTCGTGAACGTCTCGTCCAACATCGGCGTGCACGGGCGCCGTCCCGGCCTCGCGGCCTACGCGGCCTCCAAGGCGGCGGTCAGCGTCCTCACCCGCACCGCCGCCCTCGACCACGTCGCCGACGGCGTCCGCGTCAACGCCGTCAGCCCGGGCGCCACCGACACGCCGATGTCGCTGCTCCCGGGCGAGACGCCCGCCGGGCGCGCCGAGCGGATGCGCGCCTCCGCGCCGTCCGGCCGGGTGTCCGAAACCGCGGAAGTGGCCGAGACCATCCTCTGGCTGGCCTCCGACGCCTCGTCCCACGTCATCGGGCACGACCTGGTCATCGACGGAGGCGTCACCGCCTGACGACGCTTTCGGGGCGCCACACCGGGCAGACTCTCTGCATGGCCCTCACGCCCGACCACGACACCGAGCGCTTCCGCCTGGCCGCCAGGGTCATCAGGAAGTACCTGATCGGGGCGCGGAGCCTGCACGACCACATCGCCACCAAGCTGCTGGGCTCGGGCGCGTCCCGCGTCCTGGACATCGGCTGCGGGGAGGGCGCCCTCAGCGACGCCCTCCCCCACCCGCCGCCGTTCCGGCTCGTCGGGCTGGACGCCTCCGCCGACCTCGTGTCCGCCCACCCGGCGCCCCGCCTGCGGGCCGACGCGCTGCGCCTGCCGTTCCGGGACGGGACGTTCGACGCCGCCGTGGCCGTGAACCTCCTCCCCCAGCTGGACGACCCCGACCGGGCGCTGCGCGAGGCCCGCCGCGTCCTCGCCCCGGGCGGCCTCCTGCTGGTCACCGCGATCTGCCGGACCGACAGCCCCGAGCTGTCGCCGGTGTGGCGCCCCGAGCCGACCACGTTCGACGCCGAGGAGGCCCCGGCCCGCGTCGGCGAGGTCTTCGGCGAGGTCGAGGTGGAGCGCTGGGACGCCCCGCTGATCACCCTCCCCGACGAGGCCGCCGTCCGCGAGTACCTGATCGCCCGCCAGGTCCCCCGCCCCCAGGCCACCGAGGCGGCCACCCACCTGAACACCCCGCTCCCGGTGACAAAACGAGGCTCCCTGGTCCTGGCCCGCCGCTGACCCCCCCGCCACCACCGCAACCAAGCGACAGCCTCCACCCATGCGATCGCACCCAAAGGCAGATTCGAGCAAAGCAAGAAGCTGACCGCGCACCGACCCGCCAGGCGAGCCGCCAGGCGAGCCGAAGCGAACCCAGCGATCACCAACCTTCATCCACGACCCCAGCCACCACCGCAACCACACAACAACCTCCACCAATGCGATCGCGTCCGAAGGCAGGTTCGAGCTTGCGAGAACCTGATCGCGCAGCGAGCCGCCAGGCGAGACGAAGCGATGCCAGCGATCGCCCGCGTTTATCGACGATGGAGGGCCGCCAGGCCCGAAGAAGGAGAAAAACGCAATAAAACTAGAGCCAGCCGAGGTCTTTGGCGGTGCGGGCGGCGGTGTGGCGGTTGTCGGTGCCGAGTTTGGTGACGGCGGCGGAGAGGTAGTTGCGGACGGTGCCCTCGGAGAGGCCCAGGGTGCGCGCGATGCGGGAGACGGGGGCGCCGTCGGCGGCGGCGCGGAGGGTGTCGAGTTCGCGGGGGGTGAGGGGGCACTCCTCGGCGGCGAGGGCGTCGGCCGCGAGCTGGGGGTCGATGTAGCGGGCGCCGCCGGCGACCTGCCGGACGACCTCGGCGAGACGGCGGCCGGGGGCGTCCTTGCCGAGGAAGCCGCGGACGCCGGCGGCCATGGCGCGGCGCAGGTTGCCGGGGCGGCCGTGCGCGGTCACGATCACCAGGCGGCAGTCGGGCAGCTCGCGGGCCAGGCGCTCGGCCGCGGCGAGGCCGTCCAGGCCGGGCATGTCGATGTCGAGGACGGCGACGTCGGGCCTGAGGGCGAGGGCGCGTTCGACGGCCTCGTCGCCGCGCCCGACGTCGGCGGCGACCTCGATGCCGTCCTCGGTCTCCAGAAGCAGGACGAGCGCCTCCCTGATCAGGAGGTGGTCGTCGGCCAGCAGCACGCGGATCATGCGTCTCCCTTCGCGGGGACGGCGGCCGTCACCCGGAACGTCCCGTCGCCCTCGGGGCCCGCCCGGAAGCGGCCGCCGGCGGCCGCGATCCGTTCGGCGAGCCCGGCCAGGCCGCTGCCGGCGTCCGCGGCGGCGCGGCGCGCGGCGCCGTCGTTGACGATCTCCAGCTGGACGCGGTCGCGGCCGGCCCGGACGGTGATCCGGCACCAGGTGGCGCTGGAGTGCCGCAGGACGTTCGTGGCGGCCTCGCGGGCGACCCAGCCGAGCGGCTCGTGGACGTGGGCGGGCAGTTCCGGCGACACCTCGGGGCGCTCGCAGCGGATCCCGGCGGCGCGCAGGACGGCGGACATGCCGTCCAGCTCGGTGCGCAGGGAGGTGGCGCGGTAGCCGCGGACGACCTCGCGCACGTCCCGCACCGCGTCCCGCGCCATCGTCTGGATCTCGGTCAGCTCCTTGCGGACGCGGCCGTCGTCGCGTTCGACGAACCGTTCGGCCACCTCGGCGCGCAGCGCGACGGCCTGGAGGCTGTGGCCGAGGACGTCGTGCAGGTCGCGGGCGAACCGGAGGCGCTCCTCCCCCACCGCGGACCGGGCCAGTTCGGCGCGCGCCTCCCGGAGCTCCTGCACGACGTGGAACAGCCAGACCGTGACGTATCCGGAGAAGGCGGCGAGCGGCACGGCCGCCGTCTCGTACAGGACGGTCAGCGCGGGGAGCCCGAGGAGCACGCCGTAGGCGGGGGTCAGGACGGTCGCCGCCGCGATCACGGCGACCGCCTCGCGCACCGGGAGCACGACGGCGAGCAGCCCGGCGGGGACCAGGAGGGCGTTGCCCCAGCCCTGACCGGTGCCGAGCAGCGGGGGCAGCGCCCAGCAGACCGCCGCGACCGCGGCGAGCCCCAGCCTGTGCGCCGGGGCGGTGCGGCGCATCAGGTTCTGCCACAGGAGGCGGGCGTAGAGGGCGAAGGCGCCGCCGGTGCCGGCGAGGACCAGGAGCAGGCGTCCGGCGTCCCGCCGGTCGACCGCCTCGTACCAGAGCGCCTGCAGCAGGGACCCGGCCAGCGTCAGCACGGTCATCCCCACGATGATCGCGGCGATGACGGTGGGACGGGGGATCCGGGGCTGCACGCGCCCAGCGTATGCGGCCGTCAAGGGGGGCGCGGGGGCTCAGGCGGCGCGGAGGCGGGCGGCGTCCCGTCCGGTGACCAGGCGGCCCTCGTCGAGGATCCCGACCCGGTCGGCGCGGCACGCCTCGCCCGGGTCGCGGGTCGCGACCACCACGGCGGCCCCGTCCGCGGCCACCCTCGCCAGGACGGACCACACCTCGCGCGCGGCGGCGTCGTCGAGCCCCGCGGTGGGCTCGTCGAGGACGAGCACGTCCGACCGTCCGACCAGGGCCAGCGCCAGGTCGAGCATGCGGCGCCGCCCCGCGGTCAGCCGCTCGAACGGCACGTCGGCGAGGCGGCTGAGGCCGACCAGCCGCAGCGCCTCGTCCCGGGTGAGCGGATCGAGGGTCCAGCGCCGCCAGGCGTCGACCACCTCGGCGACGGTCAGTCCAGGGAAGAGGCCCCCGTCGCGCCAGACGGCGGCGGCGCGCGCGGTGTCCCGGTCGGTGTAGGGGTCGGCGCCGCGGAGCCGGACGGTTCCGCCGGTGGGCCGCCGCAGCCCCGCGAGGATCTCCAGCAGGGCCGTCTTGCCGGAGCCGTAGCGGCCCAGCAGCGCGTAGACCTCTCCCCGCGCCACGGTGAACGAGACGTTGCGCACGGCCTCGTTCAGGTCCAGGTCGCGTACCTCGATCACAGGTGCCCTCATGGCCTCCATGCTGTCCGGCGGCGGCGCGGGCGTGCAGTCACGGACGTCAGGAAACGATCATGAAGTTCTCAGGGGCGGCCCATGACGGATGTCATGGTTCGGCGATCGCCCAGCCGGCGGGCGGGACGACGGCGCCGTCCCCGGTGAAGGCCGCGTCACCCGCCACGCACGTCCAGCCGGCGGCGGGCAGGGACACCTTCGCGGGCTCGCCGCCCGTGTTCAGCACGACGCCCAGCCGCTCCGGACCGTCCTCCACGGTGTAGGAGAAGGCCGTGTTGGTCAAGGTGGCGGCCGTGGTCCGCGCCCGGACGAGCCAGGGGTGGCGCCGTCTCACGCCGATGAGGTCCTGGTGGAGGCGGTGGTGGGCGCCGCCGTGGCCGGGGACGTCGCCGGGCCGGGCGGGGAACGGCGGCCGTATGGCGTCGTCCCCGCCCTCGCGCTCCTCCTTGACGCCTTCGAAGGCGAACTCGTCACCGGCGTAGATGGACGGGACACCGCCGACGGTCATCAGGATCACCAGCGCGTGGGCCAGATCGCGCCGTTCGGTCAGCCGGGTGGCGATGCGGGTCACGTCGTGGTTGCCGAGGAAGGTCTGCGGGGCGAAGGTCGCCAGCATCCCGTTGTGGCGGTCCAGCGCATGGGCGAGCTCGAAGAAGTTCCGGTCGTTCAGTGAGCTCCAGATGGCCTTCCACAACTCGTACTGGGTGACGGAGTCGAATCCGGTCCGTTCCACAAGGCCCGCGTAGTCGCCGTGGATGACCTCGCCGACGAGCCAGGCATCGGGGAAGCGCGCGCGGACGCGGTCTGTGACCGTCCGCCAGAAGTCCGCCGGGACGGCGTAGGCGGCGTCGAGGCGCCATCCGTCCACGCCGCGCTCCAGCCAGTGGGTCATGACGTCGGTGACGTAGTCGGCGACCTCGGGTTCGGCGTGGTTCAGGGTCACGAGCCGATCGTGGCCCTCGAACGTGCGCAGGTCGTCGTGAAACCACTTCCTGTACGCCGAGCCCTCGCCCTTGGCGGCGACATCGGCGAACGGAGGGAACCCGCGCCCGACGTGGTTGAAGACACCGTCGAGCAGCACACGGACGCCCTTACCGGACGCCTCATCGATCAGCCGCCGCAGGTCGCCCTCGCCGCCGAGCCGGGGATCGACCCGGTAGTGGTCGACGGTGTCGTAACCGTGCGTCTCGGACGCGAACACCGGCCCGAGCGCGAGGCCGTTGCAGCCGAGGCCGACGAGATGGTCGAGCCATCCGGCGATCCGGCCGAGCCGCGGTTCCGGGGCGGAGGCGTCGCGTTCGGCAGCCTCGCGTTCGGCGCCGACGAAGCCGAGGGGATAGACGTGCCACCAGATGGCGTGATCGGGCCAGCGCATGCGCGTCTCCCTACCCGCAATCGCCTGTGAAAGTCCGGCGGGCGGACCTCATCCTTCGCGCGGGCTAAGCGCGAACGAGAACCTCCGGGTGCAGTTCGTCCGGACGCTTGACGCCGGAAAGCGCCATCGTGAGCTCCAGTTCCGCCTGGAGGCAGCGCAGGACGTGTTGGACGCCCGCCTGGCCGCCCAGGGCCAGCCCGTAGGCGTACGGCCGCGCGACCAGGACGGCTTCGGCGCCCAGGGCGAGCGCCTTGACGATGTCGGCCCCGGTCCGGATCCCGCTGTCGAACAGGACCGTCGCCTGGTCGCGGACGGCCTCGACCACGCCGGGGAGCGCGTCCAGCGACGCGACCGCGCCGTCCACCTGGCGCCCGCCGTGGTTGGAGACGACGACGGCGTCCATCCCCTCGTCCACGGCCTGGCGGGCGTCGTCGGGATGCTGGATGCCCTTGAGCGCGATGGGCCCGTCCCAGTGCTCGCGCAGGAAGATCAGGTCGTCCCAGGTCAGGCTCGGGTTGCCGAAGTTGGCCACCCAGTGCAGGAGCGCCATGTCGCGGTTGGCCTCCGTCACCGGCCCGCCGACGGCCTTCTGGAAGACCGGGTCGCTGAAGTAGTTCGCGACGCCGATCCCCCGCAGGAACGGCAGGTAGGCCTGGTCCAGATCGCGCGGGCGCCACGCCAGCGTGAACGTGTCGAGCGTGACGACCAGGGCGGTGTACCCGGCCGACTTCGCCCGCTCCAGGAAGCTGACGGCGAGTTCCCGGTCCTTCGGCCAGTACAGCTGGTACCAGCGCGGCCCGTCCCCGTTCGCCTCCGCGACCTCCTCGATGCCGAACGAGGACGCGGTGCTCAGCACCATCGTCAGCCCCTCGGCCGCGGCCGCCCGCGCGACCGCCAGCTCGCCGTCCGGATGGAGGATCGACTGCACGCCGATGGGGCCGAGCAGGACCGGCGACGGCATCGGGGTGCCCAGCACGGTCACCGACAGGTCGCGCTCGGCGACGTCCCGCAGCATGCGCGGGACGATCCGCCACCGGTCGAACGCGGCGCGGTTCGCCCGCGCGGTCGCCTCGCTGCCCGCCGACCCGGCCACGTAGCCGAACGCCCGCGCCGACAGCGACCGCTCGGCGAGGCCCTCCAGTCTCGTCAGGTCCGTGGGCAGCGCCGGCAGGACGTCGCCGAGCCCCTGCAGATAGATCGAGTTCTGGAAGTCGGCCAGCCCGCTCAACGAAACCTCCACCTGCTCGACGAACTTCCCCCGGAGAAACCGGCAGGGTTCCCACCCAATCTGCCAGGTCCGCGGAGGTGACGAAACGGGATCGATCCGCCGACTCGACCGGATCACCCGGTGAGGCGGGCGAAAGATGTCCCCGGGACCGGCCACAATGTGGGGCATGGCACGACGCGGATCCCAAGCCCCTCCACCTCCGCCGGACTTCGAGGAGAACATCGTCGACGTCGACGTCTCCGACGAGATGCGCGGCAGCTTCCTCGAATACGCCTACTCGGTCATCTACCAGCGGGCCCTTCCCGACGCGCGCGACGGCATGAAGCCCGTCCAGCGGCGGATCCTGTACTCGATGAACGAGATGGGGCTGCGCCCCGACCGCGGGCACGTCAAGTGCGCCCGCGTCGTCGGCGAGGTCATGGGCAAGCTGCACCCGCACGGCGACAGCGCCATCTACGACGCGATGGTGCGGATGGCGCAGCCCTGGGCCATGCGGATGCCGCTCGTGGACGGGCACGGCAACTTCGGGTCGCTCGGCGGCGACGACATGCCCGCCGCCATGCGGTACACCGAGGCGCGGCTGTCCCGCGAGGCGATGCTGATGGTCTCCTCCATCGACGAGGACACCGTCGAGTTCCGGCCCAACTACGACGGGCAGGAGCAGGAGCCGGAGGTGCTGCCCGCCGCGTTCCCGAACCTGCTGGTCAACGGCGCGTCCGGCATCGCGGTCGGGATGGCCACGAACATGGCGCCGCACAACCTCGGCGAGGTCGTCGCCGCGGCCCGGCACCTGATCGACCATCCGGACGCCACGCTGGAAGAGCTGATGCGCTTCGTGCCCGGCCCCGACCTGCCCACCGGGGGCAAGATCGTCGGGCTGGACGGCATCCGCGACGCCTACGAGCGCGGCCGGGGGACGTTCCGCACCCGCGCCACGGTCTCCATCGAGAGCGTCACGCCCCGCCGCAAGGGCATCATCGTCAGCGAGCTGCCCTACGCCGTCGGTCCCGAGCGGGTGAAGGCCAAGATCAAGGAACTGGTCAACGCCAAGAAGATCCAGGGCATCGCCGACCTGAAGGACCTCACCGACCGCACCGTCGGCCTCCGCCTGGTCATCGAGATCAAGAACGGCTTCAACCCCGAGGCCGTCCTCGCCGACCTCTACCGGCTGACGCCGATGGAGGAGACGTTCGGCATCAACAACGTCGCCCTGGTCGACGGCCAGCCCCGCACGCTCGGGCTGCGCGACCTGCTCCAGGTCTACATCGACCACCGCATCGACGTCGTCCGCCGGCGCTCCCTGTTCCGGCGCAGGAAGCGCGAGGACCGCCTGCACCTGGTGGAGGGCCTGCTCGTCGCCCTGCTGAACATCGACGAGGTCATCCAGGTCATCCGGCAGAGCGACGACGCCGCCCAGGCCAAGCAGCGCCTCATGCAGATCTTCGAGCTGTCGGAGATCCAGGCGCAGTACATCCTCGACACCCCGCTGCGCCGCCTCACCCGCTTCGACCGGCTGGAGCTGGAGAAGGAGAAGGAGCAGCTCGCCAAGGAGATCGCCAAGCTGACCGCGATCCTCGACTCGGAGCGCAAGCTGCGCGGCGTCGTCTCCAAGGAGATGGGCGAGGTCGTCAAGGAGTTCGCCACCCCGCGCCGCACCATCCTCCTGGAGTCCTCGGGCCAGACCGCCGCGAACGCCGTGCCGCTGGAGGTCGCCGACGACCCGTGCACGGTGCTGCTGTCCGCCACCGGCCTCATGGCCCGCACGCACGACGCCTCGCCCCTGCCCGACAGCGGCCCCCGCGCCGCGCACGACGTGCTGGCCTCGGTCGTGCCCGCCACCGCCCGCGGGCAGGTCGGCGCGGTGACGTCCCTGGGCCGGATGATCCGCGTCGACGTCCTCGACCTGCCGACGCTGCCGCCGTCCGCGACGCCCCCGTCCCTGGCGGGCGGGGCGCCGGTCACCGAGTACGTCGATCTGGAGCCCGACGAGACGGTCGTGGGCATCGCCTCCGTCGGCGAGGAAGGCGGCGGCCTGGCGCTGGGCACCGCCCAGGGCGTGGTCAAACGGGTGGTCCCCGACTTCCCCGCCAACCGCGACGAGTTCGAGGTCATCGGCCTCAAGGACGGCGACCGCGTGGTCGGCGCCGTCCAGCTGACGTCCGAAGAGCAGCACCTGGTCTTCATCAGCACCGACGCCCAGCTCCTGCACTTCCCCGCGTCCGTCGTCCGTCCGCAGGGACGGGCCGCCGGCGGCATGGCGGGCATCAAGCTCGGCTCCGGCGCGAGCGTCCTGTGGTTCGGCGCCCTCGACCCGTCCCGCGAGGCCCGCGTCATCACGGTCTCCGGCTCGTCCTCGGCGCTGCCGGGCACCCAGACCGGCGGGATCAAACTCGCCGACTTCGCCGACTTCCCGTCCAAGGGCCGCGCCACCGGCGGCGTCCGCGCCCACCGCTTCCTCAAGGGCGAGGACGTGCTGCTCCAGGCCTGGGCGGCCCTGACGCCCCTGCGGGCGGCGGGCGCCGGCGGCAGGCCCGCGACGCTCAACGTCACCCTGGGCCGCAGGGACGGCTCCGGCGAGCCGCTGGACACGCCGCTGACCGCCGTCAGCGGTCCGATCGGCCCGGCCCCCGAAGAAGCGCCCCCCGAAGAGGAATGACGCGAAAGGCCCCGGGCGGTCGCCCGGGGCCTCCGCCCCTCACTCACCGTCCGGCGGCTCGGAGGCGGCCGGGACCGGCGGAAGGGGTCGACGTCAGTCGGCGCAGATCGCGTAGACGCTGATGCCGACGTCGTTGTAGCCGATCTGGCGGCCGAGCGCGATCCAGCCGCGACCGTCGTCGGTGGGGAACGAGCCCACCAGGATGGCGCCGTTGCCGCGCGCCTCCCCGCCGCCGCCGAGGACGTGCTTGGTGCCTGGGCAGACGACGACCCGCCGCTGGAAGTTGGGGACGTTGGCGTTCGGCAGGGCCACGATCTGATAGCCCGGCGGAACGGCGGCGGCCCGGGCCGCGGCGGGCTTGGCGGGGGTCTGGGCGCTGGCGACTCCGGCGGTGACCAGGCCGGTCACCGCGGCGGTCGCGGCCAGGGCCAGAGCCGTGGTCTTGATCGACGACATATGTTCTCCTTCGACGGTGGCTCCCCACCGCCGGTGCCCACGCGCACCCCGAGACGCGGGGTGTGTCTGAGGCGTGAGCGGCGGCAGGTGAGCCAGGGGGACCGAACACAAGGAGTGTTCATCACGTCACGCTCGGCTGCCAGATGTCTCGGCGACTCACTTGATTACGGAGCGTGCACGTACCGGGATTGAGAGCGGACCCTACCCGCCCTTTCCGGCTCTCACCTGCAGTGAGCGATGAGTTACAGAAAGCGCGCGGCCGGATGCGGCCACTCGCAGTCCATGCCTTCGAGGTCACCAGGCCGCCGGACACGGCGACATAAGGCTCGGCACGGACACGGTTCCCGCACCTTCGTCGGCGGGCGCGCCGATGGCGACAAGGTCGCTCCACCCCCGGCAGAGACGCGGCGACGCCTTCCCCAGGCCGTCAGGTCTCGATGTCGTCGGGGCCCCAGTGGGCCTCCATCCGGACGATCTTGCCTTCGGCGTTGAAGGTCATGACGTCGATGGCGTGGACGCGCAGGCCCGGGACGTCGACGGTGAAGGCCATGGCGGCGCGGTCGCCGTGGGAGCCGCGGATGGGGGCGTCCAGGGTGAGCTTGGCGCCGCCGGCGATGGCGTTGGCGTAGAACTCCTCGATGGCGGCCCGGCCGCTGATCGGGGGGTGGCCGACCGGGTCCTCGATGACGGCGTCGTCGGCGTAGAGGCCGGAAACGGTCACCGCGTCGGCGGCGTTGAAGGCGTCGACGTAGGTCTGGAGCGCCTGCTTCATGTGGTCCTGGGAGGGCATGCCCGAAGCCTAGCAAGCGATCGCTTGGTCACCGGTGGGCCATGATGGGGGCATGGCCATCGCATCGTTCATGGTTCCGCTCGGCTCCCCCGTCCCCGCGTTCCGGCTCCCCTCCGTCGAGGGCGGGTTCGTCTCGGACGGCGACTTCCCGGACGCGGCGGCCCTCCTCGTGGTGTTCCTGTCCAACCACTGCCCCTACGTGCGGCGGATCGAGGACGGGATCGGCGCTCTCACCGCCGAGTACGCGACCAGGGGGCTGGCCACGGTCGCCGTGTGCAGCAACGACGTCTCCAACTATCCCGACGACGGCGCCGACCACCTCCGGGAGCAGGCGAAGAGGGCCGGGTTCGGCTTCCCCTACCTGGTGGACGAGTCGCAGGAGACGGCCAAGGCGTTCAAGGCCGCCTGCACGCCCGACTTCTTCCTCTACGGACGAGAGCGCACGCTCGCCTACCGGGGCGAGTTCGACGGGGCGAGGCCGAGCAACGACGTCGTGGCGGACGGCGCCGCGCTCAGAGCCGCGCTCGACCTGGTCCTGGCCGGAGAGGACGTCCCCGAGCCCCACACGCCCAGCCTGGGGTGCGGCATCAAGTGGAGGCCCGGCAACGAGCCGGGCTGATCACACAGGGGCGGTCTGGCCCTCACGGGGATGCGGCACCGTCGTCCGCAGGCCGCGCTCGGCGCAGTCCGCCAGGATCTCCAGGAGGTCGGCCGGGCCGCCGGAGGCGTCGTCGTAGTGCCAGAACCGGATGACCTTCTCCCCCTCCGCGCCCGGGTTGAAGCGGCCCAGGGTGAAGCAGCCGGCGATGGCCATGCGCACGATGACGCGTTCGCTGTCGTCCAGCTCGTTCACGTAGGCGGCCGCGTCGATGAGGCCGATCGCGGCGCGGGCGTTCCGGCCGTCGTCGCAGGGGTCGGGGCGGTTGATCCGCCATTGCGCGTAGGGGCGCAGGTAGTCCGCGATCATGCAGGTTCTCAGCACGGTCCCATGCTGGGGCCGCGCGGGCGCGCGCGACGGGGGCTTGACCCGGCCCTTGCCGGACCCTGACCGAAGATCATCCGCCGAGTCCGTGCCGGAAGGCGTAGGTGACGGCCTGGGCCCGGTCGCGGAGGTTCGCCTTGGCGAACAGGTTGTTGATGTGCGTCTTGACGGTCGCCTCGGAGATGAACAGGTCGCCCGCGATCTCGGCGTTGGAGCGCCCCCGGGCGATGAGGGCCAGCACCTCCGCCTCGCGCCTGGTCAGGCCGTCCGGCAGCCCGGAGCCCGAAGCCCGGCGGGGGGCCTCGCCGGCCGCCACGGCCTCGACCAGCCGGCGCTGGACGGCCGGGTCCAGCCGCGACGCGCCCCCGCGGACGGCGGCGACGGCGCGGGCGATCTCGTCGGCGTCGGCGTCCTTGGTGAGGTAGCCGCGGGCCCCGGCGCGCAGCGCGGCGAAGATCGACTCGTCGTCGGCGTAGGTGGTGAGGACGACGATCCCGACGTCCGGGTGCGCCTCCCTGATCCGGCGCGTCGCCTCCACCCCGTCCATCCGCGGCATGCGCAGGTCCATCAGGACGACGTCGGGACGCAGCTCGGCGACCATCGCCACGGCCCGCTCACCGTCGCCGCACGCCCCCGCGACCTCGATGCCCGGCAGCAGTTCCAGCAGGAGGACCAGGCCCTCCCGCACCACGGTCTGGTCGTCGACGACCAGGATCCTCGCCGTGTCGCTCACCGCTCGCCCTCCCGTCAGGCCGGCACGCTGAGGGACACGCGGAATCCCTTGCCGTCCGGTCCGGTCACCAGCGTCCCATCGATCAGCTCCGCGCGCTCCCGCATGCCCACGAGGCCGTAGCCGCCGCCGTCCGGCTCCTCGACGGGCTCGGTGCCGCCCGTATCGGTCACTTCGAGCTCCACCCTGCCGGCGAGGTACCGCAAGGCGACGTGGGCGCGCGCGCCGGGAGCGTGCTTGCGGACGTTGGTGAGCGCCTCCTGCGCGGTCCGGACGACCGCGAGCCCGGCCTGCGGCGGCAGCTCGCGCGGCGCGCCGGTCACGTGCACGTCGCAGGGGCGCCCGGTGCTGGCGTGGAACTCCTCCGCGAGCTCCTGGATGACCTCTTTGGGCTGCGGGATCTCCCCGCGCAGCGTGGCCAGGGCCCGCCTCGTCTCCTCCAGGCCGGACCGGGCGAGGTTCCGCGCGCGCTCCACCCGGTCCAGGGCCTGGGCGCGGTCGCCGTCCCGCGCCAGCAGCAGCCGCGCCCCCTCCAGGTGGACGATCTGCGCCGACAGCGAGTGGGCCAGGATGTCGTGGATCTCCCGCGCGAGGTGCGACCGCTCCGCGAGAACCGCGTTGGCCGCCTCCGCGCGGCGGGTCGCCTCCTGCGCGGCCTTGCCCCGGCGGCTCGCGAGCGCGCCCAGCGTGATGCCCGCGACCGCCGCCATCTGACCGACGTCGGCGCCGCCGGAGCCGAACGCCTCCCCCAGACCGCCGATCGCGGCGACCGTCAGCGCGCTCACCGCGATGCCCCCCGGCATCGGCAGCCACATCAGCAGCATCCAGAGCCCGGCCATGGAGAAGAAGAACCCGGTGCCGGAGTCGGGGGCGAGCGCGTACAGCGCCAGCGCCGAACCGATGGCCGCCAGGAGAAGGGCCACGCCCGCACGCCGGTGCCGCGTCTCGCTCTTGCGCCCGACCCAGATGCCGCTCCCCAGCAAGGCGAACATGACCACGTTGAGCACGACGAGTGCCAGGCCGGCGCCGTGCAGCGCCGGAGCGGGATCGGCCCTGAGCATCCCGCGTATGTAGGCGGTGAGGACCCAGGTCACCAGGGCCCCGGCGATCACGACACGGGTCATCCTCATGGCGCCACGCCGACCGGCACGGCGACAAGGGGCATGGCGACGAGGGGCACGGCGTGCGCGCGGCGCGCGTCGGCGAGACCCGCCCGCCACCGCCGGCACGGGACCGAGGGGGCGGCGACGGCGGCGGGGAGGACGTCGTCCAGCGTGTTCATGCCCCGAGGGTAGGACGGGACGGCCCTCGCGCGGATCGCCGCACGGCTGGACTTCCCGCACTCCACCCCAGGGTGGAGAGACCCGGTCAGGTGTCGATGCGCTCCACGTCCAGCTCGGTGGCCCCGGCGGTGATGAACGCGCGGCGCGGGGCGACCTCGCTGCCCATGAGCAGGTCGAACACCTTGCCCGCCTCCTCGGCGTCCTCGATGCGCACGCGGCGCAGCACCCGGTGCCGGGGGTCGAGCGTCGTCTCGGCCAGCTGGTCGGCGTCCATCTCACCGAGGCCCTTGTAGCGCTGGATCGGCTCCTTCCAGCGCTGGCCTTTGCGCTCCAGCTCGACGAGCCGCTGCCGCAGCTCGGCGTCGGAGTAGGTGTAGATGTACTTGTCCTGCCCCTTGCGCGGCTTGACCAGCTCGATGCGGTGCAGTGGCGGGACGGCGGAGTAGATCCGCCCGGCCTCCAGCATCGGCCGCATGTAGCGGTGGAAGAGCGTGAGCAGCAGCGTGCGGATGTGCGCGCCGTCGACGTCGGCGTCGGCGAGGATCACCACGCGCCCGTAGCGGGCGGCCTCGACGTCGAACGTCCGCCCCGACCCGGCGCCGAGCACCTGGATGATCGCGGCGCACTCGGCGTTCTTCAGCATGTCGGCGACGGACGCCTTCTGCACGTTCAGGATCTTGCCGCGGATGGGCAGCAGTGCCTGGAACTCGGAGTTGCGGGCCAGCTTGGCGGTGCCGAGGGCCGAGTCGCCCTCGACGATGAACAGCTCGCTGCGGTCGTCGGCGGAGCGGCAGTCGACGAGCTTGGCCGGGAGGGCGGAGTTCTCCAGGGCGTTCTTGCGGCGCTGGTTGTCGCGCTGGGTGCGGGCGGCGATGCGCGTCTTGGCCGCGCCGACCACCTTCTCCAGGACGGCGCGCAGCGGCTGCTTCTGCCCGCGCGACGGGTTCTCGAAGATCGCGCGCAGCTCGCGCTGCACGACCTGGGAGACGATGCGCGTCGCCGCGGAGGTGCCGAGGATCTCCTTGGTCTGGCCCTCGAACTGCGGCTCGGGGAGGCGGACCGTCACCACGGCGGTGAGGCCCTCCAGGACGTCCTCCTTGATGACGTCCTCGTCGCCGTTCTTGAGCAGCTTCACCGCGCGGAGCTGCTCGTTGAGGACCTTGAGCACGGCGCGGTCGAAGCCGCGCACGTGCGTGCCGCCCTTCGGGGTGGCGATCACGTTGACGAACGACTTGGTGATCGTGTCGTAGCCGTTGCCCCAGCGCAGCGCGACGTCGACCTCGAGATCGCGCTCGACGTCGGTGGGCGTCAGGTGGCCCTGCTCGTCGAGGACGGGGACGGTCTCGGTGAAGTGGCCGCGCCCCTGGAGCCGCAGCACGTCGACGATCGGGGCGTCCTTGGCGAGATAGGAGCAGTACTCGCTGATGCCGCCGTCGAACCGGAACGTCTCGTCGACGACCTCCTCGCCGCGCTCGTCGCGGACGTCGATGGTCAGGCCCGGGATGAGGAACGCGGTCTGCCGCATCCGGTCGAGGACGAGGGACTGCTCGACCGTGGCGTCCTTCAGGAAGATCTGCATGTCGGGCCAGAACCGGGTGCGGTTGCCGGTGGTCTTCTTGGCGACCTTGCGGATCTGCCGCAGGCCCGACTTCTTCTTGAACCGGGCGTTCGGGCGGCCGTCCTCGGCGAACTCGCCGGGCAGGCCGCGCCGGAAACTGATGGCGTGGGTGTGGCCGTCGCGGTCGACCTCCACGTCCAGCCGCGCGGACAGGGCGTTGACGACGGAGGCGCCGACGCCGTGCAGGCCGCCGGAGGCGGTGTAGGACACGCCGCCGAACTTCCCTCCCGCGTGCAGCCGCGTCATGACCAGCTCGACGCCGGGCAGGCCCGTCTTGGGCTCCAGGTCGACCGGGATGCCGCGGCCGTTGTCGCCCACCTCGAAGGAGCCGTCGGCGTGCATCGTCACGCTGATGTGCGTGCAGTAGCCCGCGAGGGCCTCGTCGACGGAGTTGTCGACGATCTCCCACAGGCAGTGCGCGAGGCCACGGCTGTCGGTGGACCCGATGTACATGCCGGGTCGCTTGCGCACGGCCTCCAGCCCCTCCAGCACCGAGAGGTGCCGGGCGGAGTAGCCGTGCGGGTCTTCGGTTGTCGCTTCGGCGGTCGCGGCGGTCAACGTGCGTGTGCTCCTCGGGGGTAGGACGGTCGGCAGCAGGGTACCCCCGGCCGCCGACAATCCACCGAAAGGCTCGCCGCCGCCGACGTTCCGCACGCCGGCGCGGGAGGGCCCGTACGGTTCGCCAGGCTACCCGCACTCCGACTTCTGGACCCGGACCTCCACCCGAGGGTGGGTGCGCGAAAGCCCGATTAATCCCTACTGTCCTCGCATGGCGCAAACGATCGAGGTCTCGGGCCTCCGCAAGCGATACGGGGACGTCCGAGCCGTGGACGGGGTGACGTTCTCCGTCGAGGAGGGCGAGTTCTTCGGCATCCTCGGGCCGAACGGCGCGGGCAAGACCACCACCCTGGAAATCATCGAGGGCCTGCGGGAGCCGGACGAGGGCGACCTCACCGTGCTCGGCATGTCCCCCTGGCCGCGCAACTCCAAGCTGCTCCCCCGGATCGGCGTCCAGTTGCAGGCGTCCTCCTTCTTCGAGCGGCTGACCGCGCGCGAGCAGCTGCGGACGTTCGGCTCCCTCTACGGCGTCCCCGCGAAGAAGGCCGACTCGATGCTCGAACTTGTCGGCCTGGACGACAAGGCCGACACCCGCGTCGAGAAGCTGTCGGGCGGCCAGGCGCAGCGCCTGTCCATCGCGTGCGCGCTCGTGCACGACCCCGAGCTCGTGTTCCTGGACGAGCCCACCGCCGCGCTGGACCCGCAGGCGCGCCGCAACCTGTGGGACGTGCTCCGGTCGATCAACACCGAGGGCCGCACCATCGTCCTGACCACGCACTACATGGACGAGGCGGAGAGCCTGTGCGACCGCGTCGCCATCATGGACGCGGGCAGGGTCCTGCGGCTCGGCCCGCCCGCGGTCCTGGTGCGCGGGCTGGACGCCCCGGCCAGGATCAGCGTGGCCAGCGGCGTCCTGGACGTGGCCGACGCGCGGCTCCTGCCGGGCGCGGACGAGGCCGAGGACGACGGCGTCTCGCTCACCATCTCCACCCGCGACCCCTCCGCGGTGGTCGCCGCCATGGCCGCGAAGAACGCGCTGGACGGCGTCCAGATCCGCGGCGCCACCCTTGAGGACGTCTTTCTGGAGCTCACCGGACGGGAGTACAGGGCGTGAGCACGTTCGAGAGTTTCAAGAGCCTGTCCAGAGCGATGTTCCTGGGCTTCCGGCGCGACCGCACGGCGCTGTTCTTCACGGTGCTGTTCCCCCTGATGTTCCTGGTCGTCTTCGGCGGGATCTTCGGCCACCAGTCCACGTCCAAGGTGAAGATCCTGGAGGTGGGCAAGGCGCCGGTCCTCGACCAGGCGGTGGCGCAGGCAGGGGGCGAGCTCGGCAAGGTCATGAAGGTCGAGAAGGCCGCCGACCGCGCCGCCGCCCTGCGCACGGTGGAGAAGGGCGACGCGGACGCCGTCGTGGAGCAGCGCGGGGGCGAGCTGGTCGTCCACTACTCGGCGGCCGACCAGGTCAAGTCCGGGACCGTGCGGGGGCTGATGAACTCGGTCGTCCAGTCGGCGAACCTCTCGGCCTCCGGCAAGCCGCCTGCCTACCGGCTGACCGACCAGCGGGTGGAGGACGACTCGCTCAAGGCCATCCAGTTCTTCACGCCGAGCCTGCTGGGCTGGGCGCTGGCGTCGGCGGGCGTCTTCGGGGCGTCCCAGACGCTCGTCACGTGGCGGACCAAGGGCATCCTGCGCCGCCTCCAGCTCTCCCCGGCCCCCATCCCCACCGTGTTCGCCGCGCGCGTGGCGGTCAGCCTCGCCGTGGCGCTCGTCCAGTTCGCGCTCTTCGTGCTCGTCGCGCAGCTCCCGATGTTCGGCCTGAAGCTCAGCGGCGCCTGGTGGATGGCGATCCCGATGGTCATCGCGGGCGTGCTGGCCTTCCTGTCGATCGGGATGCTGATCGGCGCGTGGGCCAAGACGCAGGAGACCGCGCAGGCCGTGACCCAGCTGATCGTGCTGCCGATGGCGTTCCTCGGCGGCTCGTTCTTCCCGCTGGACGCCTCGCCGACCTGGATGAGGACGCTGTCGTACATCTTCCCCCTGCGCTATCTCAACGAGGGCATGCTCAATGTGATGGGCAGAGGACTCGGGCCGACCTCGGCGTTGCCCCAGATCGCCGTTCTGCTGGGGGTCGCGGTCGTCGGAGCCTTGATCGCCGTGCGCCTGTTCCGGTGGGACGCGGCCTAATGTGACCTCGGTCACTTATTGGGCCATTCTGCTGTGGGCGTACGAAGAACCAGGTTGGGAACGCCCACGTCGGGTTAGATGTTGTCCTAAGTACCGACCCCGAGCATGAGGAAGGTGCCGTGACTGGAGCCCTTGCCCCAACCAAGCCGCTGACCGTCGCCGACCGATGCGACCGCTGCGGCGCTCAGGCCTACGTCCGTGCGGTCCTTGTAGGCGGCGGCGACCTTCTGTTCTGCGCCCACCACGGTCGCAAGTACGCAGAGGCGCTCCGCTCCAACGGGGCCGACATACAGGACGAGACCGACCGGCTTACCGAAACCCCGACTGTCGCTCCGGACGAGGAGCGGTAGACCTCCAAATAGAGCGAGCCAAGGACGGCGGCCACCGGAGACGGCGGTCGCCGTTCCCTTTTCCTCCATAGCCTCTCCCCGCAGCGCGATGCGGCGATAACTGCGGAGAGTATATGAGTGACTGCATATCGTAACCATATTGGGACAGTGCCCTGATGCGCTCGCCCCCGCGGTTCTCACCTCGCGGTGACATTCCTTACGCGGTAGTGATATGCGGCCGCCGGCACGAACCCCTCCGATTCGTACAGCGCCCTGGCGGCGGCGTTCCGCTCGACGACGACCAGGTACGCCCGCTCGCATCCCCGCTCGCTCCCCCAGCCGAGAAGAGCCCGCAGGACGCGCCGCCCCAGGCCCCGCCGTCGCGCGTCCGGCGCGACGGCCATGGCGTAGACGCCGAGCCACTTCCCCTGGATGACGCCGCGCCCCACGGCGAGACCGTCCACGCTGGCGTAGCCCGCGCCCACCCCCGTGAGGATCTTCTCCGCCATCGGCAGCTGATGGTCGTGGCGACCGTCCACCGACCACCACAGATCGAGCCACTCCCGCGACGGGGCGTCCATGACGTCCACGCCGCCGCGCTCGCGGGGACCGCTCAGGTCCGTCGTCATCGCGATCGTCGGTTCGACCAGCTCGTAGCCTCGCCGCTCAAGGACTCCGTCGAGCCCCTCGGGCCGCGCCTGGGCGTCCATCAGGAACACGGTCGGCAGCCCGAGCTCGGTGTAGAAGCGCTCGGCCCGCCCGATGGCCAGGTCCACGTCCCCTGGGTCGTGCACGGGCAGGACGGAGTTGGCCCGCTTGGTCACACCGTCGGCGTGGCGCAGCAGCCAGCCGCCCATATCCTGGGCGAACGGCGCGGGCCACGCCTCGGCGACCAGTTCGCCCAAACGCCTGTCCAATGACCGCGCCATCCGTCACCGCTTTCGGGGGGATCGTGCACATCCTGCTGCCGCCGTCGGAGAAGAAGGCTACCGAGGGGGACGGTCCGCCCCTCGACCTGGCCTCACTGAGCTTCCCCGGCCTGACGCCGACGAGGCGGCGCGTCCTGGCGGCCCTGGCGAAGGCGTCCCGGGGCGCCGACGCGGCGGAGGTTCTCGGGCTTCCCCCCGGACAGGCCGACGAGGCCCTCGCTCGCAACAAGGCTCTCCGCAAGGCCCCGACACTGCCCGTGGCGCAGCTCTACACCGGCGTCCTCTACGACAACCTCGACCTGGCCGATCTGGACACCGAGGCCGCCGCCCGGCAGATCATCGTGTTCTCGGGGCTGTGGGGCGCGCTGAGGCTCACCGACCGCGTCCCGCCCTACCGGCTGTCCATGGGCGTGTCACTGCCGCCTGGAAGCGGCCTGGGGGCGTCGTGGCGCCCGGCGATGCGCAGGACCCTCCGCCTGGACGACGACCTGGTCGTGGACATGCGGTCCGGACCGTACGCATCGGTGTGGAAGGCGCCCGGCCCGGCGGTCTCCGTCCGGGTGTTCCGGGAGCGCCTCGTCGGCGGCGTCCCCAAGCGCACCGTCGTCAGCCACATGGCCAAGGCCACCCGCGGACGCGTCGCCCACGACCTGATCAAGTCGGGCGCCGCGCCGCGCACCCCGGAGGAGCTACTGAAGGCCGTCGCCGGCCTCGGCCACACCGCCGAACTGAACGGCGCGAACCTCGACGTCATCCTCCACGACTGACGCCCCGCGGCCACACCTGGCCACCCCAACGCCCCAAGCATCCCAGCGTGGGGCGGCAGAGCGCGCAGGCGATGCGCTCGATCTCGGCCGGGTCGCCGCCGCCGGCGATGAGGTCGAGGATCTGCCCGTG